>JANPLH010000148.1:0-3083 GCA_031426435.1 Saprospiraceae bacterium | reverse complement strand
GTGCCGATTGCGAACCAATGCGCCGAATGCCACGTCGGAGGCAATTACAACAACACGCCGAACACCTGCGTGGGCTGTCACCAAGCGGAATACAATGGGGCAAACAACCCGAATCACCAGCAGGCGGGCTTCCCGACGACCTGCCAGAACTGCCATACAGAAAACGCTTGGACGCCCTCCACTTGGGACCACGACAATTTGTACTTCCCGATTTACAGTGGCAAGCACGAGGGCGAATGGAACACTTGCGTGGAATGCCATACCACGGCGGGCAATTTCTCGCAGTTCAGCTGCATCCAGTGCCACGAGCACGACGACCCGGTGGACTTGGCCGATAAGCACCAAGGGGTGAATGGGTACCAGTACTCAAGCCCGGCTTGCTATAGTTGCCACCCGGATGGGGAGAAATGACACCTCACCCCCGGCCCCTCTCCTGCGAGGAGAGGGGAGCAGTGTGTGGGTAGCGGCAAAATTGGTTCTTTGAACGACGAGAATGGGATACTGGAAGTACCTCACCCCCGGCCCCTCTTCCCGACAAGCCGGGACAAGCTCTGCGAGGAGAGGGGAGCAGTGTGTGGGTAGCGGCAAAATTGGTTCTTTGAACAGCAAGACGATATGCGTATCAAAGGGGCTTGTTCTATGCAAAAAGGAGATAGGCTTTTGAATGACCGATGCTCTACTCCCCTCTCCTCGTAGGAGAGGGGTCGGGGGTGAGGTGATTGCGTATTTCCGACAACACCTCTTTCAAGTTCTTTTCAACTTGTTCATTGGAAAAACGAACCACGGAAATGCCCATTTGAGCCAGCTCTTCTGTTCGCCATTTGTCGTATGCTTTTTGGTCGGCCAAGTTGTGATAGCCGCCATCTACTTCGACAACCAAGAGGCTTTCATGGCAATAGAAATCGGCTACAAAGCTGCCAAGAGGATGCTGACGGCGGAACTTGCAGCCAAGTTGGTTGCGGTTGCGGAGCAATTTCCAGAGGGTTTGTTCGGATTCAGTTGTGTTTTGCCGTAGGTATTTGGCATTGCGGAAAGTGGAAGTCTTTGCCCCTTTCCAAAGGCTGACTTGATTGTGTGTTTTGCTCATAATATTGATTTTTCGTTCGTGCGAACATACAAATAAGCCAGCCTCTACAAACTAAAAATATTTTGCATTGAAACTCAATATTTGAAAATTTAGTAGCCTCTACTCCCCTCTCCTCGCAGAGCTTGTCCCGGCTTGTCGGGAAGAGGGGACGGGGGTGAGGTGAACCATGCGACACATTTTCGCCATATCCTTTTTCTTTGCTTGCTGCCTGCCCATTTTTGCGCAGCAACAAACCACCCTGCTGAAGGGCACAGCTTCTTATGTGTCCTCCCAGAACGTCTATGTCAAATATGCATCAACGGATGGCATCGAGCGGGGCGACACCCTTTTTTCGCAAAAAGACAGCGTGCTGACGCCGTGCCTCGTGGTGAAGGACAAATCCTCGACTTCCTGCGTATGCACTTCCTTGTTGGCGGAAAAAGTGCAGGTGGGTGCCGAGTTTTTTGCGAAGGTTGCAAAACAGGAGGAGCGCCCCAAGCCAATAAAGGAAGCCAAAAACGAAACACCTAAAGCCTCGCTGGATAGCCTGCTGCCCGCCGCCCCGACCAATATTCAAACACCGGAAACAGAGGAGAAGCCAGAGGCGACGGAGTTTAAACAAAAGATAAAAGGCCGGATATCGGCGGCGTCTTATAGCAATTTCAACAGCGGCGAGGAATCCCACCGGATGCGCTACGCCTTCACCTTGCAGGGCAACAACCTCGGCAACAGCCGCTTTTCGACAGACAATTACATCACCTTCCGGCACACGGTAGGCGAGTGGCAAATGGTGCAGGACAATTTCTTCGATGCGCTGAAAATCTATTCCCTTTCGGTGAAATACGATTTGGACAAAACCTCCAGCATCAGCTTGGGCCGCAAAATCAACCAGCGCATATCGAGCATGGGGGCCATTGATGGGCTGCAAGTGGAGAAGGGGCTGGGCAATTTCATGGTCGGCGGCATCGTGGGTTCGAGGCCAGACTACCAGGATTATGGGGTGAACTTCGGCCTCTTGCAGGTGGGCGCTTATGTGGGTCATGCTACGCAAAAGGACGGCAAGTCGCAGCAGACTACCCTCGCTTTTGTGGAGCAGCGCAATGGCGGGGCGACCGACCGCCGGTTTGCCTATTTCCAGCATTCCAACAACCTGCTGAAAGACCTCAGCTTTTTTGGGTCAATGGAGGTGGACCTTTACGAAAACCGAAACGGTGAGGTGAAGACCACACCAAAACTGACCAATCTGCTGCTCACCCTGCGGCATAAATTATCGAAGAAAACCAGCCTGTCACTCTCTTATGACAACCGCAAGAACATCATTTATTACGAAAGCTATAAGAGCCAGATTGAACAGCTCATTGACAATGAAACGAGGCAGGGCCTGCGTTTCAACATAAACTACCGCCCGTTCAAATGGGTTACTTGGGGTGCCAATGCCAACTGGCGCTTCCAGAAAAGTGACCTGAACCTCTCCAAGAACCTGAACAGCTACCTCAATTTCAGCCGGGTGCCGTGGATCGGGGCAACGGCTTCGCTCACGGCCAATTTCCTGCAGACCCCCTACCTCGACAGCAGGATGTATGGCATCCGAATGAGCCGGGACATCATCCCCGGCAAATTGAGCAGCGAGGCTTATTTCAGGATGGTGGACTATCATTACACCACTTACGAAAACACCGTGAAGCAAAATGTACTGGGCTTGGACATCTCCATCAACCTGACCCGCAAGCTCGCCTTGTACCTTTATTACGAAGGAACTTTTGATAAAAAAAGCGATGCCCTGCATCGGGTGAATGCGAAGATTATACAGCGGTTTTGAGAAATAAAAACTGAACAAAAAGGTACTAAGACTCAGTATGCCACAGCTTGTAAGAATTCCTACCTTTGTTCAAAAATACAGCCATGCAATACATCAAATCACAGGCGATTTTCTTGTTCGCCATAGCCATGTTTTCCTGCAACTCCGGCCCCGAGGTCGTCGAAGCCGATGCATCGGCCAGTGGCGATACCGCAGCGC
>JANPLH010000147.1:0-11285 GCA_031426435.1 Saprospiraceae bacterium | reverse complement strand
AAGCCCGCTGTTCACGGAGTTATTTCCATCCTTGCCGGACAGCACCATTCTTGATAATTGCAGTTTTAGCCCAAATTGTTGGCTCAAGTTTTTCCGCACAAAAATACCGTTGGCCATGTTGCACTCCAAAGGTTCAATGTCCCGCTCGGAGAGGTCCCCGGCGTAGTTCGACACTCCGAAAATGGTACCGAACTCGTCAAATTGGCTAAAGGCCACCCAAGGCAAACACAAAAGGCAAATTACGACTGGAAGTTTTCCTCTTTTCATGTCAAGAAACAGTTTTTAATCAGTGCGAGCAAAAACCAACGGTTTCCACGTTGCCAAGGGCAAATGAAAGCGCTTCTTTTTGCTGCGCAAAAAGCAGTTATAAATACACCTATGTTCTTTAAGAATTACAATAATCCGGGATAGGAAAAGATGTCGTCACTTTGTTTGATGGATAGGATAGGGCACCTAATAGGGATGGTCTAATATTTTGTCTTCACGTTGGCATGGTAAGGTTTATTTGCCCGACGGGATGTGCGGCAAAACTATGCAAGGATTTATTACCACAAAATATTTTGTCGCATTTTTTTGCTGAACGGGCATTTGCGAAGCACCTATGTTAGCAGATAGGTCAAAAACGCTGATAGCCTGACCTTCAGTAAAGTGCCAACTCAATTTCCATCAACCACGTGCCAAGCCTATGCTTTTGGTACCGAAACTCTTATGGCGTCGAGGTAAGGCCGCCAAGCCTCTTTGGGCAAGGTAAGGAAGGTGCCTGCCTTTCGGGCGGGCAGGCAGTCGGCTTTGTAGCCGGGGTTCAGGTGCCGCAGCGTAGTCATGCTTACGCCTGTGACATTGGAGATTTTTTTGAGTGAGATGATGCCGTAAACCCTTGCAGCCATTGCATGGAACAGGGAAAGGTCGGGCAAGGCTGGCGTCAGCCCATGTTGCAGGTGGTAGGTGCCGATATAAGTAGCGGCAATAAAGCGGGCAATATAGTTCTGGGTCTCCGAGGGAAGGTGAAGCTTCACTTGGGCGTACTCCTTACAGCCCGCTTTTAGGATTGCTTGGTTGAGACGGCCAGGGCCGCAATTGTAGGCGACCAGTGCCAGCTCCCAGCTGCCGTAGCGCTTATAGAGGCGCTTCAGGTATTTTACCGCCGCCTCCGTGGCACGATTGGGGTCTTTGCGCTCGTCGAGTTTGCCATCCACCACCAAGCCGAGCGAGCGGGCAGTTGCTGGCACGAGTTGCCAAAGGCCAGCAGCCCCCCTGGTAGATTCGGCATGTGGCAGCAGTTCGGACTCTACCACAGGCAAGTATTTGAGTTGCAAAGGCAACCCATTCATTTCAAGGTAATGCTCAATCACGGGCAGATAGACCATGCCCCGGCCAAGGATGGCCTCTGTGTCGGTTGCGCCATAGGTAAGGTAGCGGCCAAGATAACCGCGCACATCGGCGTCATAGCTAACGCAGACTGGACTGGGCATCACGGACATACGGTTCCTGATTTCGGTTTCATCGGGCAGGTTGGCTGCCCCATTTGGCACAAAATAGTCCGCTGTCGCAAACGTGGTAGGGGCAGCAGCCTGGGCACAGGAATAGCCCAGCCAGGCTGCTGCCAATGTCAATGGGATTCGTCTCATAGTGCGTTCGTTTGTGTTCGTTTGTTGTTTAGTCCCTCCAGTAAAAGCCGTAGTTTTCGCCTTTTTTCATTTTGCGTATTTAGAAAGGTATATTAAAAATTGAAGTAGATAATAGCCGTTCAAGGAAGCCCATGCATGGGTTCCGATGATTAATTTTAGTCTTGTTGTACCGATGGGAATAGTGCCGATTAGTTGGCAGATGATGGGCTTACAGTGCGAAAGAAGGGTAAAGGAATAATAGGTTTGCTAACCTGTGGGGATGTTCCGCCAATTTGTTGCGGACTAAACTACTTAGCCAAAAATCAGGCCGCTAAAATTGTATTTCCTAACATTTCGCACAAAAAACATTTACAACTGATTGATTTTTAGTGACTTGAACAATTATTTTTTTGAAAAAAAAATGGCCCGGTGGTTCACGTACCTCGCTGCACGTTGCATTGGCCTTGAACTTCTGGCATGAAAACGGGTTACTTTGCGGTCGCCAATCGTCCCAAACCAGAAAACTTCCGCCGAAACTTGTCATTGTAAGCCACTGTTTAGGAAAGCGAAAGAGGGATGTGATTTTTCAAAAAAACACCCCAAAGCAAGTAACCACCATTTTTCTATTTTTGCGCCACTATGTTGCTAACCATCTTCAAGTCAAAAATACACCGGGCCAAGGTCACCGAAGCCAACCTGCACTACGTGGGCAGCATCACCATTGACGAGGTGCTGCTTGAAGCTGCCAACATCATGGAGGGTGAAAAGGTGCAAATCGTCAACAACAACAACGGCGAGCGCATCGAGACCTACGCCATTCGGGGCGAGCGCAACTCCGGCATCATCTGCCTCAATGGGGCCGCCGCCCGCAAGTTCCAGCCCGGCGACATCGTCATCATCATCGCCTACGCTCTGATGACGCCGGAAGAGGCCAAGGGGTTCAAGCCTGCAACCGTCTTTCCGGACGAAGCTAATAGGCTGCCTGGTTGAGGGTCTGATTTCAGTTTCCAAGTTTACATTTTTAGATTTTTGAGGCCGAGGGCATCAATAAGAAATTTTATACCGTATAGTTGAATGCTCCAATCAAATCATACAAACCAAGCGCCTTTCCAGCCTTTATGAATAAACTTTTCAAGAACATCCTCCAGTTCCTGCTGTCGCTCGGCCTTGGTTCCACCATTCTCTACTTCGTTTATCAAAGCCAAAGCAAGACCTATGTGGCCGAGTGCATGGCCAAGGGCAACGCCGCCGCCGATTGCAACCTGATGGACAAGCTCATCACCGACTTCCAGCAGACCAATTTCGGCTGGATAGCGCTGGTGATGCTAGCCTTCCTCGCCAGCAATTATAGCCGCACCGCCAAATGGATGATTCTGCTAAAACCGCTGGGCTACCGCCCAAAGTTCATCAATGGGTATTTGTCCATTTTAGTGGCTTATTTCGCCAATATCTTCATCCCCCGCATTGGCGAGGTGATTCGGGCGGGCATTTTCTCCAAATATGAAAAAATCCCCGTTGAAAAGGTCATAGGCACCATTGTCGTTGACAGGGTGATTGACGTGATTTGCCTCCTGGTGGCCTTCGGTTTGGCACTTGTTTTCGAGTTCGACAAGTTGTGGGAATACATCAGCCAAAGCAGTGGAGATAATGGAGCCGGGGGAGGCAGCAATGGCAAGTTGTTCATTTTGAGCGGCATGGCAGCCTTGGCGCTGCTTGTTTTTTTACTGCGCAAAAAGTTGGCCCAAACGGCCATTTTTCAGAAAATCATGAAAATGGTCGCCGGGTTCTGGGAGGGCATCCTCACGGTGGGCAAGCTGGACCGCCCGTGGCTTTTTGTCTTCCATAGCCTCAATATCTGGCTGCTTTATTTCATCATGACCTGGCTCGGCTTCAAGGCCTTCGGCCCCACCAGCCACCTCGACCTACGGGCGGCGCTCACGGTATTTGCCTTCGGTACGCTCGGCATGGTCATCCCGTCGCCGGGCGGCATGGGCACCTTCCACGGACTGGTCATTTGGGTGCTCACCAGTTTTTATGCAATCAGGGGCGATGATGCGTTTTCGGTGGCGAATATCATTTTCTTCTTGATTCAAATCGGCCTGAACGCCGTCATGGGATTATTCGCATTGTTAGTGCTGCCCATTTTGAACAAAGATTACAATCCTCAAGTTGAAAGTACTTAGGGACGCCACACCAGCAATCAAACAATTCAGCAATCAAACAATCCCATTTTGTTCTTCGAAAAAATTCAAGCCAAAGTCCAAACCCAGGCACAATTGCTCGAAACAGTGGCGCATTGGAAATCGCAGGGCGAGCGCATTGTTTTCACCAATGGCTGCTTCGACCTACTGCACCTGGGCCACGTCCACTACTTGGCTGATGCGCATGACCTTGGCCATCGGCTCATCGTTGGCGTGAATGCCGATGCCTCAGTGCGGCAGCTGAAGGGGCCAAGCCGACCCATACAAGACGAGTACACCCGGCAGCACCTGCTTGCCTCGCTGGCTTGTGTGGATGCCGTCGTGCTATTCGAGGAGGAAACACCCTACGACCTCATCGCCGCCATCTTGCCCGATATGCTGGTGAAGGGCGGCGATTGGTCGCCCGACCAAATTGTGGGAGCAGACCTCGTGTTGGCCAACGGCGGGGAGGTTCGCAGCTTACCATTCGTCGAAGGTTTTTCAACTTCAAAAATAGAAGCGAAAATTCTTGGACGATGAATCAACAATGGCCCCACTTTCTAACTGTTTAGTTTTCAACCCAATATGAAATTGGGTGTACAGACAGGTAAATCCTACTTGAAAGTGAAATAATCCTGCCCAGATTTTTAATCTAATTTTCATTTAAAAAAGTTGAAAAAGTTGAGATTTGGAAACTATATTTGTCACGTCTTGGAACTATGAGAATAAATGTTAAAATTTTTTCGCCTATACCAAACCAGTCAAGAATGAATGAAAATTCAATTATTCAGCGGCTTTTGACCGCCAAGGATGCACTAACATCCACCGTGCAAAAGATGCTTGACCTGAACCGCCAACTAAAATCCCTGCGAAAGAGCAAGGAAGTAGTAGCGGATGTAGCCATCAAACAGGAGCTTAAATTGCTCAACAAAGTGGCTGACCACCAGGCCAAAATCGTACAGCTCTATGAGCACCGCCTGAAAAAGGCAAGTAGCAACTGAGAACTTCCCGACGACTATGCGACGAAAAAAACGATGCCTGCCCGGACCCCGTTCCGTGGCAGGCTTTTTTCATGGGTTCATTGATTCATTGTCTGACGGCTTCATGGCTTCATTGTTGCCCGCATGACGACAACCATGAAGCCATGAAGCCATGAAGCCGTGAAGCCGTGAAGCCATGAAACAATGAACCCATGAAGCCATGAAGCCATGAAATTAAAGTTTTGCAATGCCTTAACACCCTTTTCGGCAGCTTTTGCGTTTATATCAGGTAGACGGCCCATATCGTGTGGCGAAGCCCAAGCCAAGGCTAACTTGCGATATCGAACAGCTGTTTACTTTCGCAGCAAATCTTCAGAAAAAAATGAAAATCCATTTGTTTATTGTAGTGCTCTTCCTTTGTTATTTCACTTCCATTGCCGCCCAAACCAGTATCGGCAAGACCTCCATCAATGGCCAGTTATTTACCCTTTTGCTCGACAAAAACGGCGATACGCTCTATGTGTCGGAGGAGATGATGACCGTCACGCTCACCTCGCCCCGGAAGTTCAAGAGCGTGGACGAGTACAACCGCTATCGCAAATACCTGCGCTATGCGGCCATCGTTTATCCTTATGCCCAAGAGGCCATTGCTGTTTTTCGGCAATTGAACGATGAAACAGAGGAAATGCGAAAGGGCAAACGAAAGCGCTACGCCAAGAAACTGCAAAAAGACCTCGACGACAAATTTGAGTCTCCGCTGAAAAACCTGACCAAGACCCAAGGCAAAATTCTTGTGAAAATGGTGGAACGGGAGCTCGACACCCCCCTCTACGACCTCATCCGCACCTATCGTGGCGGCATGACTGCTGGCTATTGGAACACCGCCAGCAAGATGTGGGGCTATGACCTAAAGCACGGCTATATCGAGGGTGAAGACCCTATCCTGGATGCCGTGTTGGAAGATTTCATCCTTTCGGAACTGGAAGAGAACAGGAACAAATGATGTTTAGGATTGTTAAGATTATTGCGTTCTTGGGGTTTCCCTTTCTTTGGCGCTCCAACAATTCAGCAATTCAACAATATAACAATCACACACATGTTTACCGAAAAAGACAAGTCCCTGCAAGCTACTTTCAAGTTCAAAGACTTCCCACAAGCCTTTGCCTTTATGACCGAAGTGGCCTTCGTTGCTGAAAAGCAGAACCACCACCCCGACTGGTCAAATGTCTGGAACACCGTTCATTTCAAGCTGAACACGCATGATGCGGGCGGCACGGTGACAGAGAAGGACCATAAATTGGCAAAGGCGATAGAGAAAATTGCGGAGCGATATAACATCGCCGATTAAATACAAACAGGTTCCCGGCGATTTGTCAGGAACCTGTTTGTATTATTGCCTGCCGCTATTTACCGCAACAAAACCATCTTACCAGCAATGGGAGGAAAGCCCTCCACTTGCAATTTGTAATAGTACATGCCAGCGGGCAGCTCATTTCCAGCAGCACCCTTTCCATCAAAAGGCACCACAAAATTGCCCGGAGGCAGGGCTTCGTTTTGCAGCAGCACCTGCGCCACTTGGCCGGTTTGGTGCAAAACGGACAAGCTCACCTTCGCTGGTTCTTTCAATGAAAAAGGCAAGTTCGTGCTCGTGCGGAACGGGTTGGGGAAATTGGGCAGCAGCGCACCGACGGATTGTGCAGCACTCACGGTTTGCAGTGGCTTTAAAGAGATTCGACCATAATAGACATCCTGCTCACCGTTGAAGGTACCTGCCCAGGCCAAGTGAGCGCCGAGGTCATCCGAAACCATGTGGAAATAATCGCCCATTTTTTGCTGAATCGGCCAGCCTACAAGTGGGTCGAAGGCATCGGACAGCCGCTCGTTGGAAGTCCAGTTCAGGCCACCATCCTCTGAATAAGCATAGTACAAAGCAGAAAGCAAGGTGCCGGGATTGTCACGGGTATCCAACCAAACGGCGTCAATGCGGCCATTAGGTGCCACGGACATGGTGCCGAACCACTGCCAATTGCTGGCGCTATTGTCGTCGTTGACTTTAATGGGGTCGCTCCAGGTCACGCCGCCATCGGTGCTGCGGGTGAAATGAACGTCCAAGACATCGGAGACATCGTCTGGCACCACGGAGCCCAGCACATAAATATTGCCATGATTGGGGCCGCTGGAGTGGTCGGTGCCAACCCATAACTGGCCGAGCAGCCCAGCAGGATTCGGGCTTGCGCCATTGAATCCCTCCGAAAAACCACCGATTTTGGCATAGTAGCCCTCCCAAACCACTTGCTCACCAGCATTTTGCGCATTTGCCGATTTCGCAAAATTGCCCCCACTGCCCACAGCATAAACCTCGCCTTCTGGCCCTACGTCCAAATTGCCCCAATAGGGCGAAAGCACTATGGGCGTACAAGGTTCATAGGATTCACCCCCATCCGTGGAGCGGGTGAAGTCGCCCGGTGGGCAAATAGAGAAGCCGAGATTCCAATTGGAGTAAATATTGCCATCGCCAACGCCGCCCGTTTTATCAATCGCCATCCATTGCTTGTCGCCGCCGAACGCATAAGGGCCATTGTCCCAGGTACCGTCGCCCGTGGAGCGAAAAATATTGGTGCTGTACCCACCGCCAATGGTCAAGCTGTTGTAATAAAAACGGCCTTCTCCATCGGAGTCCAGCACGGGGTCGGAGCGGAAGATGCCTGGGTCAATGACGCCGGGGAAAATCCAAGTATATCCACCGTTATTGGTGAAGCCGTGGCCCGCCTGCCGGAAGTCGCTGGCAATGGTATCGAACTGCCGCCAGCCGATGGCCATGCGCATCGGGTTGGTGGGGTCAACGGCGATGGAAGGCTCATTGGCCGCATCCCCGACAATATTGTTGCCGTTGGCATCCACGTTGACCTGGGTCGCAAAGAAATAAGTCCCAAAAATCTGGTACGGTGGCGAGCTTCGGCGGTGCGCCGGGTTGACGGGGATAGGGTCCATGCCCTTGGTCTCGTTGTACTCGGATTGGTTGTGCTGCGCAATGGCTGTGAAGGATCCTGACAGCACAAGCAGCAAGGCGAAAAAGCGTAGGTTGAAGGAGTGGTTCATGATTGATGTTTTGGCAAATATACCGTTCACGGTGAAACTCTCACCGCATCAACGTCAAATCCCCATAAAACTCCCGCACCTTCCCACTGTGGTACTCCAATGCCGCCTTCCAGACGAACACGGCGGGGTCCATCGGCTGGCCGTCCAAGCGGCCGTCCCATCCGAACTGCGGGGAGTTCGGGTCGAAGTTTTCTTCTATGAAAACGAGGTTGCCCCAGCGGTCGAAGATGCAGAAGGCCCGCACCTTGGCCACCTCCGGCCCGGCGTACAAGAACATGCGGTCGTTGGTGCCGTCGCCATTGGGCGAGAAGGCGGTTGGCACATAAAACGGGCGCTCCTCCTCCACCGTCACGGTGATTTTATCCATTGCTGTGCAACCGTTAGTATCCACCACATGAATGCGGTAGGTCGTCGTTTCCATCGTTGCGACGGACTGCGTCAGGCATTCCGGGCATTCGACGGGTGGGGGGATATTCGTCCACCATATACTGTCCACCTCGGTCATTGGGATACTGATTTGTGCCTCCAAGGTCGTTAACTCTCCTTGTACGATGGTCAAGTCTGGGCCAAGCTCCACAAGCACTTCTTCCGAGCCGAGCAGGGTCAGCGTATCCGACCAAGCGCAGCCGTTTTCGTCCTTGATGATGACCGTATGCAGCCCCTCGTCCAAGTAGCTGAACTGCGGAAAAGTGATGAAAACATCGCCGTCAATGGCATAGTAGTAGGGCGGCATTCCGCCAATTACCGAGTCAATATAGACGTAGCCTTCGGGGTCGAGGCAGGTTGGGTGCTGTAGCCGGAGCAGCGCATTGCCGATGGGCGTGGAGCTGGCAATCACCACCGTGCTCGCCGTGTCGGTGCAGCCGTTGTCCAATCTTTTTACCACCAAAAAATAAGTGCCAGCGGCATCCACCGTGCTGCTGATGGAGTCTGGCGTAGCAATATTGCCAGCGCTATTGGTCGTCCAGGCATAGCTGACCCCCGAATCCGAGGAGCCTTCGCCGCTCACGGTGACGGTGAGGTTGTCGCAATCGAGCTTGCCCTGCGCAGTGGCCATCGCCTGCGGCGCTTGCATGTTCTGGGTCACAATCACAGAACTGTCGCTTTCGCAACCATTGGAAACGCTCGTGACGGTCACGCTGTACACCCCCGCTTGGCTGACCGTCGGCGTCGGGGTGGTGGGGTCGAGGATGGTGCCGGGGCCTGACCACTGGTAGGTGAAATCCGCCGTGCCAGGCAGTACCGAAAGCTGTGCACTCAGGTTTTCACAGGTCAATTGCGGAGCAACACCAAAAGTAAAAGCAGACGGCACCAGGTCTTCCAGCACTTCAATGGAGGTGCTGTCCACACAGCCATTGCGCACATTCGTGACGGTGAGCAAGTAATTGCCAGCGCTTGACACCGTGGCGTTGGAGCCGTTTGCGCCAGCAAAAATAACCCCATCCATTGTCGTCCAAGCAAAGTCCAAGGTATCAAAAGGGCTGCTGCCATCGCCCAGCAATACGACTTGCTGCGCCGCACAGGTGAGGGTCAGCGCTTGCGAAGCATCAATGATTGCCGTAGGCGCCAGCGTGTCCATCGCAACGGTCACGGCATCATTTACCTCGCAGTTGTTGCCGTTGTCAGAAACCGTGAGCGTATAGGTGCCGGGTTTGTCAATCATCGGTTGCAAGGTGGTTTCCCCGCCAATAATTTGGCCATCTACTGTCGTCCAAAGATAGGTGATGTCAGGACTAAGACTGGAGCCTAAGCCACTCAATGTCAAGCTGTTGCGAGTACAGGTGAGCGTTGTGTCTGCCCCGGCTATGGCTGTAGGGATGGTAGCGTCCCTGTCCACGGTAACGCTGCCCGTGGCGGTGCAGCCAGTCAGTTGGTTCATCAACGTGACGGTGTAAGTGCCCGCCGAATCCACCTGTGGCGTGGCCGTGTTTGGCCCCCCAAAAAAATGTCCATCGAGCGTAGCCCATGTGTAGCTGAGTTGCCCTGCGGGCAATGAGCTACTGGCAGCGAGGCTCACGATGAGGTTTTGGCAATTGATTTCGAGCGGATTGGCCAACTGCAGGTCCGGTGGAAAATTGTCGGGCAGCACTTCCACCACCCTTATTGCGGAGCAACCCGTGAGGTTGTCAGTAGCCGTGAGGGTGTATGTTCCAATGCAGCCAACCATCACTTGCAGCACGTCGTCGGGGCCGAGGATGCAGCCGCCGTTGCTGGCCGTCCAAAGAAAACTGAGGACACTGCTGCCCGAATAAGTGGCATTGATGGTAAACACGGTGTCCGAGCAAGTAAAGTATAGGTCAGGCCCGACGTTGGGGTTCGGCAGGTTGGGGTCGGTGGTCACGTTGGCGATGTCGCTGTCCGTGCAGCCATTTTCAGGGATGGTCACTGTGAGGATATAGGTGCCAGCATCACAGACCACCGGGCTTGGCGTCATTGGGCCAGCACAGATGTCGCCGTTGGGCGTCTCCCAGTAAAAGGTGGCATTGCCGGGTGTGGCGCTGCCGTTCAGCACAACGGTATTGGTGTTGCAGGTAATCATGCCGTCTGCCCCAGCATTGGCGGTGGGGCGCAGCGTGTCCAAGCCGATGACCACCACGTCCATTGCAGAGCAGCCTGTAAAGCTATTGACAACCAGCAAGTTATAAGTGCCGGGCTGGTCCACGCAAACCGTCTCAGTATTGGTAGTGCTGCCGCAAAAACTGCCGTTCATCGCTGTCCATTGGTAGCTGATGCCCGACCCCGTGGTCGAGTTGCCGCCGATGGTCAGCGTTTGGTCTTCGCAGGTAATGTTGCCGTCCGGCCCGGCATTGGCAGTGGGGGGCTGACCGTTGTCGGTCACTTGTACTTGGCAAGCAGCGATGAAAACGGCACCGTTCGGGTAGGTTCTCGTCACTGTCAAAGTGTAAATACCGGGGGCGTTGGCGCAGGCATTGGCCGTTGTTTCGCCACCGCAAAGACTGCCCGTGCCAGTCGTCGTCCAGTTATAAGTAATATCCGAACCAGTGCTGGAACCAGCAGCCGATAGGTCAACGGTCAGGTTGTTGCAATCAATCGGCCCAGCGGCGCTTGCTGCGCAACCGGGGTTGCAGTTGACGGGGGCAAAGACAACCACCTCGTCGGTGTCCCGGCAGAGGTTCACCGAGTTTTCGACGATGAGGGTAAACACATCGCTGGCATTGCCGGGCATCACAGCGGGGTTAACTGTTTGGCCGTTGGCCAAGATGGTGCCGCCCTGCGAAGTCCAGGAATAGGTGTAAGTCAAGCCGCTGGCGGAGGAATTGCTGCCGTCCAACACGACGACCGTGTCGCCGCAAATCATTTGCGTATCCAGCCCTGCATCCGCAACTGCCACAAAATCAAGCAATTGCAGCAGCACTCCATCCTCACTTTCGCAACCGTTGGCCGTGTTCACCACGCTG
>JANPLH010000146.1:0-11902 GCA_031426435.1 Saprospiraceae bacterium | reverse complement strand
GCTGCAATGCCGTTTTGACCAACAACAGCACAGGTGCTCCAAACGCCTGCGGCGGTGCGGCTACCGTGACTTTCACGGTGATGTCCACCTGCGGAATGGTCGAGACCTGCACCCGTACCTTTATGGTGACTGCGGCCTCTGCGGTTGTTTTGACATGCCCAGTAAATACAACGGAGATTGCCTGCCAGACCCAAGCCCAAATCAACGCCAAGTACAATGCATGGTTGGCAACGGCAATGGTGAGCGGCGGCTGCAATGCGGTTTTGACCAACAACAGTTCAGGCGCACCACTTGCTTGCGGAGGCACATCAACGGTTACTTTTACGGTGACCAGCAGTTGCGAAGCAAACGTTACCTGTACTCGTACCTTCACGGTAAATGCAAGCTCGGTTGTGTTGACCTGCCCGGCTGATATGACGGAGGCATCCTGCCAAACACAGGCAGCCATTGATACCAAGTACGCAACTTGGTTGGCTTCGGTGACAGCAACGGGGGGTTGTGGAACGACCCTGACCAACAACAGCCCCGGCATTCCAAGTGCCTGTGGCGGAATAGCCACGGTGACTTTCACGGCCACGAGCGCTTGTCAAGCGCCTGTTATCTGTACCCGTACTTTTACGGTCAATGCAGCACCAGTGGTTAACCTGACATGCCCTACAAATACCATTGAAGCATCTTGCCAAACGCAGGCTGAAATCAATACAAAGTATGCGGCTTGGCTTGCAACGGCAACTGCAAGTGGTGGTTGCAATGCGGTGTTCACGAACAATAACCCTGGGACACCGAGCGCTTGCGGCGGAACCTCCACGGTGACTTTCACGGTGACCAGCAGTTGCGAAGCACCTGTAACCTGCACCCGTAGCTTCACGGTAACGGGGGCGGCACCATTGGCCTTGACATGCCCTGCAAACGTGACGGAAGCGGCTTGCCAAACACAGTCGCAAATCAACGTAAAGTACCTCGCTTGGTTAGCTTCGGCAACAGCTACGGGTGGTTGCAACCGGACGTTGACCAACAACAGCATCGGTGCCCCGATAGCTTGTGGCGGCTCTGTGACGGTGACCTTCACGGCAACCAGCAGTTGTGATGCAACGCAAACCTGCACTCGTACTTTTACGGTGAGCGCACCTGCAACTGTGAACTTGACTTGCCCAGCAGATGTGACCGAAGCGGCTTGCCAAACGCAAGCTGACATCAATACAAAATACAATGCATGGATTGCCAGTGCTGTGATGACGGGCGGTTGTGGAGCAGTTTTGACGAACAACGGGACTGGCCCACCAATGGCTTGTGGTGGCTCCGCAACGGTAACTTTTACGGTGACCAGCGGCTGCCAAGCACTTGTCACATGCACCCGAACATTCACAGTAACAACAGCACCGGTGGTCAATTTGAACTGCCCCGCCGACGTGACCGAGGCGGCTTGCCAATCCACGGCAGACATCATCTCGAAGTACAACGCTTGGTTGGCTTCCGCCAATGTAACAGGTGGTTGCAACGCAACATTGACCAACAACAGCTCAGGTGCTCCATTGGCTTGTGGTGGTTCTAAAACAGTAACTTTTACTGCCATGTCCAATTGCGGCGTAGCCGCAACTTGCACCCGAACTTTTACAGTTACTACTGCTCCAACTGCTGTCTTGAATTGCCCAGCTGATGTGACGGAAGCAGCTTGCCAATCTACCGGGGACATCAATGCCAAGTACAATGCTTGGTTGGCATCGGCCAACGTAACAGGTGGTTGCAACGCAGTTTTGACAAACAACAGCTCTGGCGCACCGCTCGCATGTGGCGGCTCCAAAATAGTAACTTTTACCTTGACAAGCAGTTGCCAAGTGCCAGTTACTTGCACAAGGACGTTTACGGTGAATGCAAGCCCAGTTTCACTGACTTGCCCTGCGAACCAGGCCGAGGCCACTTGCCAAACCCAAGCTGCCCTTAACGCCAAGTTTGCAACCTGGTTGGCTTCAGCCTCCGTTTCGGGCGGCTGCGGCGTGACTTTGACGAACAACAGCACGGGCGCACCATCGGCTTGTGGTGGCAGCATTGATGTGACCTTCACGGCCACCAGCAATTGCCAAGCACCAGTTTCTTGTACCCGTACTTTCTTGGTAAATGCGGCACCAGCAATGGCCCTTAACTGCCCAGTTGACAGGACGGAAACGACTTGCCAAACGCAGGCGCAAATCAACACCAAGTTCAATGCTTGGCTGGCTTCAGCCACAGTGACTGGAGGTTGCTCCGCAACGGTCAGCAACAATAGTGTGGCTGCTCCAAGCGCTTGCGGTGGTTCGGTTACGGTGATTTTCACGGCTACCAACAATGGCTGTGGTGGTGCTACATTGACCTGCACCCGGACCTTTACAGTAACATCAGCATCCACGCCGGTTTTGACCTGCCCCGCTCCGATGACGATGCCGCCATTTTCATCGCAAGCGCAGATAAATGCTGCATTTGCAACATGGCTCGCCTCGGCCATGGTGACTGGAGGTTGCCCCGGCATGTTGACCAACGACAATATCGGCGCACCGTCGGTTTGTGGTGGCACAACGAACGTTACGTTCACCTACACCAGTCCTTGTTCTGCACTGCCTTTGACTTGCACTTCCACCTTTACGGTCCAATTCGAGCCAGCCGGCATCAAAGCAGCCAAGTATTTCGCTGGTATTGACTATGCGACCAGCGGTACACCGGGCAATTTTGATGTGATTACGGAAATCGTTGTTCAGAACATTGGAAGCCCGAACTTGAACAACCTGAGCATCATAGACAATATGAGCTCAGCGGCCAATTTCGGCAGTGCTTTCGTTGCCGTAAGGCAGGCACCGCAAATCGTTGCAACGGGCGCTACTGGCCTTACAACCAATGCGACCACCAACCCAACCACCAACGCAGCCTATATCGGCACTGGTGATTTGTTGACGGGTGGCGGTTTGCTAATGCCAGGCCAACGCATCGTTATCCAATTCAGGATAGAAGTGAACCCCGATGCAGCGGGTGCGCCATTCTTGCTGCGCAACCAAGCAACGGCGTTCGGCACGGTGGCCTCTTGCGGAGCAGCTACGGTCGTCAATGACCTATCGGATGCAGGCCCGAACCCATTGACCAGCAACGCTGGCTGGTTCGGCGACAGCGGTGGCACCAATGACCCTACCCCACTCCGAGATTGCTGGAGCAAACTGAATGATGGTCTTGCATGCAACGACCTCGTACAGGTTTCACTCAACCAAAATTGTGAAATTTGGCTATCGCCAACGATGGTACTGGAAGGGGAAACGGCCATGTGCAACAATGGAAACTTGTTCCCATTGGGCACCTATTACGAAGTGTTCATGGTGACGGACGAATGGGGTTCCATCGTACCAGACCTGAACCCAGCGACAACCGACATCCACGAAATAAGCGGCAGCTATATCGGACAGACGCTGTCTGTGAAAATCAAGGAGAAGCTGTTTGGCAACTCTTGCTGGGGCTATGTTTTCATCGAAGACAAGATGGCACCGAGCTTTTCGTGCCCAACTGCTCCGATTCAAATCGCCTGCTCGGCAGACCTGAACAGCGTACCAGCCCCTGTTGCGACCGACAACTGCGACCCGAATCCGGTGGTGGTTTTATTGGGACAACAGACGATTGACAATAATATTTGCGATGGTACTTACGTCGTGCGCCGCACCTATCGGTCAACCGATAACCAAGGTAATAACAGCATGGTCAATTGTGTGCAAACCATCAATATTGTCAGGCCACCAGTGGACTTCCCTGATGATATTACTTGGACTTGCACGCAATACGATGCTTTTCCGAGTATTGTGAATGCTGCCACTTTGAATGCCGCAATTACAGATACCGACCCAGTTGGGCCTGGCATAGACGTGAGCGCAAGCTTGACAAATGCCATCTTGGCTGCAACGGGTTCTGGCAACGTGAACGTGGCGAACAGCTCCATTTGCGGCTACAACGTGCTGCATTCCGACCAATTGGTGGCAAGCTGTGGCGAGAGCTTCAAAATCATCCGCACCTGGACGGTGGTGGACTGGTGCACAAGCAGCATTATCACAACGGGCGTTGGTGGTGAAGACAACATACAGATTATCAAGGTGATGGACAATGTGGCACCCAACATCGTGCGGCCAGCCTTCAATGTCAGTGCCAACATGCCAGCTGTAGGGCCAAATGCTTGCCGTTCGACCGGGCTGTTGTTGCCGCCAACTGTCTTGACCGACAATTGCAACATCGTTACGGTGCAAATCAACACCTCCGTTGGCCCAGCCCTTATGAATGCCGACAACAGTGGCTTCATCCCTTCACCCGGTTTGCCGATAGGCATCCATACCGTTACTTATGTGGCAACGGATGCCTGCAACAATGCAAAGAGCATCAGCGTGCAAGTGACCGTGAAGGACGATATTTCACCAACCACGATTTGCAACGGCGTGATTGATGTTGACCTACCATCATCACCGGGTGCAACGGCCACCGTCATTGCCAATTTGTTCGACAATGGCAGTACGGACAATTGTTGCCTGCACCACTTCGAGGTAAGGCGCATGACCGATGCCTGCGACGATGGCCATAACGACATCGTTTTTGGCCCCTCGGTGGTGTTCTGCTGCGAGGATATTCCGAGCAGCCCAATCATGGTAGTGGTAAGGGCTTTTGATTGCCACGGCAATTTCAACGATTGCATGGTGGAAGTAGAGGTGAACGACAAATTAGCCCCTGCTTTGGTTACTTGCCCGACCAACCAACGCATCACTTGCGATACATATGTTAACAGCTACGAAGTGGGAATTGGCTTGGCCAATACACAAACAGCAAAGAGCCAATTCCTTGATGCGGCCTTTGGGCAGCCTGTTTTTGCCGACAACTGCAACAGCATGACCGTTGCCCGCACTTTTGCCAGCAACCTGACACAGTGCAAAGAGGGCGTCATTACCCGGACCTGGGCCGCAACGGATGCAGCAGGCCAGACATCGGCTATTTGCACCCAGCAAATTTTCGTGGACCATGTCTCCGATTTTGCGGTGTCATTCCCTGCTGACTTGACAGTTAACTGCGGCCAGTCGTTGCCAAGTTTTGGCGAGCCAACCGTTTTCAGGGAAAGCTGTGAAATGATTGCCATTACACATTCTGATGGGCCATTCCAAGTGGTGCCGGGTGCTTGCTTCAAGATAATCCGTACCTGGCAGGTAGTAAACTGGTGTGTACAAGGGGCGTCGCTCGACCAGGAAGTGGTTGAAGTACCAGAATCGGCGCTCGGTTTGCCTTTCCCACAATGTGATGTGGATGGCGATGGAGATTGCGATACAAGGACATTCAGGGACAGTTGGACAGCAACTCAACGGCCAACGGCAGCCAATGCCACCGTGCAATTTGGCCCGGATACTGACCCTGACAGCGACCCTTGGGATGGTGTAATCATCTACCAGCAAACCATGCATGTAATTGATGCAGTTGCACCTGTGATAACAAATTGCTCCGCACCAAACGTCTGCATTGACGGCAATAACTGCCTTGCAACTTTTACCCTTCCAACGCCGACGGTGACGGATTGCAGCCCACAGGTAACCATTACGGCCAATACTACACCTTTACTTGGCGCTGGTTTCGGGCCGTTCACGGCTGGCCCTGGCACATATACAACGGTGTTCACGGCAAATGATGGTTGTGGAAACTCGACTTCTTGCTCCGCAACATTCACGGTCAGGGATTGCAAAAACCCAAGTGCAGCTTGCAACACAGGCGTAACGGTTCCTTTGATGCCAGGTGCAAACCCAATGGTTACCATTAACGCCAGCCAGTTCAATGGCGGTTCGACGGACAACTGCCCAGGCAACCTGATATTCTCGTTCACACCAGACCCTACTACGACGACGCAGGTCTTCGATTGTGACGATGAAGGCACGAATCCCATTCAAATTTGGGTGACCGATGCAGCTGGCAACCAAAGTAGCTGCATCTCAATGGTGACGATTTTGGACAATACCAGCAGTTGTGTGGATGACACATTGGTAGTCAACCTTGGTGGCATCATTTTAACGGAAGACGATTCGCCGGTTGGCGGTGTGTCTGTGGGCTTGAGTGGGCAAAGTTTTGGCAACGCCAACACATCCGCCAACGGCGGGTTCACCTTCACGGGCGTTCCAGTTGGCCAAGACATCAGTATCGTGCCGACGCATGATGTGAATCCATTGCAGGGCGTCACTACTTTTGACTTGGTGCTTATCAGCAAGCATATCTTGAACATCGAATTCCTTACTTCCCCCTACAAGATGATTGCCGCCGATGTCAACAACTCTAAGTCAATCACGACCTTTGACCTGGTGGAGCTTCGCAAATTGATTCTTCACATGACGGATGATTTTGCCAACAATACCTCCTGGCGGTTCGTGGAAAGGAGCTACAACTTCCCTGACCCATCGAATCCTTGGCTGGAAACGTTCCCAGAGTTCATCAACATCAACAACATACCGGCCAATGTACTCGACGCAGATTTCATGGCGGTAAAAATTGGCGATGTGAACAGCTCCGCAGCCTTTGCTGGCAACGATAATGGCGAACGTGAGAATGGGACAGTTATCTTCCAAGCCAAGGACCAACGTTTGCAGGTTGGAGAGACCTACTTGGTTCAATTCAACGCCGAAGATTTCGAGGCAATAGGCTATCAGTTTACCCTCGAATTCGACCCGGATGTACTTGAATTTGAGGAGGTTGGGGAAGGTATCGCCAATTCAGCCAATTTCGGCCTCGCCAAATTGGGCGAACATGCCATCACAGTCAGCTGGAACAAACATGGTGAAATAAGCTCGGATGACCTCCCACTATTCAGCCTCGTTTTCAAGGCAAAGGCAGCTGGCAAGTTGAGTGAAGCACTTGATTTGAGCGACCAATTTACCCATACTGAGGCTTATAACAGGGAGGGCGAAATGCAACAAGTTCGTCTCTTGTTCCTTGAAAAAGAAGGATTTACGGAATTCGAACTGTTCCAAAACACGCCAAACCCATTTAGCAAGGAGACTGTCATTGCGTTCAGGTTGCCAGCCGCTGGCCCTGCTACGCTGACTATCACTGATGCTTCGGGAAGGCTGTTGAAAACCGTTGAAGGGCAATTCCAGCAGGGGTACAACGAGATTGTCTTGAGCAGACAAGATTTGGGTACCAACGAAGGTGTGCTATACTACCGAGTTTCTTCAAGGTCTGGAACTGCATCCAAAATGATGCTGCTTACAGAATGATATAACTGAAAAGCAAAATTTCATGCCATGGGCAAGTCCTCCATTGATGGATGGCTTGCCCATTTTTATTTTCAGGAAACAAATACGAACCTCGTCCGTTCTGGCAGTAATACAGAGCTTGGTTTATGGTGACTTTTAATTCATACTATTTTCGTCAATACAAGCATTAAATGTTTTACGTTAGAAAAAATATTATAGAACTTTGTACCTTAGCATCGAAATTCACTCACCAATACCGATTAAGTATTACATCTCCGCAGACAAACTCCTGAAAAAGAAATTTTAAGGATGTTTTTGTCATCTACCCATCAAAGGTCAGGCCTATAAAATGCAAAATTTTGCATTGACACAATCGCATTTGAGCTTTATTTTAATTTGACAATTCTGAAATTTGACGTTTTAGAGCAAGTTGACAATTCAATTGAGTCAAAATTTTTTTGAATTAACCATCGGGCAAATGCTCGCTAAACTTTTTATAATTATTACCAAAACTTTTCAATTATGAATCCAACTCAACACTTGGGAATTTCCTTTTCTAAGTTGGTCCGTCATGCTACGATGACCTTGATTGCGCTGCTGCCTGTTTTGGCAATGGCCCAAGTCACCGTTTCCATTTCAGGCACAAGCCCTACCTGCAACGGCTACACCAACGGTTCAGCCACTGCAACTGCCACCGGCGGTACTACTCCATACACCTATGCTTGGAGCAATGGCGCTAGCGGCGCTACTATTCAAGGTCTTGGTGCAGGGACCGTTTCCGTTACTGTCACCTCAGCAAACGGTACAAGTGGTAACGCCACCTTCAACCTAACACAGCCAAGTGCGGTTGCTGTCACCTTCACCCTGAACAACCCATGTGCTGGTGGTGGCAATGCAACTGCCAGTGCTACAGGCGGTACAGGTGGTTACACCTATCTTTGGGACAATGGTGCAACAAGTGCAACAGTAGCTGGCCTTTCGGCTGGGCTGCATTGCGTAACTATTACTGATGTCAATGGCTGCCAAGGTGTTGCATGCAAAGCAGTTCCAGGAGCCATGAACCTTACACTCAATGTACAGGGCCTCGCCTGCTTCAACTTCTGCGATGCCAGTATTGAAGCGATTGTAACAGGAGGAGCTCCCCCTTACACTTACGCTTGGAGCAACGGTGCCAATGGCTCCGTGAATCCAAACCTCGGCCCTGGCACCTATAGTGTGACCGTTACTGACACCAATGGCTGCACCAAAACTGGCAGCGCCACAGTTGGTAATCCGGCACAAATCAACGTCAACCTTTCCATTGTGAACCCAGCTTGCGGCGGTGGCAGCGTGACTGGTTCTGCGTCGGTTGCGCCAAGTGGTGGCACAGCCCCCTACCAAGTTCAATGGAGCACAGGCGCTACTACTACGAGCATCAGTGGCTTGGTTCCGGGCAACTACTCGGTTACGGTAACTGACTTCCTTGGCTGCCAACAGACGGCTGCCGTTGTCATTGTTGCACAGTCGAACTTGGTTGCCAATGCAACGGCAACACCTGCTTCAGCTTGTGGCACAGCTACAGGCTCGGCGACTGCGACGCCAACTGGCGGGGTAGCCCCATTCACTTTCCTTTGGAACACCGGCGCAACAACTGCTACAATCTCCAACCTTGCCCCTGGCAACTATAGCGTTGTAGTAACAGATGCGCAGGGTTGCGGAGCAAATGCCAGCGTAACGGTTGGTGGTGTTCCTGCCATTGTCCTCAACATCACTGGTGTTAGTGCTGGTTGCGCAGCAAACGGTTCCGCTACAGCCATGGTATCTGTCGGAACTGGCACGGCTCCTTTCAGCTTCCTGTGGAGCAATGGCGCTACCACTTCCATCATCAACAACATTGCCCCTGGCACCTATTCGGTTACGGTAACGGATGCAAACGGATGTACGGCAGTTCGCACAACCACCGTTACAGGTGCATCCAATATCACCGTCACCGCTGTTGGCACGGCAGTTAACTGCTTTGCTGGCAACAACGGTTCGGCAACTGCCACACCAGCTGGCGCTGCTGGTCCATTTACTTATCAATGGAGCAATGGCGGAACCAGCCAAACCATCAATAACCTAACTGCTGCTACCTATTTCGTAACAGTAACGCATACGGCAAGTGGTTGCACCGCCTTCACCAGCGCCCAAGTGACACAGCCTACACAGGTTAGCGTAACGGTGACTGGCGTCAATGGCGCTTGCAATACGCTCGGTTCTGCCACTGCTGTCGCAAGTGGCGGCACACCAGGCTTTACTTATGCATGGAGCAATGGTGGCACAGGTGCTACGATTTCCAACTTGGCCAATGGTGCTTATGCCGTTACCGCTACCGATACAAAAGGTTGCGCAGCAATGGGCATGGTTTCCATCACCAACAGTACGGCTGGCCTGAACGTAACGGTCAACATAACAAACCCCATTAGTAGTGTAAATGCCAACAATGGCGCAGTTTCTACGACAGTTACCGGTGGCACTGCACCTTATACCTATTCATGGAGCACAGGTGCTACGACTTCCAGCCTTTCCAACCTTGGCCCTGGCACTTATACTGTAACGGTGACTTCTTCCAACGGCTGCACAGGCACTGGGACTGTGACGTTGGTTGAGCCAAGCTGTATTGGCGACCGTGTTTGGGAAGACGTTAACCGCAATGGCTGCCAAGACCCTGGCGAATTCGGTTTCGGTGGTGTAGTGGTTCAACTTACCGGGACAACGACTGGTGGTGTTCCCGTGGCCATGTCAATGGTAACCGCCTTGAACGGTCAATACCAGTTCAACAATCTCCAGCCAGGTACTTACCAAGTTAAATTCATTGTTCCAAGCGGCTACGCACTTTCACCTGCAAATACTTGTACTGACGATTTTACGGACAGTGACGCAACTGCTTCTGGAAGCACAGCGAATATCACCTTAGCTGCTGGTCATTGCAATGTGACAGTAGATGCTGGTATCTATGAAGATTGCCTCAACGTGACCGACCCTGGCACAATCTGCTGTGACCAAGTGCTTTGTGGCCCAGGCAACGACGTAGCTGCCCTCACTGGTACGCCTGCCACTGGTGGCGGAAGCCCAATCCAATACATGTGGATGTATATTTCTGCCGATACGCCTTGGGACCCTAACACATGGACAGCAATTCCAGGAGCGACAAGTGCAAACTACGACCCAGGTATCATCTATGTTACGACTTCGTACATTCGTTGCACAAAGGCACAGAATTGCGCAGATTGGAAAGAGTCCAACAAAGTTACCATCACGGTTGGCAACACTGCCGTTGCTGAAATCACCGGCCCAGACCTTACTTGTGTAGGTGATTCTGAGCAATATTTCGCTACAAGCAACGGTGCTGGCGCAACTTATTCCTGGAACTTTGGCACTTGGGCTACGCCTTCTACCTCTACCATGCAGAACCCAACGGTTACTTGGAATCAGGCTGGTGTGGCATACATTACCTTGTCTGTTACAAAGAACGGTTGCACATCCACTGACCAACTCGGAGTTGCCATTTCCAACAGCCCGGTTATCTGCGGCAACGGCTTGATTATCAACGTCGGAAATGTGTCAAGTGCCGTTATGATTGACTGGAACCTGGAGCGCATGGACGGCGACTACGAGTTTCAAGTGCAGCGCTCCAACGACGGCGTGACGTATGAAACTTTGGCCACCATTCCGCAGGCACAAGGCGATGGCAACCACGAATACACGTTTGCCGATTACTTCCCAAAGAAAGGCAATGCCTTTTACCGGGTTGAAATGTTGAGCAGTGGCGCTCATACGATGTTCTCAAACACCAAGTTGATGCAGCATTTTGCTGCTTCGCAAAACTTCCTCATCCGCCCAAGCCTCGTCATAGACCAGATGACGATTGAGGCCAACAGCAATGTTGAAACAGCAACCAAGGTTCAAGTTTTCACAATGCAGGGCAGGTTGGTTCAAACCATTGATTTGGAGTCAGGTACTTTTGCTAAAGCAGTGAATTTCAGCAACTTGCCTTCTGGCAACTATCTCATGCGCATGAACTACAACAATGGTCAGCGTGAAATTATCAAGTTTACAAAAGGATAATCCTTTCAACGGAGAAAATAGGATAGTGAAAACGGGCCGCCCAATCTTGGGTGGCCCGTTTCATTTTAAGTATTTTCTAAGGAGTAATTGAAACAGGTGAATGCCCTTGTCCGTACATTTTTTTATTAGTTTTGCACTAATTTTAAACAACCGATACCTACCTATTTGACTCAAGCCTTGCCAAATCTGAATGGTCAATCCAACATTAATAATTTCATGATGAAAAATTTGTTAATCTTTCTGTTACTATCAGGCATCTCTTTCTTTGGCTGCAACAACTCGAATCCTGATTGGCAACAGGACAGTTCAAAGCCCGAATACCTGCACAATACGCTACAGAAAATCACTGATGTGATTGTGCACGATATTTTCTCGCCGCCTGTTGCAAGCCGCATTTATGTCTATTCCAATATTGCTGCTTATGAGGCCATGGTGCCCGGCAATCCAACTTTCCAAACTTTGGCCGGCCAACTGAACGGCTTGGAAGCTACACCTCAACCAGAGGTGGGCAAGGAGTATTGCTTCCCACTTGCTGGCGCAAAGGCAATGATTGTCGTCGGCAAAAAGCTTATTTTCTCCGAAGAAAAAATTGACGAGTATGA
>JANPLH010000145.1:0-3084 GCA_031426435.1 Saprospiraceae bacterium | reverse complement strand
GCTTTACCTTTGCTGCGCAACCCAATATGAATGGCCAATCGTAGTCCCCAAATCGTGACTAATGAATATACAACTGCCGAAATGGGCAATAGCGGTTGCTTCACCATCATAAACAAGCAAATGGCAATGAATCCCAGTCCCCAGGCAATATCCGCCACATCATTTCTCTTTTTGATTAAAGAAAAAATAAACCACAGGGTCATGTAGCCGAAAATGAGTGTAGCCGTTTGAAAAAGAGTATGAATCGTCATTTATTGGACAAATTTGACGATGTAAAAACCCGCCGTGCCGACGATGCTCGTCAATACTGTGCCCCATAAAATGTCAATAAAAACAATATTGAGCGGCCAGTTTTTCATTGTGGCGAGATTGGTCAAATCATAGGTGGCATAGGTAAAAAAGCCGAACAATGCCCCCAATGAAATGGCAGAAACAAGAGAATTTTTTTGCACCGAAGGCAGGATTACAAAAATAAAAACGCCCACAACGAACAACAAATAGAAAACAATGGCCGCTGTCCAATTGACCTGTTCGCTCAAAAAACTGCCCAAGTATTTTTTGTACAAACCTTTGGCAATCAACCCGAGCCATGCCATGTCAATGATAAAGAACACTGCAAAAGTGAGTACGTAACTGAGGAGCAGTTTTGTTGTTGACATTTTATTGATTTTAGGCTCAATTCTGATTGAATAAATGCTGGCACAAAATTCAGCTTTCAAAGATAAAAATTACAACACAATTTTTGGAATAGTTTGCATCATTCACACATTGCGACATTGACCACCCGTCACCCATTCTTAAAACGTACTACCATGCGTCAACCCAATCAGTTTTTGGGTCAAGGATGGGAAATAATAGAGGGTCTTTAACGCTAATTGGGTGCTGGTTTTTTTACCGAACAGCAATTGGATGTATTGCCCCGCTCAGATACGGTTGATGAAGAAATGCTCCCAAGCATGATTGCAGCGATGGATAAGCGCTACTTTGCTGCACCTGCCCTTGAGAGGTTGTTTAAATTCTGGCTTCCAGTAAAAACCGTCCCCTTTTTCCAATTATACTTCCCTGCCTGTTAGCAGACAGGGTTGAAAAAAAGGGCGAATAGTCCCACTATTCGCCCCTTTTTTCGCCTTTTTATGCTTTGGCATCAAGCCAGTCCGGTGATTGAAAAGTGGAACACTTTTTACCGGAACCCAACATTTAAAAAACCGCTAAATGCTTGGGAGGTGAAACAGAAAACCCAGTACTTTACATTTTCGGCAACACGACTTTGTCAATTACGTGAATAACACCATTGGAAGCGGGGACATCAGCTGCAACGACATTCGCACCATTTATCATCACTTTTCCATTTACTATGGACACTTTCAACTTGCCGCCTTGTACAGTGGTGATTTCTTGACCGTCTTGGAGGTCGGCTGCCATCACTTTGCCACTCACAACGTGATAGGTCAAAACAGTAGCAAGTTTGGCCTTATTTTCGGGCTTCAACAGGTTATCCACATCCTTTTGAATGGCCGCAAATGCGGCATCGGTCGGCGCAAAAATGGTAAATGGTCCATTGCCTTGCAAGGTTTCAACCAGCCCTGCAGCGGTCACGGCAGCGGCCAGCGTTTTTGCACTTTCGGAGGCAATGGCCACAATATCCTTTGCTTGCTCTGCCGGTTTTGCAGGCAAAATCACCTTGTCAATCATGTGTATGACCCCATTTGTGGCCTCCACATCTTTGACCGTGATATTGGCATCTCCGACCATCACTTTGCCATCGCTGATACGCACAACCAATTTGCTGCCATCCAAGGCGGTTAGTTCCTCGCCATCCTGTAGGTCAGCCGCCATTTTCTTTCCACTTACAACGTGGCAAGTGAGCACTTTGGCAAGTTCAGCTTTGTTTTCAGGTTTCAAAAGATTGTCCACGTCCGATTGGATGGCTGCAAAAGCGGCATCGGTGGGCGCAAAAACGGTGAAAGGCCCAGCACCTTTGAGTGTTTGGACCAGTTCCGCTGCAGTGACGGCTGCGGTAAGTGTTTTTGCATTTTCGGAAGCAACGTCAACGATGTCCTTTTTGGCCGTTGTGCACGATGTATGTGACATCACCGTTGCGATAAGCGAAATGGCTAAAAATAGGCTTGTTAATTTTTTCATTTTAAAACTATGTTTTCCTGATACTGTCAGGACAGGTGTGAAAGGATTTTCACGAAGAAATTATGATGAAGCCTTTCAAATTTACGAAACAGAACTCTGTCTTTTTGGTTGTCAAATTTGCTGGACTTCTTTTTTGACCAGCTGGAAATGCTGAACCCCTTTTGAGCGATACCCTGACAGTAGTGAGTTGAACGGTTCAGCGAAATCCCTGAACCCGCCCCACCCGTGATACAGACGACGCACCTGCACAACGATGCTCATTTTCCAACATGGAACGGTGCAAACTTGCAAGAACTAAAAGACTTTGGGGCTGCTGGAATCATACTTGCAACAACTGGGTAACAATTTTATGGAAAGCAGCTTTGCCTACGCACTGCCAGTCCTGATACAATCGGGAGGGCCAGCCGCCGCTACACAAGCCCATAGGATAGCACAGCTATCAACGAGCAGTGCCGTTTGAATGGAAGGACAAGTGGTGGGCCAGCGGGCCATTCCTATGGAAGAAATGGATGTCCTGATTTCACCGAAACTTCAACAATTGATTGCCAACCCGAAACACCCCAATGAGCCAATGATGGCCTTGCGGTGAAAACAATTGCCAGTTCAGCCACCAAATTGCAGTGGAAACGCACCCTTCGACCCACGTGCAAACCTGCAAGCACGACCGCACTTTAGGGCTGCTAAAACATACTTGCGACAACTGGGAAAACCGCTATCTTTGTTCAGAGAAAACTTCAAAACATGACGGACAAACAACGAGAACAACGAATAAAGCTGTTTAAAGACCAGTTGACCATTGGCGTCTTGTTTGAAAAAGAGTTCAAGGAAAAACTGGGGGTAAAAGGCTACCAAGCATTCATTGATAGCCGATTGGACGAAATCAATTTCCTCAACGCCAAGAAAGACCGTCTTTGATTTAAAAAATAAGCAACCATGACTTCC
>JANPLH010000144.1:0-8412 GCA_031426435.1 Saprospiraceae bacterium | reverse complement strand
GTCTTCTGCTCCCCGCACAAGCTCATAAACGCCTCCCTCTCCAAGTCCAGCAAGTACTGCTCGCTCACCTGCTGCACCCCGGTCAGGTCGCCGCCACAGAGCACGAAGGCGATTTTCTTCGCAATCTTGATATCGTGGTCGCTGGCGTAGTTACCGAGTTTCAGTTCGTTGGCAGCCACATAGAGTGCCGCCAGACCGCCCCGACCCAGCACCGTAACATCCTGACGTTGCAGCGGTTGCACGTAGTTGTCGGCGAGTTCGAGGACTCTTTGCTTTGCTTCTGCAATGTTCCGCTGGCCGTTCAGCACTACTTGGTCTTTGTTGCGGAGCAAATAACCATGTTTGAAAGCCTCGCTGGCCGAAGTCGCCACGGAGGCCAAGGCAATGGTCTTGAACTTCTCCACCAGCGTCGGAATCTGCACATCGCCCTCGAAGAACGAATCGCTGAGCCGCAGGGCGAACTCCTTTGTGCCAGCCCCACCGGGCAGCAGGCCCACGCCCACTTCCACGAGGCCGATATAGCTTTCCGCTGCGCAAACGGCGGCGTCGCAATGCATGATGGTCTCGCAGGCCCCGCCAAAGACATAGCCCTGTGTGGCAGCCACCACCGGGATGCCCGAATAGCGGCAGCGCATCACCGTGTCCTGGAAGAATTTCACGGCCATGTTCAGTTGGTCCCACTCCTGTTCGTAGGCCATCATGGCCACCATCATCAGGTTGGCGCCAACGGAGAAGTTCTTGGCGTTGTTGCCGAGCAATAGGCCCTTCCATTCGCCTTCTTCTGCTATTTTTATAGCGTCGTTGATGCCCCTTAGCACGCCCTCGCCCATCGTGTTGGCTTTGCTCTGGTATTCGAGGCAAAGCACGCCGTCGCCGATGTCGTGAAGCGTGGCTTCGGGGTTTTGATAGACGGGCTTTTTGTCCCGGTAATTGTCCAAAATCACGAAGCTCTCCGTGCCGGGCACTTCCTTGTAGCCCTTCGATTTTACACTATAATAGTATTGCTTGCCGCCTTCCCGTTTGTAAAAATGTTCGATGCCATCGTCCAGCATGTCGTTGACCCAGCCGGCAATTTGCTCGCCCTGTGCCTCGGCCATCACCACGGCATGGCGCACGCCGACTGCATCCCAATACTGGAAAGGCCCCAAGTCCCAGGCGAAGCCCGCCCGCAGCGCATCGTCAATGGAGTACAGTTCATTGGCGATTTCTGGAATGCGGTTGGAAACGTAGGCGAACAGGCCGAGCAGCGAGCGACGGACGAGTTCCCCGCCCTTGTCCTCGGCATTGAAAACGGCTTTTACCCGCTTTTCGAGGTCGTCAATTTGCTTCGCAACGGCGAGAACAGGCAAGCCCGGCTTCGGCGTTTTTTCATACTCAAGTGTCTCCAAGTTCAAAGCTAAAATGATGGGCTTGCCCTTCTCGTCCTTTTCGTTGGTCTTCTTATAAAAGCCTTGTCCTGTCTTATTGCCGAGGTGGTTGTTTTCCAATAAAAACTTCAGGTATGCCGGAATTTCAAAAGCCCCGGCCTGTTCGTCATTGGGGCAGTTGTCCTTGATGCCCTGAATGACCTTGGCTGCTGTGTCGTGGCCCACGAGGTCGCCGAGGCGGAAAGTGCCCGTGTTCGGGCGGCCAATGGCAGGACCGGTCAGTGCATCCACTTCGGCGATGTTCAGGCCGATTTGGGTGGTGAGCTGGTAAACCTTGGCCATTGCATAGACCCCTACCCTATTGGCAATGAACGCCGGGGTGTCCTTGGCCAGCACCGTTTGTTTTCCCAAAAACACATCACCGTAGTGCATGAAAAAGTCCACGATGTCACGGCGGGTCTCCTTCGTTGGAATGACCTCCAGCAGCCTCATGTAGCGGGGCGGATTGAAGAAGTGCGTTCCGCAAAAATGCTCCCGGAAGTCGTCGCTGCGGCCTTCGAGCATGAGGTGGATGGGGATGCCGGAGGTATTGGACGTGACGAGGGCTCCCTTCTTGCGGTATTGGTCCACTTTCTCGAACACCTGTTTTTTGATGTCCAAGCGCTCCACCACCACTTCGATGACCCAGTCGTAGTCCTTGATTTTGGGCAGGTCGTCCTCGAAATTGCCCGTGGTGATGCGGCTGGCAAAAGCGGCATCATATAATGGTGCAGGTTTCGATTTGATGGAAGCGGCCAAGGCGTTGTCGGCGATGCTGTTGCGCAGCTTTTTGTCAGTGACTGGGAGTCCTGCGGCGTCTTTGGGAACGATGTCGAGCAGCAGCACTTGCAGGCCGACATTGGCGAAGTGGCAGGCAATACCGGAACCCATAACACCTGAGCCGAGCACGGCCACTTTGGATATTCTTCTCATAAGGAATGGCAGTTGTGAGACTGTGAAAAATTTAGCGAATTTTCGCTGGAAATGCAAAAATACAAACGTCGTTGAATAAACAAAGTTGCGGCGCAGAAAATGCAAGTAAATAGGTTGAAGCTAAGTTTTTATTGGGCAAAAGCCCCATTCCAAACCTCGTCTCTGCGCTGCCTGTTAGCGATTTTAATTACGTAAACCATTGACTTTTAAATAAAAGCAATAACTTTCGCCCCGAATTGACACTAAGCTCTACTTAGCCGTCGTTTTCAAAGCTTACACAGAACAGACATTACGTGAAAAACTAAACTTAGCTTTATGTTCCAGACCCTTCTGTTTTTGCAGGATGTGGATATGCCTGCCACCACTACTGAATCCCAATCTTTGGTCAGCCTTTTGTTCTCCGGCGGTTGGATTGGCGTGACCATCGTGCTTATCCAGCTCATTCAATCCGTCATTGCCCTTTATATCTTCATTGAGCGGTACTTGTCCATCAAGAAAGCTGGCGAGATTGACCAACATTTCATGAACAATATCCGGGCAAACGTCTCCTCCGGCAACATCCAAGCGGCCCGTGCGCTTTGCCAAAGCACCGACACGCCCGTTGCAAGGATGGTGGAGAAAGGCCTTGCCCGTATAGGCAAACCACTCAACGATATTGACGCCGCCATCGAGAACGTGGGCAACCTCGAAATCTTCAAATTGGAAAAGAATCTGAACACATTGGCGAGCATTTCCGGCTCTGCCCCGATGCTTGGCTTCCTCGGTACGGTAACGGGTATGATTGTATCCTTCCAGCAAATGGCCACTGCTACCAACGTGACACCACAGGTGTTGGCAGGTGGTATCTACCAAGCCCTTATCACCACTGCTGTGGGCCTCGTGGTAGGTATTTTCTCCTATATCGGCTACAACTACCTCGTGGGCAAAGTGGACAAGGTGGTCTATCAAATGGAGCGATTCACCACGGAGTTCATGGACTTGTTGCAAGAGCCTACTTCTTAGGTGAAATTGGAATTTGAGAAATCGCAGATTCACGAAAGTAAATTGGAAATTGGTAAGTAGCCCAATTTTCAATTTCTGAACTTATAACCAAGGGAAAGTAATGGGCCTAAAAACAAGAAATAAGGTAGGCGCTGAGTTCAGCTATGCTTCGATGACGGACATCATCTTCCTGCTGCTGATTTTCTTCGTGCTGACTTCCAACTTTGTCCAAATCTCGGACTTCAAGTTGCCGGAATCGGACAGCAAGACGGTGGCACCTACTTCCGCTGTGGTGGAGGTAAACCCGGAGGGTCAGATTCTTTGGGATAAAAAGGTGATTTCTCCGAGTGCTTTGAAAGCCGCATTGGCCCGAAAGAAAAAGGAAATGGGCGACCCAAAGGATTTTACCTTGACCATCGCCGCCGACCAAGATGCACCATTCGACAATTTGACCGAGGTATTAAAGGTGGCCGGGGAATTGCGCATTCGGGCAATTTTGGCAACCTCACCGAAAACATCTTGAAATGTTTAGATGGTTTAGAAAGGTTAAAAGGTTTAGATTGACTCATTGCTAAACTTCCTAAACCATCTAAACCACCTAAACCAAAACAATATGGGACTTCAACGAAAAAGCAAAGTGACCACAGAATTCAGTTCCGCCTCCATGACGGACATGATATTCCTGTTGCTGATATTCTTCATGCTGACTTCTGGCTTAGTGGCTCCCAACTCCCTAAACCTGAAACTGCCTGGCACTTCGCAGTCGAAGCCACAGATTGACTCGAAAACAGACGATGTGGCCATCAGCAAGAGTGGCAACTTCTTCCTGAACGGCAAGCGCATCACCCAATCGGATTTGGAAGCTACCCTGGAGCGCAAATCCAAATCGGCTTCCGAAAAATTGGACATCACCATTTCACCAGAGCCTGGCACCGCCGTGAAACACGTGGCCTTCGTCATGGACATCGCTATGCGTTTTGAAATCAATGCGATTTTGGCAGCTGAGGAGAAGTGATTGGTGATTTGTGATTGGTGATTGGGCAGCCCAATCACCAATCACCAAAAGTTAATTTTCTTCAAAATCCTGTGTATTCCCCCACCGAATTGCATCGTGTTTACGTTATCAATTTGAAAACCTATCAATTCAATCTTTTGTCATGGAAGATATAACGAGGTCCGAAAAAAACAATCGCCAGAAAGGCATGATATTCAGCGTTGTATTCCACACGCTGATATTGGTGCTGTGCATGTTGTATGGTTTCACTTTCCAGAACCCGCCGCCAGAAGCAGCGGGTGTCTTGGTGAACCTTGGCATTCCTGATGTTGGGCAAGGCGAGGAGAATTCACCGGAAGCAGCTCCCGCAGAGCCGGCTGCCGAACCAGAACCGGAGCCAGAACCCGTAGAAGAAGAAAAGGAACCCGTCAAGGAAAAGCCGAAACCCGTTAAGGAAAAGCCGACGGAACCTAAAAAAGACGTGGTCAAGACCGAAGACCCAGAGGCTGCCGCCTTGAAAAAGAAAAAAGAAGAAGAAAAACGCAAGGCAGATGCCGAGGCAAGGGAGCAGGCAGCAGCAGATGCCAAAGCCCGTGCGGAAGCTAAAGCCAAAGCAGATGCTGAGGCCAAAAAGCGGGCAGAAGAAGCTGCCAAAAGGGACGCCCTCAAAGACCTGGGCAAACCCTCAAAAGGTGGTGGAACAGGTGGTGGCAAAGGCAATACCGGAAAGCCCGGCAACCAGGGCGACCCGAACGGTGGCGACTCTGACATCCTCGAAGGTAAAACCACCGGCTCAGGTGTGGTGGAAGGATTTGGTGGCCGTGGATTCAAAAGTCCTGGCAAACCAAACGATGATTCTCAAGAAACAGGCACCATCGCAGTTAGGGTCTGCATTGATAAAAACGGCAACGTCACCTCAGCAGAATACACGCAAAAAGGTTCCTCTACAGCAAGTTCGAGGTTGAAAACCATCGCCATTGCGAATGCGAAGAAATATAAATTCGAGGCTGGTGGGCCCGACAGTCAGTGTGGGACGATAACCTATACATTCCGGGTGAAATAATTAGGATATTGGGATATTCGTGAATCTCTAATATCCCAATATCTCAATACCCCAATTATCCAAAGACGCAATCCAATACCTTTTTCAAAAAGGGCGCAGTGCTGAAAGGCTTGTGCCCTTTTGCTTTTTAGGAACGTGTTTTCTAAACCTCCTAAACCCGCTAAACTTCCTAAACCTGAACAGTTACACATTTTAGTAAATGCAGGCAAACCGCCAATTAAAAAGAGCCGTCCCTTTGCACTGGACGACTCTTTTTTTATTGAAACCCTTATTGGTCATGTAGTTCACAGCACAAACACTGGCAGCTACTTGCTGGGATTGCTCGTGCGCTGGAAGGTGCCGTGGTAAATGACCCGCACTTGGTAGTCCTTGCGGATATCAATAGCTACGACACCGTCTTTTGAACAAAAAAACCATAGTTTTTTTTTAAGATTCAGTTTGTAGCTTTGCCGGGAGGGTGGTAATACTTGGCACAAGTAGGGATACTTAAAATCTTCAACGCTGATTGTGAACACAAAAAACATACAGAGCGTCCTTTCAGCCGGAATAATTACAGCGGTAATATTCCTGATTGACCTTTCACTACCAAGAGGCGTAGCAATAGGTGTTTTATATGTCACCGTTTTGTTTTTGTTGCCCGACAGCGAAAAGAACAAAAACATCCTGCTATTTGCAGCCATCACTTCCTTTTTGACGCTGCTGGCTTTTTTCATCAAAGGCCCCTGGGCAACAGACCTCACTTGGAAAAACTGCGCCAACAGGGGGATTTCAATATTCACCATTTGGGTGATGGCAGGACTCATGGTTCGGTACCGGTTGATACAGGGGGAAAATCAGGAAAAAATCAGGAAAAACGAAGAACGGTTCCGGTCTCTGGTGGGCTCGGCCAAAGATGCCATTGTGACTTCCGATGAACGGGGAAACATACTCACCTGGAACCATTCAGCAGCGCGCATTTTTGGTTGAAGCCAAGAAGAAGTGTTGGGCAAGCCGATGTCGTTCATCTTGCCGGAAAGGTTTAGTGAAATGCACGAGGTCGGCATGCGTCGCTATAACGCCACGCACGAAGACCAGGTGTTCGATAAAACGGTTGAATTGGAGGGACAACGAAAAGACGGGAGCATTTTTCCTGTAGAGCTTTCCCTGGGCACCTGGCAGGTGGGTGGAGAATCCTATTTCTGTGGCATCCTCCGTGACATCACATTCCGGAAACGGCTTGAGCATGACCTTGAACAATCGAACAAGGACCTCGAGCAAAAGGTGGTTGAAAGAACCCTTGAACTGGAAACAAAGAAGAAGGAGATGGAGCAGTTCCTATACATCGCTTCCCACGATTTGCAGGAGCCCCTCCGGTCGGTTTCCGGTTTTGCGGGACTATTAAAAGAGCAGTACCAGGACCACCTGGATGAAGATGGGGAGCAGTATCACCGGTTCATAGAAGAGGCGACGAGCCGCATGAGCAACCTCATAAAAAGCTTGCTTGACTATTCCAGATTGGGCAGCAACAAGGTGCCCGTGGTTGTTGACTGTAACAAGTTGATGCAGGACGTACAGAACGATCTTTTTGCGGTTATCGGTGAAAAAAAAGCCGTCCTGACAGTCGGCGATTTGCCACAACTGGAAGGATATGAAGTGGAGCTTCGACTTCTTTTCCAGAACCTGGTTGGCAATGCCATCAAATTCACTCAACCCGGCATCCCGCCAGAAGTCAACATTGCTGCCAGTCAAGACAAGGGCTTTTGGAAATTTACAGTTCGTGATAATGGAATCGGCATTAATCCCCGCCACCATCAAAAGATTTTCCAGATTTTCCAGCGTTTGCATGCCACTGACTCATACGAAGGAACTGGAATCGGCCTGGCGCATTGCAAAAAAATCGTGGAACTGCATGGCGGTAAAATTTGGGTAGAATCCACGCCGGGGGAAGGCAGCACCTTCCATTTTACGATAGCCAGGCGCAGTAAATGACAATACACTGAAAATTGATTTACATCCCGTTTGCGCAAGTGTTCCTACATTTTCCAAAATAGCTACGACACTGTCTTATGAATAAAACCACCGTGGTTTTATCACGGATGAGTTTGTAGCTTTGCCGAGAGGGTGGGAAGACTTGGCACAACGGGGTTATTTCCTTGTCAACTGCGGTGATATGGGAAATCTGCGAATGATGCAACGTTTTCATCAAATTGTATAACGCCTTCTCGCTCCCAACAGCCCATATTTGTTTCTTGCGCATCAATCATCATCCTAAAAATAATGGGCAAAGTGAAAAACAAACCGCATGAAAAAAATATTGCTGATAGAAGACACCCCAGAGATTCTTGAAAATTTCACGGAGTATTTAGAAATGAACGGCTATGAGGTTCACGCCGCTTGGAATGGCAAAAGAGGGGTTCAACTTGCCGCTGAAATCAACCCCGATTTGATTATTTGCGATGCTTTGATGACCGACATGGACGGCTTCGAGGTGTTGCGATTAATAAGGAACACAGCTGAAACGTCCAAATTGCGATTTATTTTTAGCACTTCCCTTTCTGAAAAGATTGACAAAGCAGAAGCAATCGCACTGGGTGCGGACGACTATCTCGTTAAGCCATTTGATTTGAGCAAACTATTGGAGATGGCAAAAAAATGGATAGAACCGAGCAGCAGAATCTAAAACCACAGGTCCAAGAGTATAATTGGTGGCCATTGTATCAACCCCTGTTTTTATATTTTTTACTGGGGAAAACCCGAATTTAGGTGTGAATAATGCAAACTATTTAAGTAGCCGTGTAACGACCAGCCCAGCAAAGTAGCCGAACTTTATCTTTTAATATTAATTCAGGATGCAATTTGAATTACCTCCTGAAATCCCCTGTTAAGTAGCCCGCAAAAATTATTCGACATTTTTTCGCCCGCAGATTTCACTTTTTTACGCTTATATGGCCTTTTTTGTCTCGGCACTTATTTCTCCGGCACTCCATTCCTTAGAAAGAGAAGTTCAACTGGTCGAAAAGGAAGTTGCGGATTTAATTAGTCATGATTAGAAAATC
>JANPLH010000143.1:0-2726 GCA_031426435.1 Saprospiraceae bacterium | reverse complement strand
TAGTGCGCTTCATCTGCGGCACGTTTTCGACCATGACAGGGGTGGTCTCGGCTTTGGCGTTCATCAGGTGCTGAAAATCGGGTTTCAAAGCAGGCTCATCGCCAAAACCCGGCTCGGCGAAGTGGAACCAATCAAACTGGTTGCCAGCCATTTCCGGCTTCAACTTGGGGTTTTCATAGTAAAACCAGAGGTCGTGGATACCTGATTTTACTGCAAAATCAATTTTCTTAATTTCAAAACCCTTATCTTTCGTAACAGGAAGCATCGTTGAAAAAAGCACCTCCCCATCCGGTCGGTCGAGGCGAACGGTCCAACGGCCACCGGGTTCCCAGCCCTGGTAGCGGAACCAGAGCCGCCCTTTTCCATCGAGGTTCACCTTCGGTAAACGGGCGGTACCCTTGTGGCGCAAGCCAAGCCATTTGGTGTCATAAAGTGCCGCATTTTTCATGCTGTCCGTTTCCAAGGAGTAATAAACGGGCTGCCAGGTCTTCAAAAAACGATAGACTTCGTTGGCTTTTTCAGGTGAAATCTCCTGCCGTACCCGATGCGTTAGCCCCTCCAGGCGAAGGCTGTCTTCTTTGGCAAAATGGCGCAACTTCGGGTACTCTTCTTCGGTATCCGCATCCCGGCTATCATTGAAGAACGCCATGAACTGGTAATACTCATCGTGCCGAATAGGGTCGTAAGGGTGGTCGTGGCACTGCACACAGGCGAAGGAAGTGCCCATAAGCACCTCCCAGGTCGTATTCACCCGGTCAATCACCGCCGCAGTACGGAACTCCTCATTGTCTGTGCCACCTTCATCGTTGGTCATGGTGTTTCGATGAAAAGCAGTTGCAATGAATTGATTGTCAGTCGGATAGGCATCACATGCCATCAAGTCCCCCGCCAATTGTTCCGTCAAAAACTGGTCGTAGGGTTTGTCCTCGTTGAAAGCCTTGATGAGCCAATCCCGGTAGCGCCATATTTGGCGACGGTCGTCACGTTCATAGCCCTTGGTATCGGCGTATCGGGCAAGGTCGAGCCAAAGGGCTGTCCAACGCTCGCCGTACTGTGGCAGGGCGAGGAGGCTGTCCACAAGGTTTTCATAAGCCTTTGGCGAGTCGTCATTTAGGTATTTTGTGGCCAATGATTCTGGCGCAGGCATCCCAATCAGGTCAAGGCTGACCCGGCGGAGTAGCGTGGTTTTATCAGCTTCAACAGTGGGTTCCAGTTTTCTATCATTGAGTTTATCGAGGATAAAAGCATCTACTTCATTGCTCCCCCACCCTTTTTTACCGAAAGCGGAAAGCAAGCGGCCACTGCCCGGCACAATTGGTTTTTCTATGGGCCTAAATGCCCATTGTACGTCCCATTTGGCACCTTCGTCCACCCATTTTGTCAAAATTGCTACTTCCTCTTTGGTCAGCGGTTCCTTTTTGTAGGGCATCCGCTCTTCCGGGTCGTCGAGTGTCAGCCTGCGTATGAACTCGCTGCGTGATGGATGGCCCGGCACGATGGCAGGTTTACCGCTGTCGGTAGGCGCAAGGGCATCTTCCCTTGTCAGCAAGCTGAAGCCTTCCTTGCGGCGCACCCCGCCGTGACAGGATAGGCAGTGCTTGTTGAGGATGGGCTTCACCTCGGTGTTGTAATCCACGCCCGCATAATTTCCGAAGGAGTAACGGTAAAAAACAAAAGCCACCGAGGCAGCGACCGCTATCCAAACAAGATTTTTTCCATGAAAAAGATTGGCCATGACGCTATTGGATTTTGCATTGCTAAGGTAAGGATGATTTCGGATTTCGGATGTCGGATTTCGGAATGGGGGAATGAATAAACCTTAAATACATGGTCAAATTGCAGTTGGCGAGATATTTGCAAAAAGCACAATTGTCTTAAACATTTATAATCCTATGCTAAAGAAGCCCCTTTCTCCGTGAGGAGGAAGGGGTTGTTTTTTTGTTGAATTGGTTGAATTAGTTAAACTATACGTTTGGTTCACGCAAAAAGCCTCGATGGTTTTCATTATCGAGGCTTTTTTGTTTGAGCAAATAGCTCAACTTCCTAATTTCCAATAATTTCCAATTTCTACTCATCCCGCCTTGAACTTCCGCATCGCAGCTGTCAGTTTTGGCACAATGTCGAACAAGTCGCCTACCACGCCGTAATCAGCCGCCTTGAAGAACGGAGCCTCCGGGTCTTTGTTTATGACTACAATCACTTTCGATTGGTTGACACCAGCCAAATGCTGGATGGCACCTGATATGCCTATTGCCACGTACAAATTTGGCCGGATGGCCACACCAGTCTGTCCAACATGCTCGTGGTGCGGACGCCAATCGGCATCGGCAACCGGGCGGCTGCAAGCAGTAGTAGCACCCATGACTTGCGCCAATTCTTCCACCATGCCCCAATTCTCTGGCCCTTTCATACCACGACCAGCCGATACGACGGTAACAGCCTCAGGCAACGGAACGATGCCTTCTTCCCGCTTTACGCTCAACACTTTGGTTTTACTCGTTGGTACGGACAACTCCAGTGTCTCAACGGCCACCTCCGTGCCCTTTGCCTGCACTGGGATTTCATTGCTGCCCAGCGAAAGCAGTTTCACGGCGGAACTGATTTCATAAGTGGCAATGGCCTTGCCGGAATAAACGCCCTTCGTCACTTTGAACCCTCCGCCCGAAACATCCGGCAGCGATTTCACACCTGCCACCGAGCCAGCGTTCAGTCGGGCGGCCAAGCGG
>JANPLH010000142.1:0-6943 GCA_031426435.1 Saprospiraceae bacterium | reverse complement strand
CATGGCCTGTTCGCATTGGTAGGCAAAAGGAACCCGCACGGCAAAGACTGGCACGGGCCAGCCGAAGCCCGATTTGGCTACCTGCCTCGCCCGGCGTTTGTAATCGCCGGAGATGCCCACTTTTACGAGGACAATGAGCGGCACGTTGACGTACAGGTACAGCCATTGCCGATTGGTGGTGCCATTGCCGGATTTGCGCTTGGTGGTTCGCACGGTGAGGGAAGATTGGAATGATAATTTGTCGTTGGTTTTGGGAAGGTCGTTGAACGCCACCTAAATAGAGATGTTGCATTTATCCCATACGCTGTTTGCTATAGGCGAGGATTCACAAACTTTGAGTTTTAAGTAATCCCATTTTGGTGAATAGGATTACGTCTATCTCTTTAACTTGTGCGCAAATATCTGCCAGTTGTCACCAACCATTCTTGCGCAACATGAAACGTCAAATCCTTCTCCTGTACTTCGTAATTGTCACAGCTTCGGGCATTTTCGCAAAGCCCATTTTCTCCTTTTTCAACGAAATGAAAGGTCCGGAACTAAAGGCGCTTTTCGCTGACTCGACGCTGATACCGACGCTGCAAACGCTGGGCGCAGAAATCCGCATAGGCATGCTCGACCTCTCGCCGGAGCGGGCGGAGGTGCTGCACAGGTTGAACTTATCGGGCATCCCCGTGGTGGCATGGCTGCTGCTGCCGGAGGAGCAGGGCTACTGGTTCCACAGCAGCAATGGCTATGTGGCCATCGAACGCTACAAGGCCATCAAGCAATGGGCGGATGCGGAAGGCATCCTGTTCAAGGGCATCGGCATTGACCTGGAGCTGGACATGAACGATTTTAAACTGGGACAATCCGACCCTTGGGCGCTCATCCGGCAGTTGCCGGGGCGGCTGTACGATAAAAAGCCAATTGAGGAAGGCCGCCGGGTCTATCAGCAATTGCTGGAACTTATTAAACAAGATGGCTATCCGGTGGAGAGTTATTACGCCTCCTTCGTGAAAGACGAAACCAACATCGGCTCCACCTCCATCCAGCAATTGACCAAGTTCCTGGACGTGAAGGTTGAAAAGGAAATCCCGATGCTCTACACCTCGTTCATGGGCAATGCTTATGGCCTGCTCAAGATTTATGCCCTCGACCTTAAGCTCCAATATGTGGCCCTCGGCAGCACTGGCGGCGGCGTGGACACCACCTTGACCACCCTGACTTGGGAGCAATTGGCGCACGACATCCGGGTCGTCGCCCCGATGGTGAAGGAAATCCATATTTTCAGCTTGGAGGGCTGCATTTGGAAAGGGTACCTGCTTCGCCTTGTTGATTTCGACTACTCAGTGCCCGTGGTGCCCAATGAAAAGGAAGTAGAAGCGGCGAAGTCCATGCAGAATATGTTCATCCGGGCATCCAAGGTCTTGAGCCATCCGACTTTGTTGTTTGGCTCGGTGATTTTGGTGGTTTTGTTGATTGGATTGATGTTATATTGGTTCGTGCGGTTTGTGATTCGGCGGTTTATCAATGCTTAGTAAAACCTCCTACCTTTGCCCCCACCCGGTATCCTCCGGCCAACCAAAAAAAATGTACATGACCAGGCACATCATTTCCCACCTGTTGCTACTGCTTTGCTGCGCAACCTCCACACACGCACAACTCATCTGGGCCGACCCGGTTTTCCCAACGGAAACGGAGGCCGTCACCATCTATTTTGATGCCACCCAGGGTACGGGCGGCCTCGCCGACTGCAACTGCGATGTCTATCTGCATACGGGCGTCATCACCAACCTGAGCACAGGGCTGGGCGACTGGAAGCATGTCGTGACCTCATGGGGGCAGGCCAATGCGGCCTGGAAAATGACCCCGGTCAGTGGGCAGCCAAACGTGTACAGTTACGACATTACGCCCAGCATCCGGCAGTATTATGGGCTGACGAATGCGAACGAAGTGATAGAAAAAATGGCCTTTGTGTTCCGTAATGGCACTGGTTCTTTGGAGGGGAAGGATGTGGGTGGGGCGGACATCTACTATGACGTTGCGCCAGCAAACCAAGGTTTTGCGTTCACGTTGATTGCGCCCACGGCTCAAACGGTTTTTACCAGCATTGGGTCGGTCATCAACATACAGGCGGCTGCTTCGCAATCGGCTGAGTTTAGCATCATTGACAATGGGGTGGCAATAGTGGCAGGCAACGGAACCTCGCTCAACTACAACCTGAACGTGAGCAGTGGTGGGGTGCATCAAGTGGAGGTCATTGCCGATAACGGCACGGAGACGCAGAGCCGCTTTTTCACCTATATCGTCGCACAATCAACCGTGCAACAAGCATTGCCGCAAGGCACCGAACTCGGAATCAATTACCTCTCCGGTACGCAGGTTCGACTGGCATTTTATGCGCCCGGCAAGACCTTCGCCTACCTCCTCGGCGACTTCAACGATTGGCAGTTCAGCGACGATTACCAGATGAAGCGCACCCCCGATGGCAGCACTTGGTGGATTGACGTGAACGGCCTGATACCCAATAAATACTATGCTTTCCAGTACGTGGTGGATGGCAACATCCGCATCGGCGAACCATACAGCGACCTCGTCCTCGACCCCTCCAACGACCAATATATCCCCTCCGCTACTTGGCCGAACCTGCCGCCGTACCCAGTGGGCAAAACATCGGGCATCGCCTCCTTGCTGCGCACCAACGAGCCTGCTTTTGCTTGGCAAAACGACGGTTACGACCGCCCAGAAAAGGACGAACTCATCATTTATGAAATGCTGCTGCGGGACTTCACAAAGGTGCAGAACTACCAGACCCTGCTCGATACTTTGGACTATTTGGAGCGGCTCGGCATCAACGCAATTGAACCGATGCCCATCAACGAATTCGATGGGAACCTTAGCTGGGGCTATAACCCGACCTACCATTATGCCCTCGATAAATATTATGGCACGCCGGAGTCGTTCCGAAAGCTGGTGGATGCCTGCCACGAGCGGGGCATCGCAGTCATCCTAGACGTGGTGTTCAACCATGCGCACGAGAAGAACCCGCTTGCTATGCTGTATTGGGACAGTGCCAATTTCCGCCCGGCCGCCGACAATCCTTGGCTGAACCAGCAGGCCCCGCACGATTACAGCGTGTTCTATGACTTCAACCACGAAAGCCCAGCCACCAAGGTTTATGTGAAAAAAGTATTGAGCCATTGGCTCAATGATTACCATGTGGACGGCTTCCGCTTTGACCTCTCGAAGGGACTCACACAGAACACCAATGGCCCCTTCGACGCCGGGGCTTATGATGCCGCCCGTATTGCAACGATAAAGGATTACGCTGATGAAATATGGGCCAACGACCCCACGGCTTATGTCATCCTGGAGCATTTCGCCGCCAACACCGAGGAAGAAGAACTCAGCAATTACGGCTGTATGCTCTGGGGCGGGGCAGGGGTGAGCAACCAGTTCCTCGAAAGCTCGATGGGCTATGCCAGCAACCTCAGCGGGGCCAGCTACAAGACCAAGGGCTGGGACGACCCGCACCTCATCGCCTACATGGAGAGCCACGACGAGGAGCGCCTCATGTACAAAAACATCACCTTCGGCAACAACTCGACCCCCGGCTACAACATCCGCAACCTCTCCACGGCATTGGATAGGGCGGAACTGACCAGCGTGTTTTACCTCAGCATACCTGGCCCTAAGATGCTCTGGCAGTTCTTCGAAATGGGCTACGATTTCTCCATCAACCGCTGCGAGAACGGTACCATCAGTGACAACTGCCGCCTGTCGCCAAAGCCCATCCGCTGGGACTATATGGCCAACCCCGACCGGGTGGACCTCTGGAACGTGGTGCGCCAAATGAACTACCTGCGCACAGAAAACGAGGTGTTCCGTACTGACGATTTTACGATGAACACCAGTGGCTTCCAAAAGACCATTCACCTGAACGACCCAGCGATGAACGCCGTGGTGCTCGGCAATTTCAGCGTGACAGCGAACAATGTGACGCCTAATTTTCAGCACATGGGCTGGTGGTACGAATATTTCACGGGCGATAGTTTAAACGTCGGAAATGTCACAACGCCACTTTCTTTCTCCGCTGGGGAGTACCGCCTTTATACCGACCAGAGGGTGACGCCGCCCAGCTTTTACACCGATTCGGAGGAAGCTGTTTCTGGTAAAAACTTCGAGTGGGTCGTTTCGCCAAATCCCACAAGCGGTGATATGACGATTGATTTGTTGCTGGCGCAAAATGCGACAGTCAGCCTGCAAGTGCTGGACTGCACAGGTAGGGTAGTGGTGGATTTTGGCGAAGATGCGCTGGCGGCTGGACAGCACCAGTTGCGGGAGCAATTGGAACTTGGTAGCGGCTTGTATTTCGTGCTGGTGAATATTGATGGTGCGGTTGGCATCAAAAAGTTGATGGTGAGATAAGCGTATCGGTTAGGACACAGATAGAACTGATTTGCCTGATATTTACTGTGTAAATCTGTTAAATCAGTCCCATCTGTGTCCTATCCTTTGCGGCATAAGACTATGTACCAATTCCTCCACTACTTTTTCCTCCTTTTCCACCTCCTGCTCATCGTCTTCAACCTGACGGGCTGGATTTGGAAACGCACCCGTCGGGCGCACCTTTTCGTGATTTGCCTGACCTTGGCCTCATGGGTGGTGCTGGGTTTCTTTTATGGCTTCGGCTATTGCCCACTCACCGATTGGCACTGGGATGTACTCGCAAAATTGGGCAAAACCGACCTGCCCAATTCCTACCTGAAATACCTGCTCGACCTGCTGACGGGCATGGATTGGAATGCAAAACTCGTGGATGGAATGGCGGTGGCGGGGTTGATGTTTGCGCTGGGGGCGTCGCTTTGGGTGAATTTGCGGAAAAGGTAGTGCCAACTGCCGACTGTTAACTGCCTCCCGCAAACTCCTTTTGGTGCGCCCACATCTCCTTGAATTTCCCACTGTTTTTTGAAAGCTCCGCAAAGCTGCCTTCGTCAACGACCACGCCGTTTTCCAGCAAATAAATATGGTCAAATCGGGGCAGCAAGTGCAGGCGGTGCAGCGCCGAAACAATGGCCTTATCCGATGCCTCGGCAAACAGCCTATCGTAAATATTGGACTCTGTTTTTGGGTCAACGCTGCTCGTCGGTTCGTCGAGGAGGAGCAGGTCGCTGTCCTTGGCGGCAAAGACACCACGGGCCAGAGCTAGCCGCTGTTTTTGCCCGCCGCTCAGGTTCACGCCCTTCTCCTGAATGCTCGATTGCAGGCCCTTGGGCAATTGCTGCACGACTTCCCAGAAGCCCACCTGCTTGCAAATCCGCTCGATTTCGCCCGTCTCGTGGGGCAGGCCCAGCGTGATATTGTATTCGATGGTGTTTTCAAAAATCTCCGGCTCCTGCGGGAACAGCGTCACGTGGTTGGCGATGGAATCGAAGCCGATTGGCTGCCCATCCACTGCCACTTTCACCCCTGCCATTGGCTCATAAAGCCCCCGCAACAAAGCCAGCATGGTGCTCTTCCCACTGCCGCTTTCCCCAATCAGGGCAATGCGTTTCCCTCGTTTTATCATCAAATTCACATCGTGCAAACCAATCACCTGCCCGTCCACCGTTGACCGTTCGTCGTCCACCGTTTTGGGTTCTTCCCGGTGCGAAAAATTGAGCGAAGCGATTTCAATGGTTTTCCATGCCTTCGGCAATGGGTTTACCGCCTCCGGCAAATGGTGCTGCTCGTATGCTTCGAGGATGTTGAAAGCAGTGGTCACATCGGTGTTGTGCTGCACCACGTCGGTGTAGAGGTAGGCCACATTGTGGAACACACTGGTAAAACGTTCGACGTAACCCATGACCATCACGAGGCCACCGAGCAGGAGGGTCTCGCCGGGCGTCCAATGCTGCCACACATAGCCAACGAGGATGACGGCATAAATAACGGCCACGAGCATGTCCACGATGAACCATTTCCATTCGTTGATGCGGATGTTTCGGCGATAAAAAGGGAAGATAGCCGCCACTTTTTGCAGCAGCCCAGCCTCCATGCGGCGCTCCAACCGCAGCGTGATGACAGTGATGATATTGGAAAGGCTATCGAAAAGGGTGGCGGAAACCTTGTGCTCCTCCTCGTTGACTTGCTCCAGCGTTTTGATGTACGGCTTGTCGAATTTCAGGATGACCCAAATGATGACCACGCCAAGGGCCGTGGCCACCAGGACAAACAGCGGGGCGAAGTAAATCATGGCAAGAAAGGAAAAGGCGAACTTGAACAACGTGTGCAGGTATTCAAAGCCCTGCTCGAAAAAGCGCTTTATGGCTTCATAAGCCTTGCGTATGCGGTTGATGGTGGCGCCGCTGTGGTTGTCTTGGTGCCAGCGGACGGGCAGGTGCAGCGACTTGTGGTAAAGCTCCTGAAGGAAGTTTCGGCTGAGGTTGAAAGCCAGTTCCCGCTCCAAGATTCGGGTTGGGCCGTGAAAAGCCCATTCAAGCAATTTGATTCCCAAATAGGTCCCTGCGTATATCCAGGCCGACTTCAAAACCGCTACCCCGTTTTGTTGCACATCGTTGATGAACATGCCCCAAATCAGGGGATACAGCACGTCCGTCAAATTGCTCAACATGAACATGGAATAAATGAACACGAAGCGGCGGCGCTCCTTCCCGGCGTAGCGCCAAGCGGTGGCGAGCATGTTGAGGTAGGGGTTTCTGAAAACGGTGGACGGTGGGCGGGTGGCGGTGGACGGCATACAAAAGTCAGGTGGTTGGTGAAGGTTCGAGAACGCAAAGGCAGAGAAGAGAGTTCGGGGAGTTTGACGATATTAAGCCTATATTTAACGTGAGTTATGGCAATAAGAGATTGATTATCAGTTCATTGTCTTGAAAAAGAGACTAAAAATTGAGTCTTTTGAGGTTCCTACGCCTTAACAACTCAAAAATTAGCCTCTATGGACAACGAATTTAAAGAAAATAAG
>JANPLH010000141.1:0-5285 GCA_031426435.1 Saprospiraceae bacterium | reverse complement strand
CGGCATTTCTTGCGACTTTGTCCTAGGTACCACATTGGGCAACAATCAAGTGCTTACTCCAGCAGTGTACTGCTTGGGCGGGGCATCAACCTTAACTGGCAATTTAATTTTGGATTGTGGATGCGACCCAGATGGAATATTTATTTTTAAGATAGATGGAGCATTGTCAACCACTTCTTTATCAAATATTATTGTGACCAATTCATCGTCAATGTGCAATATTTACTGGCAAATAAATGGCGCAGTTTCCTTGGGCGAGAATTCTAATTTTCAGGGAACCATGCTTGTGAATGGGGCCATTAGCATGTTGCAGGGTGCGATGCTTCATGGAAGGGCGCTTTCCCGGGAGGGAGCAATAGACATGCACTTCAATATGGTTGATATGGATATCATGGCAGCCGGTGGCCAGTCGCCGGATTGCACCATCACGGGCGGCGACATCCCTTGTGGGGCTGAAACCACTGAATTATGTACTCCAGCGGGCGCTGCTGGTTATCTGTGGAGCAATGGTGCCAACACCAATTGCATCACCGTGGGCACGCCGGGCGTCTATTCCGTCACTGTCACGGGCGCAAACGGCTGTACCAGCGTTTGCAGCATCACCGTGGCCATTGGCCCACCGCCAATCTGCAACATCACGGGCGGCGATATCCCCTGTGAAGGACAAACCACTGAACTGTGCGCAACAGCGGGCGCTGCTGGCTATCTATGGAGCAATGGCGCTATCACCACTTGCATCACCGTGGGCACGCCGGGCGACTATTCTGTGACCGTCACGGGTGCAAACGGCTGTACCAGCATGTGCAGCATCACGGTCAACGCCAACCAGTTGCCAATTTGCACCATCACGGGCGGTGACATTCCCTGCGAAGGGCAGACTACCGAGCTGTGCGCAACAGCGGGCGCTGCTGGCTATCTATGGAGCAACGGTGGCATCACCAATTGCATCACCGTAAGCACGCCGGGCATTTATTCCGTCACCGTCACGGGCGCAAACGGCTGTACCAGCATGTGCAGCATCACGGTCAATGTCATTGAGGACACCACCCCTCCAACCATCACCTGCCCGGCGGATGTGATGATAGAATGTGATATAAGCCCGCTCCCATCGAACACGGGCACTGCTACCGCTACTGACAATTGCGGCCAAGCTCCCCCTATAATCACATTTATGGATATGATAGTGGTGGGAATTTGCCCTCAGTCGTCAATAATCACACGGACATGGACCGCCACGGATGCCAATGGGAACAGCGTAAGCTGCACACAAACCATTACCATTATTGATAGCAACCCACCTACTATAATATGCCCAGCCAACGCATCGGTGGACTGCAATGGAAGCACCTTGCCACCGGGCACAGGTACACCGACCGTTACGGACAATTGCGATACTGCTCCAATTATTGGCTTTACCGACGCCACCACTGCCGGAATTTGTCCTCAGGAGTTTACAATTATCCGCACTTGGATGGCCACTGACGCATGTGGCAACAGCAGCAATTGCATGCAAAGCATCATCGTTTCGGACAACAACCCACCAATTTTAACATGCCCAGCCAACGCATCGGTGGATTGCAATGGAAGCACATTGCCGCCAGGCACGGGCATACCGACCGTTACGGACAATTGCGATACTGCTCCAATTATTGGCTTTACCGACGCCACCACTGCTGGAATTTGCCCGCAGGAGTTTACAATTATCCGCACTTGGGTGGCCACTGACGCATGTGGCAACAGCAGCAATTGCATGCAAAGCATCATCGTATCAGATAATACAGCGCCCATTCTCGTCTGCCCACCCAGCTTGACAATAGCATGTGATGGGGGCCTATTGCCGCCAGGCACTGGCATTGCCACTGCAACGGACAATTGCAACCCCTCGCCAATTGTAGTTTACAATGACATAACAACGCCGGGAACTTGCCCGCAATCATTTACGATCGCCCGCACCTGGACTGCTTCGGACGGTTGTGGAAACAGCAGCAGTTGTCTCCAAACTTTGGTAGTAGCAGACTTGACACCACCCGTTATTGTTTGCCCACCGGCCATGGCCGTTCAATGCGCCGACCAAGTACCTGTGGCCAATCCTGCGCTGATCGTTGCAACGGACAATTGCAGTGGGCCAATAACCGTGACCCTTCAAAGTGGAAATATCACTAACCAAACCTGCGAGAACCAATTTGTGCTAACGAGGATTTACCGGGCTATGGACGCCTGCGGCAATGCTTCTACCTGTTCGCAAGTGATCACGGTATTTGACAATACGCCGCCCAGCATCGCCTTTGTCAATCCGCTGTTTGTGCCCGGTGGTACCATCCAGGTCCAGTGTTTTGGGCAAGACCCCGAGTGGAGCCTCCCGGAATTTGACGAAGGCAGCATCATTGCGACCGATCTATGTGCAGGTGAAGTGGCCATTAGCTTCAATGAGGAATTGGAACAGGTAGGTGATTGCGAGGTGGATGGATTTATCAACCTATACCGCCTGACGTGGACGGCCACCGATATATGTGGGAACAGCAGCAGTGCGTTCATTTTCATGGCATTGATAGACACCATTGGCCCAACCATACAGGGCGTCCCCGATGATATTTCCGTAAAATGCGATGAGATACCAGAACCACCCACCAATATAGTTGGCGTAGATGAATGCCTTTGCGCCTGCATCCTGGCATTTGAAGAAACCTTGACAATACCGGGATGCCAGGATGGCCAGGTGATACTGCGGTCGTGGACTGCAAAGGACCAATGTGGCAATACGACCACCGCAACGCAGACCATCACGCTTATTGATGAAGAAGGCCCGGAATGGTTTGTCATGTTGCCCGAAATAATGGGCATCACGGGGGATACCATCCTCGAATACCCTTGCAGCGATGGCTTTCCAACTTACCTCGACTATCTGAACGAGGATTTCGTATTGGCCCCATCATGTGGCGCTTCCTTCATGCTGACCTTTAATATGGTGCCCATCATCGCAGACAACTGTGAGCTGGATGGCTATGTGGAGCAAAGGACCTACCACTGGACGGCGGTAGATGAATGTGGGAACACGTCGTCGCTGACCATCAAGGCCCGCCTGACCGACCACGAGCCCCCTGTGATTTTTGGCATCATGCCGATAGCTTGCATAGGGGATACTTTGAACCAGGTATATGCCACGGATGACTGTGGGATAGCGACGATAGGATACCAGGATAGTCAAACTTTAAGCCCCTGCGGAAACGGCAAGGCCATTCTAAGAACTTATGAGGCAAATGATGGCTGTGGCAATATTGCAACCGCCACCAGCATACTCCTGCCAAATGACAATGTGGCACCAATGATTTGGTTCACGAACCCGATATTGGCAGAAATGGGGGGTGGAGAAGTGCTGACGATCGATTGCGCAGCGTACAATGGCCAATATACTTCATTTGGCATTAATGACGTGGGCGTGGCCGATGGCTGCGCGGCAGGAATCACCGTGAATTTTACCGAAACCCTGATCGCTGCTGGCGACTGTGCCACCAATGGCATAGTAGCAGTGGTACAATTGCGATGGACGGCAACTGACATCTGCGGAAACCTCAGCGAGCTGATGGCCATTGCCAATATTGTGGATGAATCCAGTCCTGTCTTCCTCAACTTCCTTCCAGAAATGACCATTGCCTGCAATGCTGCATTGCCTGAAATAGTGGTAACGGATAATTGTGGCGAGGTGGCCTTAACGACTTGGGACACCATCATTCCCAGCGACTGCATTTATGAATATGAACTGCAACGCATCATTACAGCAACCGACCTATGCGGCAATACGACTACCCAATCGCAAACCATTCATGTAGGCGACGGCAGCGGACCAGTCATTACTGGGGTATTGCCAGTTATATGCGATGATATTACCGTCCCGGTCGTGACGGCGTATGATGCATGTGCGGATGCGTTTGTTGATGTTTTAATGGAGGAGGATACCTTGGAAGTACCCTGCGGTGGTTTGGTCATAGACAGGACATGGAGCGCCGTCGGTATTTGTGGCGACACGACCATAGTCCACCAATCAATTATTCTCAACGACACCACACCGCCTGTGATAATAGTGCCAGACCTTTCCATTATTCTCCTATACTATGGCAATTTAAATAACCTTGTGTTTCTGTCGGAAACTGCATTGATGGGCCAATTAAATGGATTAAACGCAAATAGTGTGACCATTATAAATGATTGTGGCCAAGTCATCATTCCAGTGCTTACGGTAACAATCAGCCAAGCAGAAGATTGCTATATCCTTGGCTATTACGAACAGCGGCGCTATACTTGGACGGCTACCGATGCATGTGGCAACACGGCTTCTTTATCGTTCACCGTGAATATCTTGGACGATGTTCCACCTGTCATTGTAGAGGTTCCTTATGAAGCCCTAATCGTGTGCGTAGAACTGCCACCCGCTCCAATCGTGGTAGTGGAAGGTGAGTCCCAGCCCGTGAAAATCACCTATACGGAAGTCATTGAATCCAATGGTGGCCCCGGAGAATTCATCGTGACAAGGACGTGGGTTGCCACGGATGTTTGCGGCAACGTTTCGGTCTATACCCAAACCATAAAATGGATACCAGACACTTTCCTGGAGTGCAGCATCATCGTGCCCGATACGGTGTACTGCAATACGCATGGTATCGTGATCAGCAGCATCATCACAGGCGGAAATGGGCCATTTACCTATGTTTGGGAGATAGTTGGGGAGAATTGCTTCATACAAGGAGGGCAAGGAACACCGGAAATCAATATTTACATCGGCTTTTCGGATGCGAAAATAATCCTGACCGTGACCGATGCAAATGGCTGCGTGTCCATGTGCATGACGACGGTGAGTTGCCTCTTCTCTTTGGAAAAATCATTGGCAGACGACCTGCGACAAATAGAACTGTGGCCAAACCCCGCCAACCGCAATTTCAACCTTGGGTTTGAATCTTCCATAGAAGACCAGGTTGAGTTCAGCGTGTCCAACTTTTTGGGAAAGGTCGTTTTTGCCGATAAAATAAATGCCCAAAAGGGGTCGAACACCCACACGATTGACATGTCACAAGTACAGGAAGGGAGCTACCTGGTACAGGTCAAAACCAACAAGGAGGTGCATACGAAAGTCGTGGTTATCATGCGCAGCAATTGAGTGCAGGCTGTCACGATTTTGAGCGGGTGCGGCTTTGATTTACATTAAATCAAAGCCGCACCCATTTTAAAAGGTTCCTGATTATAACGGATTGTAGTGGTAAGCGCTTTAGCGGGGAGTCTGTCCAAAAATCCAA
>JANPLH010000140.1:0-9151 GCA_031426435.1 Saprospiraceae bacterium | reverse complement strand
CTTATTTTCTTTAAATTCGTTGTCCATAGAGGCTAATTTTTGAGTTGTTAAGGCGTAGGAACCTCAAAAGACTCAATTTTTAGTCTCTTTTTCAAGACAATGAACTGATAATCAATCTCTTATTGCCATAACTCACGTTATGTTTAGGGAGGTTTAGTTGGTTTAGCAAGTCTAGAAGGCAACTCCTTTAAACCTCCTAAACCCTCTAAACTTTCTAAACCTCACCCCGCCGCTTTCGCCGCCGCATTCCGCTTGCGCACAATGGTTTTCGATGACCTGAAATACTGCACCAGCGGAATATGGGACGGGCACACGTAAGCGCACGAGCCGCATTCGAAGCAGTCCATCAGGTGGTAGTTTGTTGCCATTTCATCGTAGGCCTCAAATTTTGCCAGAATCCCCAATTTGGAGGGGTTCAGCGAAATGGGGCAGGCGTCCACACAGGCACCGCATTTGATGCAAGGGTAGACTTTGTCTGGCCGTTTGATGTCATTTTCCTTGAAAACGACGATGCCGGAAGTCCCTTTCGTAATGGAAATATCGAGGTTCGAGACGGCCACGCCCATCATCGGGCCGCCCATGTACACTTCGCTAACGTTCTCATCGGCGCCCACCTGCTCCAGCACGTAGCGGAGGGGGGTCCCGATGGGAATCAGGTAATTCCCTTTCTTCTTCACGCCGGGGCCAGTGATGGTAATGACCCGCTCCTGGATGCCCCGCCCATGCGGCAGCAACCTCCCGATTTCGGCAGTGGTGGCCACGTTTACCACCACCGCATTTACTTCGATGGGTAAGCCGCCGGAGGGCACTTCCCGGCCCAGCAGGGCGGTCACCAACATCTTCTCCGCCCCCTGCGGGTACTTCACTGGAACTACCTGCACGGTGACCGGCTCGTCCTTGGGAATCCTTGCCGAAAGGTGATCTGCGGCGTCCTGTTTGTTGGCTTCAATGCCGATGATGACCTTTTTTGCACCCGTGGCTTTTAACAAGTAACGGATGCCCGTGAAAATATCATCCGACTGTTCGAGCATCACCCGATGGTCGGTGGTGAGGTAGGGCTCGCATTCTATTCCGTTGATTATCAGTGTGTCGCAGTGTTTTCCTTCGGGAATTTTCAGTTTAACATGGGTGGGGAATGCTGCCCCGCCAAGCCCAACGATGCCTGCATCCTGTATGCCTTGCAGTATCTCTTCTCGCGTTGCCGTTTCGTGGTCAATGGGTTTTCCTTCCATTACTTCCTGACCGGAAAAAGGGAACGTTTCAATGTAAATTCCTGGCACCATTTTGCCCGAAATGGTCGGCACATTGGCTATTTTCCGAATCGTTCCCGACACGGGCGCATGTTGAGGCACGGAGACATACCCACCCGCCTTCGCCAGCAACTGCCCACGAACCACCTCCTGGCCCTCCCGCACAATGATTTGTGACGGCGCACCCAGGTGCTGCACCATGGGCATGATGATCACCGGGGAAAATGGGAACTGCCGGATGGGCAGCCCATTTGTCTCGCTTTTCTGCTCCGGTGGATGCACACCGTGCTTGAAGTTGTTATTATGAAAGTTTAGGAATCCCATTAATCTTACTTCGGTGATTGGTGATTGGTGACTGGTGATTGGGATGCCCAATCACCAATCACCAATCACTCCTTTCAATTAAACTTCTCACCCCTTTTTACCCATTTGTCAATATCCTTCTCCGTCTTGTCTTTCGGCAGGCCGGGGTGTATCACTTGCGCCGTGCATTTCTCCGCCGCCTTTACCAAGTCAGAATAGGGGCCGCCATCTGGGTTCATGATGTATGCCTTTTTGTCCTTGTTGTAGGCGAAAATCTTCGGGTTCAGCTTGGTGCATTCATCGCAGGAGGTACAGTTCTCGGTTTCCAGCCAGGGGGCCATGTATTCCCCATTGGATTGGGTTGCTGCTGGAGCGGCTGTCGCTGCTGCGGATGCGCCCATCGCCAAATCCACGATGCCGCCGCCGTTGCCGCCAGCCAATTTCATCAAGCCCTGTGCAATCTTGCCCACCACCTCCGCACGGATTTTCTGCTCCATGTCCACGGGTTCCGGCTTCTCTGGCTGGTAGCCCGCTATGCCACGCAGCAATATCCAGAAGTCCCGGCGCTCCTCACAGGATTCGACGATGCGCTTCGCAACGAGCACCCGGCTGAGCGTTTGCTTCCGGTCAACGGCCCAGATGAATGGGAATTTGTCCTCCCGTTCGCTGGCGTCCATTTCAAGGAATTCGGCCAACGGCACCATGTTTTCGTTCCAGGCGTCACGTGGCACCTTGCGGAAATGCTTGCGGAACCTTGCCTCTGTCAGTGCGAAATCGGCAAAGGTCATGGGCAGTTCCATGGATTTTTCACGGCCATTTTCCAGGTATTTCAACTGGTAGCTTGGCCATATTTTATCCATGTCTGGGTTGCCGCTGAGGTCGAATGCTTCCTCCACTTTCACGCCCTTGTCGGGGTTGTAGGTGAAAATCGGATAGGCACGGGATTCCACGGCCAATTTTGCCTGGTGCGTTCCCAAGTCGTCACCCACGCCGTGTTCTGGTTGGCAGGTGGTGTAGAGGTTAAAGAGGGCAGGTCGCCGGGTCATCAGACCATCAATAAAACCTTCTATCATTTGGCTGGTATTGGCGAGCGTGCCCTGCAATACGAAGGTGCTTCTGTGCGCCATGGCAATCAGGCCGATTTCCTTGCGGATTTCGGGTTTGCCCTGCCAAACCTTGCCGTACTGCGCCATGTCGGAAATCTGGCCGACAAAACCGGAAGTACAAGCTTGGCCACCCGTGTTGGAGTACACCTGGGTATCCACCACGATGACCTTTATGGGCTTGCCGGAGGCCATCATCCTCGATAGGTTCTGGAAGCCGATGTCGTACATGGCGCCGTCGCCACCCAATGCTACCACGGGTGGGCAGAGCAGCCATTCCTCATCCGTGAACTGGCCCCAATTGAAATAGGTGAAAAAACTATCGTGTTCGCTGGGTTTGTAGGCATCGTTCAGTATCAATTCTGCTTTTCGAATTGCCCTGAATCCTTCTGCCATTTTTGCCATGTGGCCTTCGAAAATACCCATGGCCATGGAAGTGGAATCCTGGAACAGGTGGTTGGCCCAAGGGAACGGATACGGATTGTAGGGCCAGGTGCTGCCCCAGACGGAAGTACAGCCAGTGGAGTTGCACATCCCCATGTTGGAGCGGCCTTTCCCCGTGGTTCCGTCCGTGTATTTCCAGCGAAGTTTTTTCAACTTGGCCAGCAATTGCGTGACATCCCGCAGCCATTCCTGGTCTATTGGCTCGCTGCCCTTGGCGGTTTCCAGTTTTTTGCTCAAACCGGACATGGTCAGGTCTGTGTTGTGCATTTCAGCGACGATTTTCCCCATCATCTCCGTATCGCTGACATCCACCGTGCTTATGAGCTTGAGTTGGATGTTTTTTTCCAGTTTTGAAATCAGCTCTTCCAAATGGGCGACGTGCTTTTGAATGCGGGGCTGCATCAACGATTCCACCGTTGCCACGAACAGGTGAACGACCGATTTTTCGGAGCAACCCAAACAGGCACCATCGCCGCTGGCAAAATGCAGGTAGGCATCTTTGTTCAACAGAATGGTCTCCAACGGCCCTATTTTCTCCTCCAAACTGTCAATCCGGTTGAACTTGGCTGGCGTATTGGGCAGGTCCACCCAAAAGTCCCATTCATTGCGAAGCCGGGCAATGGAATCCTCGGTTTGAGGGACGGATTTTAGTGCGCCGTCATGGCATACTTCCACACATTCCATGCAGCCCTTGCAGGTGGTCGGATTGATGGTGATGCTGAACAAACCGCCGCTGTTGGGTTGGTTTTTTTCATGAACATCGAAATAGGGGCGGGTGAGGGCAAACTGGAAATCGCCCAGTTCGTCTTTGAACCATCCCAGTTCCTTGGCCAATCCATTTCCCTTGCCTTCCTCCTGAATGGTCGTATCAATCACCTCGTGGATGAGTTGGTTGACGGTGGCCGCCTTCCCTGTTTCATTGAACAAGGCTCGGATTTTCCCTTCCATTTGTCTGACGACCTTTGGCAGGTGTTCCACATTGCCGTGGCTTTTCTTTACCCGTTTCACTACGGTTTCCAGCACATCGCCCAACTCGCTCACGAGGCCAGGGATGGCCGTATCGGGGCAGGCCGTGTAGCAATTGCCGCAGGCAGTACAGTTGTTCGGAATCCATTCGGGGTGGTCGAAACGGATGCCAGTCATGTCCCTGAAAAGCGATGTAACGGCGGGCATCACGCTCATTCCGATGAACGGGTCGGTGATGTTGTCGTTGCCCATGCCCCGCTGGTAAAAATTGCCCGTTTGCTCCCAGAAGCGGTGAATGTCACTCAGTTGGGACTCGCTCTGCGGCACGCTTTTCAGCATGGAGGGGATGGGCATCATCTCGCCGTTTGGTTTTATGGCGAGGGCTTCGCTGAGCACTTTGTTGGTTATTTCATACACTTCGTCAAAACCACGCCGCACCACACGCATGTTGTCGTCAACGACCCGTTGGCCTTTTCCGCCAAACTTGTGCTGCAACTGGTCTTCGATGGCTTTCAGCAACGTTTCCTCCGAGAGGCCAGCCCTTTCCTTGAGCGGGGACGCTGCGAAAAACGCACCTTGGAAAGCGATGCCCTGCATCCGCAGTTGCAGTTCAGGGTCGGTGGCCTCTTCACGGGCTATTTTGAAACCATCAATATAATAGACATGAATGCCCTGGTCAATGATGACTTTTTGGTAGGGCTTGGGAATGTCGGCCCAGACTTCATCCTGCTTCGTTTTTTCACTTTGGATGATGAAAACGCCACCTTTTTTCAGGCCCGCCAAGGCGTTGGTGTGCTTGAAAACATTGGGGTCGGGCGATAGCACCACGTCCACGAAGAAGAACTCGCAGTTCATGCGGATGGGTTCGGGGGCGGCAGCCAGGTAGTAGGTAGTCGGCTGGCCTTTTTTCTCTGAACCGTATTTTGGATTTGCCTTGATGTCATATCCCAGCAAATCGTACAGGGTCATGGCGAGGTTTTTACCGGTCGTGACCGCACCCCAGCCGCCGACGGAGTGGAAGCGAACCGTCACCGCTTTTTCGGGCATGAGGTTCGGGTTTTCAGAACCCCTGATGGACAGTTCTTTTATGTTGGGATAGGCTTCCTGAATCGTTTCTTGATAGCCCCGTTGCTTGGGCGTATGGGGTATGTCCCTGATGAAATCTATGGACAGGTAGAAGTATTTCTTGTGCTTTCCATCGGGTAGCATGTTTTCGATGGCCCCGATGATGCCTTCTGGCTGTAGGTCACGGCTGCCCATGCCAAAGGAGCCGGAGTACATAGCGGGCATATCCGATGGTTGATAACTGGCCAGGTCCGGGTAAGGCGTAGCTTTCTTATTGCTTCCATTTTCCAGGCATTTGCTCAATGATGAGCGAATTTCCCGCATAATTGGAGGATCCACTGCCAAAGGCTGGTCGAGCCTTTCGAGCACCGTCACGCCTTTTTTGCCCTTCAGGAATTTCCCGATAAGGTCGGCAGGGAAAGGCCGGAACATGACCAAATCCACCACGCCCACCTTGATGCCCCGTGTATCACGGAGGTAATCAACGACGGCCTGTGCGCTCGGTATGACGCTGCCTTGACCCAAAATAAGGTAATCGGCATCATCGGTACGGTAGCCCATGACCCGCTCGTAGCGGCGGCCTGTGAGTTCGTAAAACTCGTCAAACGCACGGTCGGTCAGTGCCTGAATATGGTCAAAAAAGAAGGGCCGCTGCGCAGCCACGCTCTGCATATAAGAGTCCTGGTTCTGCACGATGCCCGCCATCACTGGGTTGTCCACGTCCCAGAGTTCCGGGATTCGGCGGCGGGTATCGCCATAAATTATGCGCTGAGCTGGGGTCGGCGTTTCGATGATATCGTCGGGTCGGCCCAGGTATTCCCGGATAAGTTCCCGCTCCGGCAGCAGCAGCGTCTCGATGAGGTGGGTGGTCAAAAAACCATCCTGTGCAATGGCGCCAGGGGTCAATGACAGCTCAGCGATGCGGTGGGTGATGATGTTCAAGTCGGCCACGTGCTGCGCCTTGTTGGCGAACAACTGGAAAAACCCCGTGTCGTCAATGGCGTGGTAATCGTCGTGCCCTGCGTGGACGTTCAGCGTGGATTTGGTCATGGCCCTTGCGCCGATGTTCAGCACGTAGGTCAGCCGTTTGCCGACCGCTGCGTACAGCGATTCGTGCATGTAGGCGATGCCCTGGCCAGAGGAGAAATTGGAGGCCCGCAAGCCCGTCATGGACAGCCCCGCCGTGACGGCAGCAGCGGCGTGCTCACCCTCCGGCTCAATGAAAATCAACGGCTTGTCGGAGATGTTGAGGTGGCCATTGGCGGCTTCCTCAGCCCAATATTCACCCATCTGCGTGGAGGGGGTGATGGGATAAGCGCCTGCCGCATCGGAAGATTCCCGTTCGCACATGATGGCGGCGGTGTTGCCGTCCATGGCCACCCGTACGCCCGGGTATTTGAATTCCTTCTTGTCTTTTTTGAAATTTAAGTTGAACATGGCAACTTGTTTTTTTTAGCTTGTTTGGAAACCTATTGGCATGAAAAATCGGCCTAAACCGGTCATCCGTCAAGGCCGATAGTTGGAAGTTAAAGGCTGTTTGCTACGAAGACTTCACCAGTGCCTGCGTTTGCTGCGCAATGCGGAAGCAACGTCCTACTTCCTCGTAGTCGAGGCAGTATTCCTTGTCGTTGCTGTCGTAGCGGCAGTCGATGGGCGAAAAGTCAACCTCCTGGAAACGGCCATCAATGGCTTTGCATTTTTCCAAAAGTCCATCAAGCGTAGCGGGATAGGGCACATGCTGGCCTTTGTCAATGAGGTAGCCCGTCAGGTAATTGGCAATGGACAGCCGTGCATTGTGGCAAATCAGGTGCGTGACAGCATCTTCTTCCGACCGATTGAGTTCTTCGTCTGCGACCATGAGGAGCTGGTCGGCATCGGCGAAAAGCGATTGAGGAGTAATAGCTTGCATGGATTGGTGTATTTTTTACTGTTTCAAAATCGGCTGCAATCTATTTTGTCTAAAAAGGTAGGAAGTTGACTTTCTTCAGGGGGGTTGGTGACTTTTGTCAATCACAAAAAACAATGCCTTTCAGCGTAATTATATAGGTGTTGGGGGACAAGGTTTTCCTCCCTTGTTTTAACCAAACAGCAGTGGCAGGAAGCTGGAATTGGGATATAAGCGAACATACGGGATTGGAATTATTATTATTGCGGTGGCGTTTGGTGGCACGACGCTGGAACAGGGATTCCGGCGTACATTGGGCACTTTCAAAATGAAACATAAAACGTAAAATCATGGAATTCAAACTCAGACCTTGGACTTTAAACGATCTAAATAGCTTGGTGAAATATGCCAATAATAAGGACATCGCCAAATTCATGACGGACGGCTTTCCGCATCCTTATATTGAGGAGGCTGGGCGGGGTTTTATTGCTTTTGCAACAAAGGATGACCCTATTCATATTTTCGCAATTGATATTAATGGCGAGGCAGTCGGTGGCATTGGCATACACCCGCAGTCGGATATACAGCGAAAAAATGCAGAACTTGGTTATTGGCTCGCTGAACCATTTTGGGGCCATAAAATAATGACCCGTGCCGTCCAGCAAATGCTGGATTTTGCATTTAATAATTATGATATAACCCGTGTTTTTGCCCGGCCATTTGGGACGAATATTGCTTCGCAAAAAGTGCTGGAAAAAGCGGGATTTAAGCTGGAAGGCCGTTTTGAAAAAACGCTTTATAAAAACGGGGAATTTTTGGATGAATTGGTATATGCGGTGCGGCGGTAGGCTTTTTCAGCAATAATTGGATGTTTTATAGATGCTGTTATAACCAACTTTGCCCACGAAATGCATCTATGATTTTGATGCTCCTTGGTAGCCAAATTAATACCAGCCAAAGCTGTTTTCATCGCATTCGTCGAGAATTTTCGGAAAATGGAAAGTTTAGGGCATAGGTTTGTTCAGAAATTTCCACGTTTACTTAACTTCCAAGTTTCTTAAACGTAGAACCTCGTAAACGATTAACAACAGAGCAACAAGTCCTGGGCTACCTCCATCGAGCCGATTCTTAGGCCCGAAGCTCGCAACTCACCACTCGCCGCTCACAACCAATTTTCAGTCATGGACGCATTAACCATCCTCGCATTTGTCGTTCTGTTCTTGCTTTCTGGTATCCGCATTGCACAGGAGTACCAGCGGGCGGTCGTATTCCGGCTCGGTCGGTTTCAGAACATCAAAGGGCCTGGCATTTATTGGCTGATACCCATCATCGAAAGGCAGCAGAAGGTGGACATCCGCACGAAGACCGTTGACTTGGAACAGCAGGAGACCATTACCAAAGATAGCGTGACCATCAAGGTGAATGCGGTGCTTTGGTTCAAAATCACAAATCCGGAAGACGCCATCATCAAGGTGGCTAACTACAACATGGCGGTCTATCAGTTCTCGGTGACGGCGCTGCGCAACATAATCGGCCAGCTCACGCTCGACGAGGTGCTTCGGGAACGGGAGTCCATAAACGCCACGCTCCAGAAAATCGTGGACGCCTCCACCGAGCATTGGGGCATCAAAATCGAGATGGTAGAAATGAAGGACGTGGAAATTCCTGAAGGCATGCAGCGGGCAATGGCACGGGAGGCCGAGGCCATCCGGGAAAAGCGGGCGAGGATTGTAAAGGCCGAGGCGGAACTGGAAGCTTCCATCAAACTGACCCAAGGTGCCAGGGAGATGGAAGGCAGCCCCTTCTCCCTCGAACTGCGCCGGATGCAGATGCTCTCCGAAATCGGCATTGACAACAACACGACGACCATCATCCTCATGCCTTCTGAGTTTACCAATGCGGCAAGGAGCTTTACGGAAATGGTCAGGCAAGGGAAGGGATGATGATTTTTGGGATTAAAGTTTTTCGACGCTGATGGACGCTGATTTTTATGATTAACGTGAGTTATGGCAATAAGAGATTGATTATCAGTTCATTGTCTTGAAAAAGAGACTAAAAATTGAGTCTTTTGAGGTTCCTACGCCTTAACAACTCAAAAATTAGCCTCTATGGACAACGAATTTAAAGAAAATAAG
>JANPLH010000139.1:0-22046 GCA_031426435.1 Saprospiraceae bacterium | reverse complement strand
CGAGTAGTCCAAATTGCCCGTTCTTTTGTGCTTTCGATTCGAGGTATGAATAGACTTTTCCGCTGAACTCCATGCTGGGGTTCAGCCTATAAAAGATTGTAAATCACCCGAAATGAAAGTTGGAAACAACCGCATCCGGCTTGCCTGGGCATCTATTGCCCATTTGCGAGCAAACAAGTATTTAGTCTTTCTTATTGTTTGCTTATTGCTGGCATTAAACTTATGGGGAAATAACCCAGCAATTGGTACTCCCATCATTTTGCCGATTCACCTTGTTGGTAAATCGGTGTTCGTGGAGGCGACGGTAAATGGCAAGACAGGCTATTATTTATTCGACTCCGGCGCACCCAATTTGATATTGAATAGCCAATATTTTCAGAATGATGATGCCCTGCTTATTGAGACCGGTTTAATGGGATTTAACGGCGAGGCTTTGACTACAAAAAGCCTGTGGGTAAAGGCATTTTCATTGGGTGGCATTAGCTTCGAAAGCAATTATGCACTTTTGATCGACCTCTCACCGATGGAGCGGATAAAGCATATCCGCATTGATGGTATAATAGGATATGAAGTGATTAAATACATGGTTTGGAAATTGGATTTTGACCGCAAAGAATTGCAGTTGATGCCATCCATTGCGCAGCATACAAGCTCGCCGCCCACCGATTCCATTGACTTATATTTTAGCGGTCATATTCCATATATCAAGGTCAATTTAAGTGGCAAGCGCCTTCGCTTGGGCATTGACACGGGGGCGGAGCGGAACCTGTTGCAGGATAAACTATTGGACTCTGCTTGCTTTCGGCAACGTGGCTTGCTCCGAATGGCGGGACTCACCGCTGATGAACAGCGCCTGCGAGTGGGCTTCGTGTCCAATTTTTCAGCGGGCAACCTGCAAGCCGACTCGCTGGAGGTGGCGCTGGCCGACCTCCGGCAATTCAACGCTGAACTGCCCACCCGCTTGGACGGTTTGTTGGGCATTAGTTTCTTGAAGGGGCACCATATTGCCATCAGCTACCAGCAAAGCAAGCTCTATTTTTGGCGGCAGCCGACCGAAAACAACTTCGTGGCGGTGGAAATTTGTGCGGTAGGCGATTAAAACCGTCAGCCATTGGTCGCAGCGTGAAACCCGTTCATTCGGACATTGCCTACGAGCGTGGGAAAGAAACTTGTTTTAATCGAAATCTGGCAACATTCATCCGCAAATGCAGTAGGTTTGTGGGTATGGAACTGTTAAACCAACTCGAACCGCTGCTCCGCACTTTCTGGTATGTCGCCATACCCACGAGCCTTATCTTCTTGCTCCAAACCATCCTGACCTTTGCCGGCGGCCACCATGCAGATGGCGGTGGCTTTGATGTACACACCGATGGCCATGACGGGGATGCATTTCACCTTTTCTCCTTCCGAAACCTCATCAACTTCCTCTTGGGGTTCAGTTGGACGGGCATCAGCCTCTACGCACTGGTCAACAGCAGCATTGCACTGATAATCATTGCCTTGGGGGTCGGCGTCGGATTTGTCTGGCTGTTTTTCTTCCTCATCAAACAACTGCAACGCCTCGCCGAAGACAATACCTTCCAGCTGACGGATACCTTTGGCAAAGAAGTGGAAGTCTATCTGAAAATCCCGGCCAACCGACAGGGCAAGGGCAAGGTCCTCGTCAGCGCACGGGGTGCCATCCACGAACTGGAAGCCATGACCGATGGGCAGGAATTGCCCTCCAATACCAAGGCCAAAGTGGTGGCGGTGGATGGGGAGGTTTTAATCGTCGAGGTAGCTAATTCACCGTGATTTAATTCCCCCAACCCACACCCCCATTTTCCCAATTTCTTAATTTCCCAATTTCTGTCACCAATTACCTCTAAAATATGAGTTCAATTATCATCATTGTTGTGGCGGCATTCGTCACGTTCATCACTTTCTTGGCGCTTATTTCAAGGTACAAGCGCTGCCCCTCCGACAAAATCCTTGTGATTTATGGTAAAACGGGCGGCACCTCTGCCAAATGTATCCACGGCGGTGGCGCATTTGTTTGGCCCGTGATACAGGACTACGCCTACCTCGACCTAAAGCCGCTTTCCATCGAAGCCAACCTGACCAATGCGCTCAGCCGCCAGAACATCCGGGTGGATGTGCCGTGCCGTTTCACCATTGCCATCAGCACCGAAGCAGACAGCATGAACACTGCCGCCGAAAGGCTGCTCGGCCTCACGCACGAGGCGATTCAGGAGTTGGCAAAGGACATCCTTTTCGGTCAATTGCGCCTCGTCATCGCTACCATGACCATCGAGGAAATCAACTCCGACCGGGACAAGTTCTTAGAGAACATCTCGAAAAACGTGGACAGCGAGCTTAAGAAAATCGGCCTAAAACTAATCAACGTGAACGTTACGGACATCAAGGACGAGTCTGGCTACATCGCAGCGCTAGGTAAGGAAGCTGCTGCAAAAGCCATCAACGAAGCGAAAATCTCCGTTGCGGAGCAAGAGAAAATAGGGGAAACGGGCAAGGCCCTCGCTGACCGGGAGAAGGACACGCAGATAGCGGAGACGCACCGTGACCGGGACGTGAAGATTGCCATCACTCAGAAAGACCGGGAAATCAGCATCGCCGTTGCAGCCAAGGACGAGGCCATTGGCCGGGCAGAAGCCGAGCGGGACACCCGTGTGAAGACCTCCGAGGCCAACGCACTCGCCATTACTGGGGAGAACGAGGCGAAGATTTCCATCGCCAATTCCGATGCCCTTCGCCGGGAAAAGGAAGCCGAATCAAGCCGATTGGCCATCACTGCCGAGAAGGTGCAGTCGGCACGGGCGATGGAGGAAGCATACCTTGCGGAGCAAAAAGCCGAGCTTGCCCGTTCGGAGCGGGAGCGTTCGACGCAGATAGCGAACATCGTCATCCCTGCCGAAATAGCGAAGCAACGGGCCATCATCGAAGCGCAGGCGGACGCCGAGCGCATCCGGGAGAACGCAAAGGGCGAGGCCGACGCCATCTTCGCCAAGATGGAGGCCGAGGCAAAGGGCCTTTACGAGATACTGACCAAACAGGCCGAGGGCTACAAGGAAGTGGTGGCTGCCGCTGGCGGCGACCCGACCAAAGCCTTCCAACTCCTGCTCCTCGAAAAGCTGCCTGAACTCGTGAAGACACAGGTGGAAGCCGTGAAGAACATCAAGATTGACAAAATCACGGTCTGGGACTCCGGCAACGGCGGCGGCGAAAACGGCAACTCTTCTACCGCCAATTTTGTCTCCGGTATGATGAAGACCGTGCCACCGCTGAATGACCTTTTCAACATGGCGGGCTTGAACTTGCCGAGCTATTTGAAGGGGGCGGATGAGAAGGGGGAGGGTGATGTAGTTCATGTCGAATCTCCTGACAAGCAATAAATAGCATGAAACATGGGGCGTGGCTTGTCGCCACGCCCTATTCTAAAAATTTGAACTACTTCATGCAACACAACGCAAAATCCATCCGCCCCTTCATCGGTGCCAAAGACTTTGAACATTCAAGGCGCTTTTACCAAGACCTGGGTTTCGAGGAAAGCATCCTGGGGCATGATATGTCCTATTTCAAAACGGCGGAGGGCATTGGGTTTTACCTCCAAAAAGCCTACGTCAAAGATTGGGTTGACAATACCATGATTTTCATGGAAGTGGACGATGTGGGCCGGTTTTATAAAGAATTGTTTGCCTTAGACCTGCCCAGCAAATACGAGGGCGTGAGGCTTGTTCCGATTCGGGAAGAGGCATGGGGCAGGGAGTGCTTTCTGCACGACCCGTCGGGGGTACTGTGGCATTTTGGGGAGTTCAAGGTATGAGTATCGGCGTAACACACGGTCTATCCTATACAAATGAATTCTGTTCAATCAATATATCCGAAATATTCGACCGAACCCCTACATCAAGTAAATACTTTTTAACTTCTTCAAAGCATTACGGCTTCTTGTTTTTACAGTACCCAATGGCAAGTTCAATTTTTCGGATACTTGCTCTTGACTATATCCAGAAATATAGACTAATTCAATGATGTCTTTATATTTTGGTTCAAGTGTTTGTACAATTCGTTGCAAATCAATGTTTTCCACTGGATTGTTCGCTGTTTGAGGCATATATTTAAAAGGGATATTATCCAATCCATCTTGGGCATTCATGGTCTGATACCGATATTGCTTGCTGCGGAAATAATCTTTGCAGGTATTCTGAGTGATATTGAGCATCCAGGTAAATAGGCTGCTCTTCTCTGCATCATATTGATCAATATGCCGCCATATTTTTACAAATGCGTCCTGAAAAAGTTCTTCAGCTACCGTCTTATTGTTCACGATTCTAAAGGCGACCCCAAACAGTACGGTAGCGTAAGCATCGTACAAAACTGAAAAAGCTGCCTTACTATTATTCTTTAAGCAGTAAATCAATTCTTTGGTCTCTGTCTCTTTAACATAATACATGCGGCGAGTATTTCCTTAGCAACGAAAAAAAGAAAGGCCAGGCATTCAAAATCGCCACAGACGACTCAAAATGCTCGATTCCGTAGTATCTGGAAATTTATATCCCAAATACACGGATTTATTCCATAAACATTACTAAAAATGAAGAAAAATTGTTTCCATTCCCAGTTTTTCCAAGAATAGGGCAAAGTTAGCGCCCTCTAAAAAGCTGGGCAATAGTGACAATCGCTATTTTCAGTGGCCAATGCAGGAGAATTGAAGATAGAATCAACTAACTTCGCTTTTTTTGAAAACAAACACACTACCTGAATGATCGAGACTACACTTCCCCAAGGTTTGCTTGGGCTCCGCAAGGCAGAAGCCATCTTTGACCGGGTCGTACAGCTTTCAGATTATATTTTCAGGGATGAGGCATTGGCAGACAAGGAAGAACACTTGCGGGAATTGGCATATTTGCTCCACGGGGTAAAGGGGGTAGATACCATACTCACCATTTTTAACCACAAAACCTATTTGCCGGAATTGGAGGTAGGACAGGAGGAGTTTTGGGGCGCATTGCCAGCTGAAATGGACGACGAAAAGATGAAGGGCATATTGAGCATATTGCATAGAGATTATGCTGCATTTCCTTATGATTCCGTAAATTGGTTGGCGAGCATTTTTCATAAAATCCCTTTTGACGAACGATTGAATATGAAGATTCACCATTGTTGTATGCGGTTTGTTCGGACTGATGGCAAACAAATACGCTTGTTCTCCCAAGGTGTACCCGTGCAGCTTGATGAACAACGGAATTTTAAATATACCCTGAACTACATCCAGAATATCCAGTTCCTCATCAAAAAAGACTTTGCCCATTATTGGATTCGGCTTTCTTATGGGCCAAAAAATGAATTTGTTCAGTCTTATCGTTCCGATACAAAAGAATCGGCCAAGCGAGATTTGTTATCTGCCCGTGAAAAAGAAATTCTCTCCTTAATTGCCGAAGATATGGACACAAAAGAAATTGCCGAAAAACTTTTTATTAGCGTAAATACGGTTGGCAATCATCGAAGCAATATGGTGGATAGGTTGGGTGTGAGAGATACTACTGCATTGGTGCAATTAGCCAAAATGACTGGTATGATTTAATAACCAATTTAAGTTATCAATTATGGGAATTATTTCAAACTATGAAATGTTGCTTAGCTTAAAAAAAAGCGAAGCCATCTACAATAAAGTCGTAGCACTTTCTCACCATATATTCAGTGGCGATAGCCTTTCAGATAGGGATTCTTATATGAAGGAGCTTGAGTTCCTTTTACAGGGAATCAAAGGAACTGATGCGCACCTTACCATTTTCAACCACAAAACTTTCGCTCCCGAACTAGAGGTAGGCCATACCGAATTTTGGGGGGCACTTCCAGATGGGAATATGGGAGAAAGAATGGTAACGATACTGGATTTGCTCCATATGGAATACACCCAATTTCCTTATGAGTCAGTTGAATGGTTTACCAAAGTGCTGCAGCAGGTTCCGTTTGAGGAACGGGTTAACATGAAGGTTCACCATAGTGGCATGCGGTTTACCCGATTGGATGGAAAACCAATTCGTATATTTTCGCAAGGAATGCCAATTCAGGTAGATGAAAACCGCACTTTTATTTACACCCTTAATTATGTGCAAAATATCCATCACCTGGTTAAAAAGGTTTTCCCATATTACTGGATAAGATTTGCATACGGACAGCAACAACAATTTGTACAAACCTTTCATTCAAACGATAAAGTATATTCTAAGCATGACTTGTTGAGTGCAAGGGAAAAAGAAATTCTATTGCTAATTGCTGAAGATTTAGACACCAAAGAGATTGCGCAAAAGCTGTTTATCAGCGTCAATACCGTTGGTAATCATCGCAGCAATATGATTGATAGATTGGGGGCGAGAGATACTACTGCATTGGTTCAATTGGCCAAAATGACTGGTATGATTTAAGGTTTTCATTTCATTTGACTCGCATATCACTTTTGAGTAGTAAGTTTAACCAAAAGAAAAAACATTCCCACTGTTACGCTTATCATTTTAACAATTGTTTATGTATCTCTTTCTTACATTCAATCATTTTCCCACTTAACTTTGTCACCTTCCTAACTATAAAATCATCAACATGCGACTTTCACCAATACACCTGATTTTACTTGGCTTGGCCAGCACTTTTTTCGCTTGTACCCCCCACACTGTCCTCCGAATGGACGCCGACGCCACCGATGTGAAATGGAACTATGGCAGACAAATCGTCCAACTGCATGAGGACAGCATGGATGCCGAGGTCTATTTCGATACTTACAGCAAAAATGACCTGATATTCGATGTGGAACTGACGAACTGGGGCAGCGAGTCGGTGCTGGTGGCCCCAGAGAACATCTACCTGAAATGCGCCGACGGCATTGGTAAGCGCATGGCCGCCGACCCAGAAGGGGTGCTGCTAAAAGAAGAAATAGACGCAAGCCGCCGGGAAGCCAACGCCAAGAATTTGGCCATTTTCGTCGGGGTGGCAACGGTGGCCACTGTGGTGGCCGTCGCCGCATCGGATAGGGACAACAACAACGGCAACAACAACGACGACAACAATTCCAATAATTTCAATTCCAACAACGTCTATATCAGCACCTACGTGGCACCGCCCCTGTCCGCTCCTGTGATGCCACCTTCCAATGACTTTTGGGCAAATTATTCGTTGCGCAAAACGACCCTTGACAAAAATCACAAAGTAGGCGGCAAGGTCGTCGTGCCCCGCATGGATGGCTGCCCGGTGCTGGAATTGTACCTTCCCTTTGGTGGCGAACCAGCGATGGTTGCAAGGTTTAAGCAGCAGGTTATTCAGCCGTGAAATTTTGGCTGTTGGCTATTGGCTTTTGGCAATCGGCTGGCTTGGTCGGGTAAAATTCGATAATTTTGCCGCTTCAAAACCATAAGCCATGTCCAAGCCCATCATCGAATCCCAAACCTTCAAAGACCAAGATTATACCGCCTCGCCGCTCCCGCTCGCCGAGTACGAGGACTGCCGCTTCGTCAACTGCAAGCTCGCCGCTGCCAACCTTTCGGACATAGCCTTCGTGGAATGCGCTTTCGAGGGATGCGACCTGAGCAATGCCAAATTGGACGGCACAGCCTTCAAGTCGGTGCAGTTCAAGGACTGCAAGCTGCTCGGCCTGCATTTCGACGATTGCAACCCCTTCCTATTGGAAATGAGCTTCGAGGGATGCACCCTGACCTACGCCATTTTTTACCAATTAAAACTAAAAGGCACCCGCTTCCAGGACTGCAATTTGGAAGAAGCGGATTTCATGGAAGCCGACCTCACCAATGCCGTGTTCGAGCGCTGCGAGCTGCACAAGGCCGTCTTCGATGGTACCAACCTCGAAGGGGCTGATTTGCTAACTGCCTATCATTTCAACATTGACCCAGAAAAAAACCGGGTGAAGAAGGCAAGGTTTTCTTTCAACAACGTGGCGGGGCTATTGGGCAGGTACGGCATCTCGATTGAATAGGAACTAAGCACTTCCAAACTTCGATTTTCCAATAATTCCCTATCCTTGTGCCGACTAAACAGGGTAGTTGGGAAATTCATTTCCTAGCGCCATCTGTGACTGTCGGGAAATCAATTTCCCAACTACCTCAGGATTACAAACAAGCACATGCCCAATATTCTAACATCACTTGAACAAGCCAAGGCCGACGGCCAGAAAAAATTCGTCGTGCTGATAGACCCCGACAAGGTGCGCCTCGGCAATATGGACCGGGTGCTCGAACTCGCCGTGGAAGCCAAGGTGGACTACTTCTTCATCGGCGGCAGCCTCATCGTCAACAACGCCCTCGACCAGTGCCTGCTGGCCATCAAGGAGCGCTGCCACATCCCCATGATACTCTTCCCCGGCAGCTCGCTACAGCTCAGTTGGAAGGCCGACGCCATCCTTTTCCTCTCGCTTATCAGTGGCCGCAACCCCGATTTGCTCATCGGCAACCACGTCATCGCAGCGCCGTACCTGAAGCTCAGTCCCCTCGAAATCATGCCCACGGGCTATATGCTCATGGACGGCGGCGCCCCCACTTCGGTGCTCTACATGAGCAATACCCGCCCCATCCCCACCCACAAGGACGATATTGCGGTTTGCACCGCAATGGCCGGTGAAATGCTCGGCCTGCGCCTCCTCTACATGGACGCTGGCAGCGGTGCCAAAATTCCCATCCCTGAACACATTATCGAATCGGTAAGCGGTGCCATCCGCATCCCGCTCATCATCGGCGGCGGCATCCGCACCCCCGAACTGGCCGCCAAGAACTTGGCCGCTGGTGCCGACGTCATTGTGGTCGGCAACGCCATCGAAAAGGACCCTGAACTTGTGAAGGATATGGCGGCGGCGGTGCATGGGGGGTGAGGATTGCCCCCGTCAGGACTAAATCGGTTTGCCTCAAACCTGATTATGCGCTCAACAGCAGGAACGAGTTTATCTATCAAAGCCCACCCGTGAAAACAATCCTTGACCCCTATTGCCATAGCCAGCCTTTAAAGGCTACTAATTTTGGAACAGAAAAATCAAGGCCGGAAAAACCAAAAGACGATTCCGTGGTTCGGTACCTCTATATGAAATCAAAATCCGACCTGCCCACCAAAATCTGCGCCGTATGCCAGCGGCCATTTAGCTGGCGAAAAAAATGGGAGCGCAGCTGGGAAGAAGTCCGCTATTGCAGCGACCGCTGCCGCAGCAGCAAGCCCACAGGAAAAATGCCTGTTGCAGCGCCTACAACCGTCCCAAAGGGATAAACACCTTGTAAATCACCCAATTGTCCCATGGGGATAAATAAATCATGAAAACCCTCCGACTGCTACTTGGCGACCAGCTCAATCCTGCCCACTCTTGGTTCCAAACATTGGATGACTCGGTCATCTATTGCCTCTTTGAAATGCGGCAAGAAACCGACTATGCCACGCACCATGTGCAAAAGGTCATCAGCTTTTTTCTCGCCATGCGGGCCTTTGCCCAGGAGTTGCGGAACAAGGGCCACCAGGTCGAATACCTGCCGCTCGACCATCCCGACAACCGCCAGACACTGCCGGACAACCTGCTGTTTCTCCTTTTAAAACACAATGCTCAGCGCTTCGAATACCTGCTGCCCGATGAGTGGCGGCTCAATGAGCAACTTCGGCAGTTTTGCGAAGCACTGTCCTGCCCAAGCCAAGCCGTGGACACGGAACATTTCATGGCCAGTCGCTACGAACTGCGGGACTTTTTTGGTAACAAAAACTTCCTCATGGAGTCGTTCTACCGGGCCATGCGTCGCAAGTACCAGGTGCTGATGGACGGCGACAAACCGCTCACCGGCCAGTGGAACTACGACCACGACAACCGCCAGAAACTCCCCAAGCAGCACGTGCCGCCCCCGCCGCTGCTGTTCCGTCGGGACGTGACCGACCTGCTACAGTTGCTGGAAAAACAAGGCGTCAGGACCATCGGGCGGGTGGATGCCCACGAGTTTGGTTGGGCGGTAACGAGGGAGGAGGGCCTGCAACTGCTCGACTATTTCTGCGAAGAACTGCTGCCGCATTTCGGCGATTTTCAGGATGCCCTGACGCCGCACTACTGGTCGCTTTACCACTCCCGGCTTTCTTTCGTGATGAATGTCAAGCTGCTGTCCCCGCTCGAAGTGGTGCAGCGGGCCGTGACGGAATGGCAGCGCCGACCCGAGGCCATCAGCATCTCGCAGTTGGAGGGCTTCGTGCGGCAAATCATCGGCTGGCGGGAGTACATGCGGGGCATCTATTGGGCGAAGATGCCTGAATTTGCGCAGCTGAATTTCTTCGAAAACGACCGCCAGTTGCCTAAGTGGTTCTGGACGGGCAAGACCCAAATGGCCTGCCTCCGCCACAGCATCCAGCAGAGCCTCGACCATGCCTATGCCCACCATATCCAACGGTTGATGGTCACGGGCAATTTCGCCCTGCTGGCCGGCATCCATCCCGACGAGGTGGACGCCTGGTACCTCGGCATCTATATTGACGCCATCGAATGGGTGGAAATCACCAATACCCGTGGCATGAGCCAGTTTGCCGATGGCGGTATCGTGGGCACCAAGCCCTATTGCTCTTCTGCGGCTTACCTGCACAAGATAGGCCACTACTGCGAGGGCTGCTTCTACAAAAAAGACCTGCGCACCGGCGAACGGGCTTGCCCTTTCAACAGCCTCTATTGGCATTTTCACGACCGACATCGCTCAAAACTGGAGCGCAACCCCCGCATCGGCATGGTGTATCGTACTTGGGATAAAATGAGCGGGGAGGCACGGGCGGCCACTTTGCTGCAGGCAGCGGAATATTTGGATGGAATAGCGGATTTGTAGGGGTAGGCTTATAAGCTTGAAAACAGCGAGGCAAAACTGGGGCTGGAGCAGACCTGCCTTCTCATTGAAGCTTATTTCCATATTGTGCCTTGATGTCAGTGCTACCTCACCTTGATATACCTCTCAATATTAACCCGGTTAATTCCCTCGCTTTCGATGATTTCCACGCCGCTTTGCACCAGCGTATCAGCATCTATGGAAAGGGTGAAGCTGAAATCATGGCCTTCCCAGTTTCTGTCGCTGCAATATTCCAAATGTTCGGTGTACAAGCTGTCTTTAAGCGTATAACGTCCGCCACCTGCACCAAAAACGGCGGTGGAGTCTTTTCCTTTGTTTAAATCATGGTGTATAAAAGCAAAATGGGTTCCGTTGATGATTTTAATAAAGGACCTATTTTTCGTATAATCGGTCACGACGGTATCGCCCTTTTCTATCAGCGTGCCTGTCTGTAGCTGCCATGTTCCTTCGGCTGAGTTGGTGGGGGACTTGGGAGTTTCTTGCCCTGTTTTTTCAGAGCAAGCCATTAAAGCGATGGTGATGATGATGGTTGCGATTTTGATTTTCATGATTTAATTGTTTTTCAGATAACTGGTTTGACTATTTGGCAAATTTTATAAATCCACAAAATCGCCACTGGGTTCGTCGTACTTTTTTTTGGCCAAAATGCCTTTGTCCACGTACTGCTGCATGACCCGTTTCAGCGTTTTGATGCGTTCCGGGTAGTGTTCCTTCCCCAAATCAAGGAGGTTGAAACTGGCCTTCCGGAAATCGCCGCCGGTGTTCATGGCTTGAATGATTTGGTTGCTTTTGGCCCGGCCTTGGTGGCGGATGTCGCAGATGAGCAGGCACACGGCATCGGGGACGCCATGCAGGCCATAGCGTTTGGAATAATTGGCCATTGCCCCCTTGATATGCGCCACGGCGGTGCGTACCTGGTGTTGGCGGTGCGCCGGGTCGTTCATGGTCCAGTGGATGAGTCGGGCGGCGTTCAATTGTTCTGGCCCGTCCACGGCTTCCAGGGTCGGGTTCAGGTAGTCCATCAGGGCCTGGGTGGACTGATTGTTCTCCAATGGGATGGAATTGCCTTCCAGTTTTTTCAAAACGATTTGCCCTTTTTCGACCGCCAATTCCGGGAAGTATTCCGCTGCCAAAGGGAGTTGCAGCAGGCTCCTGAAATATTTCACAAAATCGCCATTGGGCACATGGGCGGCGTACTGCATGAAGGTGAAAGTGAATTTTGCATTGTCGTAGGTGTTCAGGCAAAGGAAGGAACCCTGGCTTTCGCAAACTGCCGTCGGGTGGATGAAATAGGCCCAGAAACCATGCTCGTCCACGTATGCTTCCGGGTTGTAGATGCATCCTGGCTGGGGCTTGTTGTGCATCAAGCCAATATTGCCCAAATAGGAGGTAGCGAAGCCGATATGGAATGGGGAAGTTTCGTTGAAGGATTTGCCGAGCTGGTTCCTGCCGTTGGTGCTGAAGGTGAAATGAATGGCCATGTTGATTGTTTCGTTTTGTGGTGAAAAAGGTTGTTTGTGTTGATGTGTCAACTGGTTTCAAATGTACTGCAATCTTCATTTTGCAATTAATTTTTTAATTATTAAGCCTGACAAAATTGTATAAAATCATATTTTGACGCCCAATAGCTCACAACTTTTGAAGTTATGTAGCGTAAGCAGCCAAGTATATTGTAAATAAAAAAAATCAATCCAAATCATGGCTAAAAACAAGACCACCGAGACGCAAAACAGTGTCGCCGATTTTGTGGCGGCCATCCCCGACGAGCAGCGGCGTAAAGACATATCCACCCTCATTGACCTAATGTCGGTGAATTCGGGACTTGAACCGAAGATGTGGGGCCCGGCCATCATCGGCTTTGGGCATTACCATTACAAATATGAAAGCGGCCACGAAGGCGAGGCACCGCTGGCGGGGCTTGCCTCCAGGGTCAATGCCATTACACTTTATTTGTCCACCGAATTCGACCAGCGGGAGGAGCTGCTGGCGCAATTGGGCAAATACAAAACGAGCAAGGTATGTATCTATGTGAAAAAATTGGGGGATATTGATTTGGGCGTATTGGCCAAAATGGTTCAGCAAAGCGTTGCATATTCGGCCAAGGAACATGGGCGAGGATGCTAATAATAGCAGACAATTGTTGGTTTAAGTGTTCCAACTCAAGCCCTCCCCATTCGGCGGGGTCTTGCTCACCGTGGAAGCAGCGGGCTACCAGCCCTTCTCGCTGAGCAAGTTGAAACTGAAACGGAGCGAAGAAAATACTTTGAAAGTGAGGTTGCAGCCACTGGCGCAACCGTAAAGAAATAGATAGATTGCGTAAATTTCCTCGGCAATGGTTGATACCGTTGTCGGGGATTTTTTTTGACATGGTTGGGGGAGGGTAGGGCGTTGACCGACGTTGAGGTTTACGTCGAATAAATCCTTTAGGTTGGGGGTTTTATAGGGCGTTACCCTATGCTAGTCTATGCCACCTTTCAGGGTTACAGTCGTGTAATAGCCATGAAAGGGCGCTATATAATAGCATGGGATAACGCCCCATGCGGATAACGAGCACAGGCTAACGCCCTATCATTTGGAATTGTATCAACGGCCACATCTATCATCTTGTAACCCCCGGTTTTAACCGGGGGATTTAAGTCAACGCACCCCCACATTTATCTTCTTTACCCTACATCACATTAAGCCACGATGAGGGTGTTTTGCAAAGATGATAGATGGATGTTGCGACCATTGCCCAGCCCCTCGTTAAAACGAGGGGTTACTAGATGGTAGATGTGTCCAACGATGGTGATTGGAAACGGTTTCTGAGAGAGAAGAATGTACTAATTTTGCCCTCAAATTAGCAAACTAATTCCATTTCATGAACCAACTCCTTATACTCATTGCCACCATCTGCTTGCTCCTTTCTTGCCACCGTAGCGAACCAGAAACGGCTGTCAACAACCCCGAAGCCATAGAAAAACGGGACTCAGCAGCAGTCGAACTTCCCAATGACCTGAAAGCCATGCTGGCCAAAAAAGAAGTCCCAGTCTTGTGTTACCACCGGATAAAACCGGTGAAGACAGGGCTTAGTAAAAACATGAAAAGCTATTTCGTGTCGCCCAAACAGTTTGCGGAACAGATGAAGGCCCTGCACGACAACGGCTATGAAACCATTTTGCCGGATGATTTGCAACAGTACCTTCTTTTTAATAAAAGCCTGCCCGCAAAACCCGTCATGATAACCTTTGATGACACTTCGCTGGAACAATATACCATTGGATGGACGGAAATGAAGAAATACAATTTTAAAGGCGTTTATTTTATCATGACCATCTCCATCAACCGTCCTAATTATATGAATGAAAGCCAGTTGAAAGAATTGGCGGATAATGGCAACAGCATCGAGGCGCACACTTGGGACCACCACATGGTCACCAAATATGTAGGAGCAGATTATGACACGCAGTTGGTAAAACCCAAGCTGCGCATCGAAAAAATCACGGGCAAGCCAGTGAAATACTTTGCCTACCCCTTCGGCCTCTGGAACCAGGCCGCCATCTCCGAACTCAAAGCCCGAGGCTATGAGATGGCCTTTATCCTTTCCACCAAAAGAGACACTACCCAACCTTTATATACCGTACGCAGGATGATCGTGCCCAGCCAGTGGACGACCGCCGGGATGCTGAAGGCCATGCAGCAGACTTTTCATTTGTTGTGATGGTTCATTTCAGGCATTGAGCGAAGGCCGCACCACTCGTGCAGCCCTTCGATGGCCGTGCGGGTTCCAAACTTCTAATGACCTGCTTGTTTTCAATGTTTTACGAATCTAGTCATTTTTCGCATGACGGCAGATTTTCGGTTCTTTACTTGCAAGAACTAAGAGACTTAAATGCTGCTGAAATCATACTTGCAAAAACTGGCGTCCATAGGCCCACAGATGGTGTCCAACCGACCACAGCTATCAGTTCAGCATCGCTGCCCGCTGCAATTCATTCCCTTTCCGCTCTCCAATCTGCTGCCGCCACATCGCATAGTACAAGCCTTTTTCGGCCAATAATTGCTCGTGGGTGCCCGTCTCGGCCATGGTGCCTTTTTCCAAAACATAGATTCGGTCGGCGTGCATGATGGTGCTCAGGCGGTGGGCGATGAGGATGGTTATCTGCGATTTGGTGCTCGAAACGGCCTTCATCGTGTCAGTGATTTCCTCCTCGGTGATGGAGTCGAGGGCGGAAGTAGCTTCATCGAAAATCAAGAGCTTAGGATTGCGGAGCAATGCCCTGGCGATGGAGATGCGCTGCTTCTCGCCGCCAGAGAGCTTCAGGCCGCCTTCGCCGATGACCGTGTCAATTCCTTTCTCTGCACGGGAGAGCAGGCCGTTGCACGATGCCTGTTGCAGCGCAAGCTGCAAATCGGCCTCGGAGGCCGTGGGGTTCACGAAAAGCAGGTTCTCCCGAATGGTGCCGCTGAACAGGTTGGTGTCCTGTGTGACGAAGCCGATTTGGTTGCGGAGGTCGTCGTAGAGGATTTCGTTCTCGTCGAGGTGGTTGTAAAGTATCTTGCCGCCCTGCGGGCGATAAAGGCCCACCATCAACTTCATCAAGGTGGATTTGCCGCTGCCACTGGGGCCTACAAAGGCAATCGTCTCGCCTTTTTTTACCTCAAAACTGATGTCGTCAATGGCTCGGTGGCTGGCCGTCCGGTGCTGGAAAACGACGTGGTTGAATGCCAATGTTTCTATCTCGCCCAAGTGCTTGGGCTGGGCTGGCACGGCTTCGGGCGGCTTATTCATCAAAGTGCTGAAATTGTTCAGCGATGCCTCGGCCTCCCGGTACGAGAGCAGGATGTTGCCGATTTCCTGCAAGGGGCCAAAGATAAAAAACGAGAAGACCTGCATCGTCACCAATTGCCCGGCCTCCATTTCATTGCCGAAAATCAGCCACATGATGATGAACAGGATGATTTGCCGCAGGGTATTTACCATCGTGCCTTGCACAAAACTAATGGAGCGTATGCGTTTAACCTTGGTCAATTCCAGCCCCAATATTTTATACGTGTTTTTATTTAATCGCTCAATTTCCTGTGTGGTTAAACCGAGACTTTTTACCAATTCTATATTGCGCAGCGATTCGGTCGTGGAACCAGCCAATGCAGTGGTTTCACCGACAATGGCCTTTTGTATGGTCTTTATTTTTTTGCTCAATTTATTCGTGGCCCATGTGAGTATAATAATGCCAAATACATAAGCTACGGGTATGCGCCAATTGATGTATAAGGACGCATAAATAAACACAAAAACCACGCCCACCAACACGCCCAATAGGATATTGATGAAACTGGTCATGAACCGCTCCACGTCGGTGCGCACCTTGGTGAGGATGGAGAGGGTCTCACCGCTGCGCTGGTCCTCGAAGTCCTGGTAGGGCAGCTTCATGGCATGTTGCAGGCCATCGGTGAAGACCTTCGCCCCGAACTTCTGGATGATGAGGTTCAGGCCATAGTCCTGGAACGCCTTGGCGATGCGGCTGACCATCGCTACCGAGATGGAGGCCAGCAGGAGATAGACCACGCCGAGTTGGAGGTAGTCCTTCCCCTTTCGCTCGATATGCTCGAAGCTCCAGAAGAACTTGTCCCAATCGAACTGCGGAGCGGCGTTCTGGTGGTCGTTGGCGAGCGTGACCAACTTGCCAAGCAGGATGGGGTCCATCATAGAGAACCCGGTGTTGATGGCGGCCAATGCCAGCGTCAGCAGCACGAGCCATTTGTGGGGCTTCAGGTAGTGTAAGAGTATTTTCATAAACAGGGTGAACCCCCTGACCCCTGAAGGGGAACCTAAAACAGAAGAGACTGTAAGGTTCACGATTGGGCAGGGGGCGTAAACTTAGGGGTTTAGAACAATGAAGGCGGGGGTAAAAGTTTAGATGAAAGTAAAATTGCATCTTTGCCCCATGAAAAAAATCCTTCTACCCTTCTTCCTCCTCAGCCTTTTTTTGGCTGGCTGCGCCAAATTATCCACAGCGGATGTACAAACTGCCCTGACTGGGCAAAGCTACCTACTGACCGACGCCAACCAGCAACCGGTTCCCATTTCCTTTGAGCCGGGGTGCATCGTCAATTACCGATGGGACTATACCCTGATGCTCAACCATTGGGAAGTAAAAGAAGCCGATGGCAAAATCGTGCTTGCCTGCGACGATCATCTATTCACCGCCAAACAGACAAAAGCTGGCGAGTTTGAATTTGTGGATGAAAAACGGGGCGAGAAAATGGTGAAAGTAAAAGACACGCTCTATTCCACCGAACAATTGCTCGGCGAATGGAAGGACTCCTACGCCAGCATGGTGAAGGGCGTACCTGGGAAAGGCCCCAAAGCCCCTTGCCCAGCCTTGCCACAGGATAGCTTCCTGATTCCGAAGGTCATTTTCAGCGAAGGCAAATGCATGCTACAAGATTATTGTACGCAGACCAATAAGGATTATATGCTCAACGCCAATCACGGTTTTATCCTTTTCGGCAACCCTTGCGATAGTCTGACGGAGCAGTGGAAAATCAAGAAGCTAACGGCCAATGAATTGGTGGTGGATATTCGGACGATACAAAACGGAGCCGCAGGATATGAATATGGAAAGCGGTTTTTTAGGCCTTAGTTCAACGGTCATTGTGCAATTATCAAGGGCTTTTTGTGGCCGCCCAATTTATAGGGCAGGCCGAATTCACAGCTAACGTCCTGCCCAATAAATTGGGCGGCCACAAAAAGCTCCCCATCACTTACCTACCACCACCTTCGACCGAAAGCGGCCTTCCCCAGTCTGGAAATCGAGGAAATAAAGCCCGTTGGCCAAGCCATCCAAACTTACCAATTGGTTGCCTTCGGCAATCGTTTGGCGCAGTACTGGGCGGCCCTGCACATCGGTCATGGTGAGAAGACCTTTAGACGGGAAATTATCAATCGAAAAAGTACCCGATGCAGGGTTCGGATAGATGTTGAACGGCAGTGTATGTGATTGCTTCGCAATGGAAGCCTGGCAGTCCGACCATGTAGTCTGCACCGAAGTGAACAATTGCACAGTATTGAACAGCGCAGGTGTTACACAGCCCACATGGTTTAAGTTTCCAAGGTTAACGGCATCCAAATTGACGGCCCCGAGGGCATTAAGTGCTTCTTCTGCCACGATGCTGTTTTCAAAAGGCACTTGGTCGTCACCGATGCAATAAAACAAACGGGTAGGCGCAACGGGTGCCCAGTCCATCACATCGTTGGCGGCCAATGCGATGTTTACCGGGTGGTTGGGGTCGGCATTGACGGCAGCCTTAAAATCGTCCTTGAACACACGCCCTGGAATGGCACCGCCCTCCGTAGCCGTCAAGGCCGAAATCAAATAATCGTTCAGCTCGCTGAGGCTGATTTGGCCGTTGTAATACTGATTGCACTTGGCCACATATTCCGGCTTCACGGCATCCGTTATATCGGCGTAAAGGTTGCCATACACATATTGGTAGCTGAACATGGTATTGATAAGATAGGCCGGACGGGCATAAGGCTCGTCGGAGAACAGCAGGTCACGCATCACGCCACTGATATTGTAAGGGCCGGAGAGGTGCGCCGCAGCCACCACGTTGAACTCGTCCGTTTGGTCGAGGAGGCGGTGGAGGGCTGCCGAGGCATGGCCACCTTGCGAATAGCCGGTGAGAAACAACTTGTTTTCATAGCAAAAACCCTCATCGTCGGCAAAGTCCTTTAAGGCCCGAAGCGCATCGGCACCGGCGCTGGCCTCCGTCTCCGCATGTACATAAGGATGGAAGCCCGGCGAGTCGCCAAGCCCAAGGTAATCGGGCGTGACCACCAGGAAGCCAATGCTTGCCATGAGTATCGGCAATTGAGATTCTTGGTTCTGGTTCGATGGCACATCGGTCTTGCTGGAAGAGGTGCCATGCTGGTAGCACAACAGCGGATAGGTGAAATCATCATTGTCTGGCACTGCCAAAAAAGCAGATGCGACTGATGGATTGCCCTGAACGTCGGGCGTGCCATAGGTGATTTTATAATATTTTACCCCGTTCTTGACTGGAAAAAGGAAGAAATATTGCGAAGCAATCGCATCCTTCGACTTCTGGCCAAGGTAGGTCATATTGATGAGCGTTTGGGCATCCGTGGAAGTCAGGATTGATGCGAACAAAAGGAAAAGAAGTACAGCTTTTTTCATTGATTGACGGATTTGAAAGTAAATTTTGGTCAAAGATAGGGATTGATTGTTTGATTGTTCGATTGTTTGGTATGGTTCGATTTTCAGGCGCTGTTGCCATAAGATTTCTTTGTTTTTGGTAATGTACGTGCAGCTCAATTCCCCCGCCACATCTCCGCCAGCAAGCGATACCTCAGCCGCACCATCTTGGCGTTCCGCCAACTGAGCACCCAGCCTGCCCTGCCATCGAGGAAGCCCATTTTGAGGAAATAAGTGCGGATGAAACGGGCAGGCGGCGATAGCCAAAGTTTCACGAAATTGGGTTTTTTGCCCTTGGCAAACTGCTCCTCAGCGGCCAATCGGGCATATTTTTCAATGCGCCGCAGGTGGTCGTCGCTGTCTTTGTAGGAATAATGGAAGAGCTTGCCTGTTAGCCTAAGTTCCTGAAAATCAGCGGGAATGCGCAAGGTCTCATGCACGAAATCGCCCTGCCATTCGACTTGTTTTCGGTGAAACAGTCGAACCTTCCAGTCGGGGTACCAGCCGCTGTGCCGAATCCATTGGCCGCAGTAGCTCGTAATGCGGTCAAGGGCATAGACCTTGCCGGGTTCGGGTCGCAGGTTTTGTAGCTGCGCAATGAGTTCGTCGGAGAGTACCTCATCGGCATCAATACTTAGAATCCAGTCGTGCTTCGCAAGTTGGTTGCCGATGTTCTTGGTCTTTGCGAAGCCATGCCATTCCTGTTGCACCACGGTTGCGCCAAGCTTTTCGCAGATTTCAATCGTGCCGTCCGTGCTGTTGGTGTCCAGTACCAGCACCTCGCTGCAGACTTTACACAGCGCCGCCACACAAGCGCCAATGGTATCGGCCACATTGTGGGTAATGATGATGGCAGAAAAGGAGGTATGAGGTATGAGGTAGGAGGTATGGTCAGGCATTTGCGAAATTTATCGGCAAAAATGTTGCGGATTTCTGGGTATTTGTAATTTGAGCGCTCAAATCGTGACAGGGATAGGACGCAGATTGATATGATTAAACAGATAAAGACTGATTTTGACAAAATATAGAATCGGTGTAAATCAGTCAAATCAGTTCAATCTGTGTCTTATCAAGCCTCACAAAAAAATCCACTGTAACCTATGGCAAAAATAGCAATGCTCGGTACCGGCTTCATCGCCGATTTTTACATTTCCGCCCTTCACGGCCAGCGCAGCCGGGATCGGGTCATCATGGCCTATTCCACCACCCCAGAGCGGGCCGAACCATTTGCTGCAAAGCACAATATCCCCCACTGGACGAACGACCTTCAAGAGGCCGTCAACCACCCGGACGTGGACATTGTCTGCATTGCGCTGCGCAATTACCAGCACCTCGAAGCCGCCGAAGCTGCCGCAGCGGCGGGCAAAGCGGTGATGTGCACCAAGCCCCTTGCACGCACCGGCGAAGAGGCATGGAAGATGCTTCAGGCCATCGAAAAAGCGGGCGTTTTCGCTGGCTACCTGGAAGACCTTGTTTACACTCCCAAAAACCTGAAGGCCGCACAAAGCGTGCGGGATGGGGCCATCGGTCGCATCCTTTGGGCCAAATCACGGGAGACGCACCCTGGCCCCCACAGCCCTTGGTTCTGGGACATGGAACTGGCGGGCGGCGGCGCATTGGTTGACCTCGGTTGCCATTGCATCGAGATTGCTAGGAATTTTATTGGCAAAAACGTGCGCCCCGTAGAGGTCATGTGCTGGGCGGATACGCAAGTGAAACCCATTGATGCCGAAGACCACGCCATCGGCCTCGTGAAATACGCCAACGGTGCCATCGGCCAGTTCGAGGTGAGCTGGGCCTTCCGTGGCGGCATGGACCTGCGGGACGAGGTGATGGGCACCGAGGGCACCATCTGGTTGAACAACTTCCTGCGTACCGGCTTCGAGATGTTCACCGCACCCGGCCAATCGGGCTACGTGGCAGAGAAGGCCGAATCGGCCAGCGGCTGGCTCTTCCCCGTCGGCGATGAGACCAACGACCTTGGCTATAACCACATGTTCACCGACATGCTGAACTCGATGGAGAGTGGCAAGCAGCCCCTCGAAACCTTTTACGACGGCTACGTGGTGAACGAAATCATGGATGCCGCTTATCGCTCCACAAAGTCGAAGCAGTGGGAACCCATCAACCTCAAGGAATGGCGTGGCCTCCCCGACGAGGCCGTTCAGGTTCAAAAAGAGGTCGAATACGACGCCGAACACTGGCTGTTGAAAGAGGAGATTTTGCCGGACGGCAACAGGAAACTGCTGCTGAAGGTGAAAGCTACTGGGAAGCTGGTGCAGACGGAGACGAAGTGAACGGTGAACGGTGAACGGTGAACTGTGAATAACAATAGGTTTTGTTCACCGTTCACAATTCACCGTTAAATAATAACTGCCTTCAACGTCACCTCCCCAACCCCTTCGGCTCGGATGTGCACAAGATAAACACCTGCGGCGACGCTATTTCCGGCGGTGTTGGTCAAATCCCAATCCAAATCAGGATAAGGTTGGAGCGATTCCACGCCGGAACCATACGGCTGGCCGGGAAGCTCATTGCGGCTGAAATGCCGTACCAAGTTTCCACTCAAACTGTAAATATCCACCTCGCACTTGGCAGGCAGGTTGGTGATTTTAAGGAAGCCTTTGCCATCGCTATCGGCATAAGCAGTGCGATGGTAGTAGGGGTTTGGCACGATTTGCACCTTATCGAGCAAACCATTCTGTGCAGGTCGGGGCATGATGCCGTAAGGAAAGCCATCTCCCTTGGGGCCGATGTTGCTCCGACCGATGACAAACATTTGACGCTGACCAACACCCGTTGCAGGATTAAATGGCATGAAATCGTTTGCAGCGTATGCCACTGCCAAATAATAATAACGTGAGTTATGGCAATAAGAGATTGATTATCAGTTCATTGTCTTGAAAAAGAGACTAAAAATTGAGTCTTTTGAGGTTCCTACGCCTTAACAACTCAAAAATTAGCCTCTATGGACAACGAATTTAAAGAAAATAAG
>JANPLH010000138.1:0-17030 GCA_031426435.1 Saprospiraceae bacterium | reverse complement strand
CCAAGGGAGAGGGCAGCAACAACGACCGTTTTTACCGAAACAATGGGGCGGGAAATGGCTTCACAGATATTACCAAAGAAGCTGGAATCACTGTGGAAGGCTACGGCTTGGGCATCGCCGTCAGCGACTTCAACGGCGATGGCTGGCCGGATGTGTATGTCGCCAACGACTTCATTTCCAACGACTTGTTGTACATCAATGAGCAAGGGAAAGGATTTACCAACCAAATTTCCAATTACCTCAGCCACCAAACCTACAACAGCATGGGCTGCGATGTTGCCGATTTCAACAACGACGACCGCCCTGACCTCATCACGGTGGACATGCTCCCCGAAACTGATACGAAGCAAAAAATGATGGCCGGTGCCATGACCTGGGACAAATGGCAACTCATCGCACAGGCGGGTTACGAGCCGCAGTACATGCGGAACAGTCTTCAGTTGGCAGTGGGCAGTGGGCAGTCGGGGACTGGGTTCTCCGAAATTGGACAGTTGGCGGGGGTGGCCGCCACCGACTGGAGTTGGGCACCGCTTTTCGCCGACTTCGACAACGACGGTTGGAAGGACCTTTTTATCAGCAACGGCTACCTGCGGGACATCACGGACAAGGATTTCATGGACTACTCTAACAACTTGTCCATGTTCAAAAGCCAAGCAGAAGCTGACCGGGACCTGCTTCCAAAAATCAGACAACTCAAGGGAAAACGACTTCCCAACCGAATTTTCCAAAACAACCGGGACCTGACTTTTTCACCCAAAAACGAAGCATGGGGAATGCCTGAACCGTCCTGCTCAAACGGCGCTGCCTACGCCGACCTCGACAACGATGGCGACTTGGATTTGGTGGTAAACAACCTCAACGAAGCCGCCTTTATTTATAAAAACACGGCAGATAAGTTATTGAAAAACAACTACTTGAACCTCCGACTGGAAGGCTCGGCGGGAAATTTGGCGGGCGTTGGGGCGAGCGTTTCCATTGTTTCCGAGGGGCAGCGGCAGTATTTGGAACAGCAGGTGGTGCGGGGTTTTATGTCTTCCGTTTCGAGCGTTTTGCATATTGGTTTGGGTGAAAAAACGGTCGTTGACACACTTGAAATTCGCTGGAATGATGGGAAGCGGCAAATACTGACGGGCATTGCTGCTAATCAAACCTTGACCCTGAAACAGGCGGATGCCCGGCCATTTTCACCAAAAGAAAATCCTGCGCCACTTGCCCTCATGCAAGACGTTACCGGCCAGCACGGCATTGATTTCACCCACCAAGAACTGCTTTTCAACGACTTTAAATCCCAGCCGCTCTTGCCACATGGCTTCTCCGAAAACGGCCCACCCATCGCCACGGGCGACCTCAATGGCGATGGCTTGGAGGACTTTTATGTCGGTGGCGGCAAGAGGCAAGCGGGCCGCATTTTTTACCAAAAACCAGATGGCAATTTTGCCCAAAAAGACCTGACTGAAAGCAGCGAATCTGAGGATACCGCCGCCCTGATTTTCGATGCAAACGGCGATGGCAAAAATGACCTCTACGTCGTGAGCGGCAGCAGCGAATGGGAAGCGGGCAGCCCGTTTTATCAGGACCGCCTTTATTTGAACGATGGAAAAGGGAACCTGAACTGGGCAAAAACTGCCCTTCCCAAAATGCACACCCCCAGCCATTGCGCAGCAACAGCCGATTACGACGGTGACGGCGACCTTGACTTGTTCGTGGGGGGAAGTGCGGAACCGGGGAGCTACCCCATGCCCGCCCGGAGTTACTTGCTGCGCAATGACGGCCCCACGGGGGCAGGCTGCAAGTTTACAAACGTGACCACAAGCGTTTTGCCAGGTTTGGAAAAACTGGGCATCGTTACTGCTGCGCAATGGGCCGATATGGACAACGACGGCTCTCCCGACCTCGTGCTAGTGGGTGAGTGGATGCCCGTCACGATATTTAAAAACGAGCACGGCCAACTCATTCCTAATCCCTCATCCCTCATTCCTAACTCAAATGGTTGGTGGAACTCATTGGTTATCAACGACTTGGATAACGACGGCGACTTGGATTTGGTGGTCGGCAACCACGGCCTCAATTCCCGGTACAAGGCATCAGCACAAGCGCCAATGACCATTTATTCCGCTGATTTTGATGGCAATGGCAGCGGGGAGGGCATCCTCTGCCGTTTTACCGAAGGAAAAGAAAAGCCCACGCACCAGCGGGACGAGTTGCTTGCACAAATTCACGGCTTGGAAAAAAAATACCCCCGCTACGCCCCATTCGCCGCAGCCGATGTGGTGGCGGTTTTTGGGGGAAAAGCCTTGGCGGAAGCAGAACGGAGGGTTTGCCACAGTTTGCAGTCGGCGATTTTTATCAATGAAAAAGGGGGACGTTTCACAGCGAAACCGCTGCCAACAGCAGCACAATTTGCACCCATCAACGCCACGCTTTGCGGAGATTTCAATGGCGATTTTCTTACGGACATTCTGGTAGCCGGAAACTCCCACGCATTCGACTTGACGACTGGGCAACTCGATGCCTCGCACGGCCTGCTATTGGTTGGAGATGGCACTGGCGATTTCCACCCCCAACCCGCTCAAAGCAGCGGTTTCTATGTGAATGGGGTCGTAAAAGACTTGGCGCTGGTACGACGAAAATCGGGTAATGGACTGCTTTTGGTTGGGGTGAATGGCAGTGGAATAAGGGTCTTTGAAACAAAGGCAGTCTTGTTTAAACAACTATGAATCAAGCGTTTAGCTTAAAAAAATAAAACAGGCATTGGCATTTCCGATGCTGTTTTTAGTCTACTTTCACATAATTCATCATTAAATTTTTAAAAATGAAGTACACAAAGTTTCTGCACCTGCTCGTAGCAGGTCTATTGTTCGCCACGGTGTTTTTGGTCAGCTCCTGCAAAGACAAGGATGACCCTAAGCCGGCCCCTACCGTTACCCTTTCTGATGCTACTTTCAGTGGAAAGATTGGCGATGTAGCCACTGTAACTGCTACGGTGGTAGCTCCTGAAGGCTTGAAAGAATTGCGAGTTACTAAGTACCTTGGGACTGCTGTTGATCCCAATTTCGGCACCAACGGCACTGAGGTTCTCACCGACCTGTCGCATTCTCACGATTACGAGCTGTCTGCCGAAGGCCTTACTACGCCTGTCCGCTTCAACTTCACCGCCGAAGACAACGAAGGCCAAACTGGCAGCGCTGACTTCATCATCACGACCGAACCAAGTGCTTCTTACTTGCTGACGACTTTTGACTGGCTTTGGAAATCGAAGCTTGGAAAATGCCTCGACAGCGACCCTGAAACGGAGCAAATCCTTGACTGCGAAAAGGACAACTACTACTCCTTCAACGCAGATGGAACTTACACACTCAATTTTGGAGCTGTGACTGGTACCGGTGGCGGCACTTGCGATTTCGATGGCTTTGTAGTTCCTACTACTTGGAGCTTGAACGCTAATGAATCGGAATTGACGCTTATGTCTGTCAATGCATTTGATCCCGCTGATGTTCGGAGTGAAGTTTATTCACTGACGGACTTCAATACCTCCTCCATCAAATCCACACAGACCATTGACCTGACCGTCTTCGGTTGTGTGGTTTGGGATTGGAAATTTGATTGGTCGGCGCAGCCGAAATAAGCATGGAAATTGAGAAATTAGGAAATTGGGAAATTGGATGACTGCTCCAATTTCTCAATTTCTTAATTTCCAAATTTCAACCTGATAAACCGAGGCCGATAAATCCCCGCATCCTTTTGGATATCGTTCCAAAAGTCCAGCGTAATCGTGTTGTAGCTGATGAGCAGCTCGCCGGGCTTCGAGAGGTTAGGGTGCGCCTTGGCGTTGTAGCAAAAAAGCCCCTGGTCAGCTTCCGGCGTCCGCCAGATTTCCTTGATTTCACCAAACGGCCCAACCGGGCTGTCGCCAATCCTCATTCCAACTTTATCGGACAAGCCCATCACCTGAAAAATCAGGGCGTACCTGCCATCGGGCAGTGGAGTGACACTGAGTTCATTGGAAACAGCGTTCGTAATCGGCGCAAGTTGCTGAATATCAGGCGTCCATGATATCCCATCCCAATATTTCCACTTCGTAAAATCCTCGAAATCCTTCGGCTTCACCCTTGCCGCCACGAGGTTTTTGTCTTTGCCGATGCAGGCGTAAACGTACACATAGCCGTCCGGCTGCGGTGCGCCCGACCACTTGGTATTGACCAAAATACCCGCCCCAAAATTCCCTTCGCCCACCGCTGGGAGCATTATGTGCAGCGGCGTATTTATTTGTCTTTGCTTCGCAAATGGTGGCCTGCTCCCCTCGGCGGGCACTGCTATCAGCGACACATCTGGCTCTTTGAAATCGAAAACGCCCTCGCCCGTCACCTGGATATGGTAGGCAAACAGGTAGAGCGTATTGTCCCGCTCCCGGTTCACGAAGCCATCGCCGAGCCAGAAATGCTGCTTCGCCCCACCCGTGTTCTGCGGCACGAAAAAGGTTTGCGGAGCGCCGTTTTTGTCCTTTTTATAAAAAAACTGGATGCTGTCTGGGTTTGCCGAATTGCCCTGCACGATGGCCACTGTGTTGTTCACCATCACATTGCCAGGCTTGGGTTTGTTGCCTTCCACCTCGCCGATATAGGTGTCACTGAACAGCAGCAAGGTTTCCTGGTTGCCGATATTCCCCACCTTGTCCACGCCGCTCAATGGAATAGAAAAGATGCCATCCGCCCCGAACCAGCCCGATTTCCGATAGAACAGGTTCGTCCATTCGGGCGCTGCCTCGACGGTGTATTTGAGTTCTTTTTGGGAGGAAATAGCAGCAGGTTTTACACTACAGCCCAAGAAAAACAGGCAGAAAAAATACACATAGTGCTGTTTCATTGGAATAAATGATTGGATATGAAGGGGTGCATTTCAGAACTTCGCTTTTCGATACCCTTTACTGACAAGCATCACCGGGTTTTCAGGAAGCAATGCGAAACTTTGAAATGCACCCATATGAAGCCACAGAGCGGCGAAATATTTGTAGCAACGCCCAAGCACACGGGCCGAAGGTGCAGCGCACCGAAATATTTCGGTGCGCTGCACCTGAACGTCTGCTAAAATTGCAATGCTACAAATATTGATGGTGCGCTGCACCTTGTAAACATGCAAACTCGCCGTTCACTCCCACCCCTTCACCCGCACAAAATACGGTCTGTAATTGTCCGCATTGCTGAACAAATCGGCAAAGACGCTGCTGTTCACATTGTAGGAAACCAGCAGTTCTCCGCCGCTGGAAAACTGCGTATGGGCAAAGGCATTATAGGTGAAAAGATTGCCCTCGTGCGATTGTGGCGTACAGTAAACCGTTCGTTTATGGTCAAAACCGCTGGCCGGATTCGGGGAATCATAGATATAAATCTCGCCACCGAGGATATGGTGCTGCGTCAGCAAATAGTAGCGGTCGTTATGCTTGAACACCGCAAATTCATCAGAAACATTGGCAAAATGCCGGGCACTCAGTGCCGGGTCGGTCGTCCAGCCAGTGCCGTCGAAATATTCCCATTCGCCGTTCAAATCATCCCCGGCCACCCTCGCCGTGTGCAGGAATTTTGAAAAACCCTGCTTCTCCGAACCGTAGAGATACAAGTAGCCATCGTCTTTCAAAATGGCCGCCCCGTAGTTGGTGGCAGGGTCGGTTATTTTGCGCTCGATGGAAAGCAGCGTGAAATCCGGCAAATGAAAAGTCGCTACGTCCACGCTGGCGTAGGCAAAGTCCCAAGCGCCGCTGCCCGTTGATTTAAAGCCGAAAAGTATGACTTGGAGCGTGTCGCCGTGGGCATGACCATGTCCCGGCCAATACCACCAGCCCGCATCGGCAGGCTCGACGAAGGCCGTCGAACCGCCCGTCAGCGTGGTCAAATCGTTGCCATCCTGCACCACGAAGGCATTCCGGTCGAAGCTGCCGCCGGGTCGGCTGCGGTTGGCGTTCACCGTGCCGATAAAGCTGTCGCCAAACAGCCATAGCGTCCGCCCATCGGGCAAGGGGATGGAATAAGTTGCATCGCCGCCCGTCCAGCCGCTGTACCGTGTGAAAAGTTGGTTGAAATCGGTGGCATATTTCACGGAAATGGGTGCCTCCCAGCAGCTGTCCGGCCCAACGACGATGGTGCTGTCGCCGGGTTCTTCCGGGTTTTCTTCGTTGGGGTCAATGGGGTAGAAATTGCCGGAGGTGAAGTCGTCGGATTCGTCTTTGCAAGCGGGGAGGAGGACCATTGCCGACAAGGCAAAAAGGAAAATTACACTTAAAGATTGCAGGCATGGATTGCGCATGAAAATAGCATTTATTGGCTCCGTGGAGCATTGGATGCAAAATACGCACTTTGTTTGAACATACTGGAAATTCATGTCAGTTGTTTGACAGATTTTTCGCAATCAATCCCTACATTCGCTCCATGATAAACCTCGGCCTCGGCCTCTACAAAAGCTTGCTGAACGACGCAAATTTCCGCTTTGCGAAGCAATGTGGCGCAACGCATATCGTCGTGCAGTTGGTGGACTATGTGAAGGGCGGCGACAACCCGACCCTTACCCAAAACTACCTCGGCGGTTGGGGTGTCACCCACAACGAGGGCAAGCTTTGGCAGCTCGACGACCTCCTTGCCCTGAAAAAGCAAATCGAGTCGCATGGCCTCACCTGGGCCGCCATCGAGAACTTCGACCCGGCGCACTGGTATGACGTGCTGCTCGACGGCCCGAAAAAACGCCAACAAATCGAGGACTTGAAATGGATGCTGCGCAACATCGGCAAAGCGGGCATTCCGGTCATGGGCTACTATTTCAGCTTGGCGGGGGTCTGGGGATGGACGCCCGCTCCGGCAGGTCGGGGCGAGGCAATGTCCGTCGTGTTTGACCAAAATAAAATAGACGCCCAAACGCCCATCCCCAACGGCATGGTTTGGAACATGACCTACGATACGGAAGCGAACGGCCGCACGGTCGCCCCCGTTTCGAGGGAAGAGATTTGGCAGCGTTTGCAGTGGTTTCTGGCGGAAATGCTGCCCGTCGCCGAGGAGTGTGGCGTTCGCCTCGTCGCCCATCCCGACGACCCGCCGCTGCCGGAGATGCGAGGCACGGCACGTTTGTTTTACAGCCATACCGAGTACGAGCGCTTGCTGTCATTATCGCCAAGCCCCGCCAATGGTTTTGAATTCTGCATGGGTGCCTTGCAGGAAATGCCGGACGGCGACCTCTTCGCCCTGCTCGACAAGCATTCTGCCGCCGGGAACATTGGCTATATCCACTTCCGAAACGTGGTGGGCAAGGTTCCGAACTACCGGGAAGCCTTCGTGGACGAGGGCGATATTGACATGGTTCGGGCCTTGCGCATTTTGAAAAAAAACAATTTCGACGGCGTCATCATCCCCGACCACACCCCCGAAATGAGCTGCGCTGCGCCCTGGCATGCGGGCAAGGCGTTTGCGCTGGGGTATATGCGGGGGGTGCTGCAGGCGCTGGAAATTGGAAATTAGTGATGCCTGTTTTTGATTGACGATTGTTGATTACATGATTTTTGATTTTTGATGTGATGGCTGAGGATTGATTGAAAAATTGCCGATTTAAACCATCATCAATTGCATTTCTTCCATTCCATCAACAATCATGTAATCATGTAGTCAACAATCGTCAATCAGATGCCACCACTAAAATCCGTTATTGACAGCCAAATATCATTATGATACCTTTCCCAACTGGCAAATGCACCATCTCCGACGACTGGACGCTCAACGGCATGAACGTCGTCTGGATGGAAAACGACTACCTGCGCATCGGCATTTTGGCGGGGCGGGGCAGCGATATTTTTGAGTTCCGGTACAAGCCAAAGGACGTGGATTTCATGCTGCGTTTGTCCAAAGGCATCCTGAACCCAAACCTCGATTTTTCGCAAATGCGCAGCACCGACAACCAGTTCGAGGACTACTACTATGGCGGCTGGCAGGAGGTCTTACCGAATAGCCCTGGGTTCAATTACCGTGGCGCATCGCTGGGACAGCACGGCGAGGTTTCCCTCACACCTTGGAAGCATGCCATCTTGGAAAATTCGCCCGGAAAAGTCTCCGTCAAGCTCTGGACCCGCCCGCTTCGGGTGCCAATTTTGATTGAAAAAACGCTGACGTTGGAAGCGGGCAAAGCGACGCTTTTCATAGATGAAAAACTGACGAATGAATCTGCCACCCACCTCGATATTTCATGGGGGCACCATATCGCATTCGGTCTGCCGTTTCTGAAAGAAAGCGCGAAAATCACCACCAATGCCCGTAGTTTTTTGGCTGAACCGCTGATGCCGCCCAATCGGCGTTTCCAATCGGGTGTGGAAAGCGTTTTTCCTAACGCCTTGAATATCAATGGTATGGAAGACGATGCCAGTATTATCCCCCCGGAATCGGCACCAGCTTATAGTGATTTGGCGTACCTTTCGGGCTTCGATGACGCTGCTTTTTATGCCTTGAAAAACGAGGAAAAAAACGTCGGTTTTGCTGTTCGCTGGGACGCCCGTATTTTCAAGCACGTCTGGTATTGGCAGGAGCGCTACGCCACACAAGACGCCCCTTGGTGGGGCAGTACCTACGCCGTTGCCCTCGAACCCTGGACGAACCGCTGGCGACCCAACCCGCAGGACAGCATTGACGCCGGGGAATGGTTGAAATTGGAGGCGGGGGAGGTCATCACGACGAGGTTGGAAGCCTCAGGCTTTAAGGATGAGTTCAAAGGATAAGCCACAAATTGCCAGCCCCTTTAGGGGCGAAATCTTTGTAGTTGCACGAACATTTTTCCTTTGAGGTGCAGCGCACCGTAATATTCCGGTGCGCTGCACCTCGAATGCGATCAATTTGCTCAAGACTACAAATATTTCGCAGCGCTGCTGCAATGGGAATCCTGCTTCGATTCCACGATTCATCATTCACCATTTATCATTCATCATTAAAAAAATGCACCCACTCCTTTCAAAATCCACCGTTTTCGCGGATGGCCTCGACCACCCGGAATGTGTCGCAGTACACCCAGATGGGACGGTTTGGGCAGGTGGCGAGGCTGGCCAGGTTTACCGTATTTCCGCTGACGGAAAAAAGGTGGAGGAGGTCGCCAATACGGGCGGCTTTATCCTCGGATTAGCTTTTAGTCCTAGCGCTAAATGGCTGGCAATCTGCGATTTAGGCAAAAAATGTGTCTGGCGGCTCGACCTGCAAACGATGAAACTGGAACGGTTCGCCGATGGCGCAGAAGGCCATAAATTCAATATTCCGAACTACGCCGTTTTTGACAAAAAGGGAAACCTCTACGTCAGCGAGAGCGGTGCATTTAGACAGGTGAACGGCAAGTTGCTGAAGTTTTCGCCCGATGGGGTCGGTGAAATCTGGTCGAAAGGCCCCTTCAATTTTGCCAATGGCATGGCGATGGGGCCAAAGGAAAAATACCTGTACGTGGCGGTCTCATTCCTCCCTGGTGTGGAGCGCATCGCCTTTCTACCCGATGGAAGGGCAGGGGAGCGCAGCCTTTTTTGTACCCTCCCAGAATCTGTACCGGACGGGCTGGCCTTCGATGCCAAGGGCAACCTTTACGTTTCCTGCTATGCGCCCAACAAGATTTATAAAGTGACCCCCGATCAGGAAGTTTCGGTGCTGATTGACGATTGGGAAGCGCACACCCTGTCCAACCCGACGAATATCGCCTTCGGCGGGGAGAAACTGAACCAACTTTTTGCCGCCAATCTCGGTCGCTGGCATATCACGAAAATTGATGTGGGAGTGAGGGGGCTGGCGTTAGCGTCGCATTTATAGCTGTTGGCAATTTGCTGTTGGCTTTTGGCTTTACGGTCATTTGCGAACAGCCAATTACCAATTGCCAAAAGCATAAAAAATGTCATTCACCAACAAAACCGCTATCATCACGGGCGGCGCAAAAGGTATCGGCGGCGCTTGCAGCCGTATTTTTTATAGGGAAAATGCCAATGTCGTCATCCTTGATACCGACCCGCTGGGGCAAATACTGGCAGATGAACTGGGCGAGCGGGCGTTGTTCCTCCAATGCGATGTTTCCAAAGAAGCACAGGTGAAAGCGGCGATGGAAAAAGCGGCCAAAACCTTTGGCGGCATTGATGTTTTGGTGAACAATGCGGGCATTCAGCGCTACTCAAAGGTGGCGGAAACCAGCGAAGAAGAATGGGATTTGGTGATGAACGTCAACCTGAAAAGCGCCTTTCTTTGTGCCAAACATGCCATCCCGTTTATGCTAAAAAACGGCAGCGGTGTGGTCATTAACGTTTCGAGCGTTCAGGCATTTATTTCTCAGCAAAACGTAGCGCCCTACACAACTTCCAAGACTGCCATGCTTGGCCTTACCCGCAGCATTGCCGTGGACTATGCGCCGCAAATCCGTTGCATGGCCGTCTGCCCTGGCACCATTGACACGCCGATGTTGCGGGATGCTTTTCAGCTCTCACCTGACCCGCAGGCAGTCTATCAGGAATGCGTGGACATGCACCTCGTGAAACGCATTGGCACACCCGAAGAAGTGGGCGAACTGGTCCTGTTTTTGGCGGGCGAAAACGGCAGGTTTTTCACCGGACAGGCCGTGCGGATTGATGGGGGTTTGGGGATTACGATTGCGGGGAGCAAGAGGGAATAGCTCCACTACAACTTCAACCTAAAAAACCTCGGCCTGCAAAACCTCGGCTCCTTCGGAATATCATTCCAGAAATCAAACGAATTTACGTTGTAGCTAATGAGCAACTCGCCCGGTTTGGAGAGGTGCGGAAAGCCCTTGGCATTGTAGGAAAAATAGTCCATGTCAGCCTCCCATTCGTGGCATTTCCAAACCTTGTGCATGGGGAAAAATGGCCCCGCTGGGCTTTTGGAAATTTGTACACCAACCTCGTTTTCGATGCCTGAAACTTGGTGCGCCAAAATGAATCGCCCATCGGCCATCGGGCTCATGCTCAGTTCGTTTGAGGCGTAGCGGGTGACTGGCTTGGCCTTTAGGTAATCCGTCGTCCATTCAGCGCCTTTGGCGAACTCCCATTTGCCAAACTGCTCGAATTCCTCGGGTTTCACCCTTGCAACTACTAGCCCATTATTGGTGCCGCCGACGCCCATGATGTAGATATAGCCATCCGGTTTTGGAGCGCCCGCCCATGCTGTGTTCACCAAAACGCCGCTGCCCATCGTGACTTTGTTCCAGTTTTCCATCGGGAAAAAGAAGGGCGTTTCCATTTGTCGTTGCTCTTTGAACGGCGGCTTGCTGCCTTTGGGAATGGCAATGATATTCACGCCCAATTGTTCAAATTCAAAGAAGCTGCCGGGGACAATGGTGTCCTTTACAGGGTAGGCGAAGATATACAGCGTACTGTCCATTTCCACGTTGACGAAGCCATCGCCGAGCCAGTAATAATCCTTGGGGCCAGCATTGGGCGTATTGGGCACAAAAAGGGAGGTGGGCTTGCCTTCCTCGTCTTTGTTGATGAAAAATTTGAACTTGGACGGGTCAGGCTCGCTACCGTCTAAGTAGGCGACACAGTTGTGAACCATCTTGAAATCCTTCTTTTCAATGGTCTCGCCAACCGTGTCCGCTATGACGGAGTCGCTGAACAAGAAAAGGGTTTTGGTCTTGTCCGTCGCATGGAGGTATTCAGCGCCGTCCATCGGCACAGCGAAAATGCCATCACCACCAAACCAGCCACTGTTGCGGGTGAGGAGTTTGTCCCAAGCGGGGTCGGCGGTGACCCGTTCGATTTGGCCATCGTTGGTGGAGGATGGCGTGGGGGACTGCCCTGTTTGCTGGCCACAGCTTGAGATAACAAAAAGTAAAAATAGGCTTAACCCTTTGGAAATCAGGCTGTTGGATTTGATATTTTTCATGTGAAATCGAGTTTGTTTCTTTTTGGGTAAAAGTAGGGAAAACGCCCGGCAAAGTCGGTATGTTTGCACATACTAAATTCTTGGAGTAATAATTCAAGCATAGCACAAGGTCATATTACGGTGCGCTGCACCTTTGAGCGATATTGTGTTCGGAGCTACAAATATTAACGGTGCGCTGCACCTTGATTGCCAATCATAATCATGTTTCCAAGTTTTGCTGCTCATTTGAATTAGCTTAAAACATAAAAAATGAAACGAACCATCCTTTTTACCCTCCTCCTTTTCGCCTTCGGCAAATGGGCCAATGCTGATGTCACCCTACCCAAGCTCTTCGCCGACCATGCCGTGCTACAACGGGACGTGGAGTTACCAGTCTGGGGTTGGGCTGCACCAGGCGAATTGGTAACCGTATCCATTGCAGCGCAAACCCTCAAAACAAAGGCAGGGAAGGACGGTAAATGGCAGCTTCGCCTCGCTCCCCACGCTGCTGGCGGCCCTTTTGAAATGACGGTAAAGGGCAAAAACACCATCGTTTTAAAAGATATTTTATTCGGAGAAGTATGGCTTTGCGGCGGCCAGTCGAACATGCAGTTTACCATACGGGAGCTTGGCATCCAGCCAGATTCCGTGCGGGACAATGCACAGGGCATCCGCTATTTCGGCGTTTGGTTTGACCTCGATTATTTGCCTAAGAAAGACGTGAAAAACGGTTGGTGGCAAACGGCTTCCGTGGAAACGGTGGGCGGTTTTTCGGCAACAGCTTATTGCTTTGGGCGGTATTTGCACGAGCAGTACAAAGTGCCCATTGGCTTGATTAGCAGCAATTTAGGTGCTACCTCCATCGAAACTTGGATGAGCGCAGGGGCATTAAAACAGTTTCCACAGTTCAAGGATGTGTTGGACAAAAATTTGGCCTCCGGCAAAAACTTTGAGCAGTTGAATGCCGATTTGGCAGTGTTCCGCAAGAAATGGGACGCCGATTTTTACCTCAAAAACGACCCCGGCATTGCCCAAGACTGGCAGGACCCCGCCACCGATATTTCCGGCTGGAAGGACATCGAAATCCCGAACCTTTGGGAGAATGCCGGACTGACCGACTACGACGGTTCGGTCTGGTTCCGCAAGGAGTTTGACATGCCGCAGGGATTCAAGGGCGACAGCTACAACATCGCCTTGAATCAAATTGACGACTACGACATCGTTTGGGTGAACGGCGTGAAAATTGGCGAAAGCTTTGGCTGCCGGAATTGGCGGAACTACTTTTTCAAAGCCGATATTTTAAAACCGAAAGGCAATGTGCTGGTCGTCCGAATCTTTGACGTGGGAGGCAAGGGCGGCATGTACACCAACGCTTTTTGGGGCAATCCCATCCTCAACGGCAAATGGAAGTACAAGCCCGGCGTGAAGATTGAAGCTGCCAAATTCCCAAAGCCAAAGGTGCCAAACGGCAGTTTTTTTACCCACCCGACACTTCTTTATAATGGTGGCATCGCACCTCTTCAACCATTTGCGATAAAGGGTGCCATTTGGTACCAAGGCGAGTCAAATACGGAGCGGGCGGAGGAGTATGCAGCGCTATTACCTGCCATGATTAAGGACTGGCGGCAACACTGGGGGCAGGGCGATTTCCCTTTCCTCGTGGTGCAATTGGCGAACTACAACCCAGAGCAGGCCACCCCAAATGAGAGCAATTGGGCGGAGCTTCGTGCTTCGCAAATGGCTGCCTTGGCCTTGCCGAATACCGCCATTGCTACGGCCATAGACATTGGCGAAGCCAACGATATTCATCCTAAAAACAAGCAGGAAGTGGGCAATAGACTGGGCTTGGCTGCCCGGAAAATCGCTTATGGGGAAGTCGTCGTGCATTCCGGCCCCGTTTTCCAATCCATGAAAACGGAAGGCGAAAAGGTCAGGATTTCCTTTACTTCTTTGGGCGGTGGCGTGGTGTCCAAGGACAAATTTGGCTTTCTGCGGGGCTTCTTCATTGCAGGAGCGGACAAAAAATTTCAATGGGCAATGGCGTACATTGAAGGCAACGAGGTCATCGTTTTTTCACCGAAAATAAAGCAACCCGTGGCGGTTCGCTACGCTTGGGCGGACAATCCGGGGGCATTGGATTTGTACAACGCAGATGGGCTACCTGCCTCGCCTTTTCGGACTGATGATTGGCCGCTTTCGACGGCAGGGAAGGTGTTTAAGTATGACGAAAATGGGTTTTGAAAAAAGTCAGGCCGAATCCCGAAAGGCCTCTGGGTTCCGGACCCAAACATCCCGCTGAGGGAACGGGATTTCGATGCCATTGTCCCTGAACAGTTTTTCGATGCTAAAACGGATATCGCTTTTAACGATGTCAATGCCAAAAAATTCACTGCTGAAAAACAGGAGGTCGAACTCCAATGCAGAGTCGCCGAAGTTCTTGAACTGAACAGTTGCAGCTGGTTCGGCTAATACTTTTTCATGCGTGTTGGCTGCTGCTTGCAATAATTTAGCGACCAAAGGAACATCTGAGCCATAAGCTACTCCGAGCCGGATATTGAAACGAGTGGGGTGTTCGTCGTGCGTCCAGTTGGTCACTTTGTCCACTACTAATTTGGAATTGGGAATGAGTATGCTCACCCTGTCACGGGTTTCCAACTTGGAAGTGCGCAGCCCTATCTTCACCACCCTGGCTACCAAGCCGTCCACTTCCAAAATATCGCCTACCTCCACCGTGCCTTCCATGAGTATGATGATGCCGGAGATGATGTCCTTGAAAGTATCCTGCAAGCCAAGACCGATGCCCACCAGCAGTGCAGCGGAGCTGGCCCAAATCATGGAACTGATATTGAACAATTCCAGGATGGCAAACACGGCCATGACCCAGATGATATAACTCAAAAATTGCTTCAAAGCCAACTGCCGACCGCTGTCCACCTTGCGTTTGCGGAAATAGCGGTCAAGCAAGATGCGCTTCATGGCCCAAATCAGCAGTTTTGCGGCAAACAAGATAAAAAGTGCCATCAGTAGGTGCGAGACCGTGAGCTTAAAACTGCCAATCGTAATGTTCAGGTTTAAGAATTCTTTGAAATCCATGTTGCAAAACTTGTTTTTTGATGAACTTTGGAAGCACAACCTTTTCACAGGTTGGTCAAAACTGCGTAACTTTCAACGTTTTTCGAAATCCTGTCTTGAAAGACTTTAGCTAAAAGACTTTAGACAATAGAATATAGTCAATAGATAGCGCCACAAATTAAGCGTTTATGCGGCTAAATTATATTGGTGTTCATGTATTCACAGTACAAACTTTATAGTGAATCAAATGTCTAATCTATTTAAACTTCAGTCTTAGAAAGTTCGTTGAAAGCGTCCAAAGCCTTCATTTCAAAATATTAAGCATGAAAAACTTGATTCAATTCCTCCTGTGCTTTGCACTCCCCACCTTTCTTGCTGCCCAGCCCATGGTTGATGCCAGCATTTCTTACGCCACTTTTCAAAACCAGGGAAAGGGCTACATAGAGGTCTATTTGCATTTGCTTGGTCAAAGCGTTGGCCTATCGCCTTTGGAGGCAGGCCAAGGGCAAGCCAAGCTTGATGTGGTCATTCTATTTACACAAGGCGATCAAGTGATCAAGTTCGACAAATACCGACTGAGCGGCCCAACGACGGAAAAACCCATTGACTTTGTGGACATGAAGCGCTATGTACTTGAAAATGGGGATTACCAAATCGAAGTCTCCATCGAAGACATGTTGAATCCTGGCAGCGCCAAGAAGTATCATTCCAATTTCAAGATGGATTATCAGGCCGATGCGCTTGCCATTTCCGATGTTGAATTGCTGGCTTCCATCAAGGACGCCGGACCGGGTTCCGAAGTGAATCCAATGGCAAAGGGCAGCCATATTTTTGAGCCAATGCCGACGAATTACTTCGCTAAGACCGATGAATTGATATTATTCTATTTTGAAGTTTATAACACGGACAAGGCCATTGGTGGAGATTATCTCCAAACCATTTTCATAGATGATGCAGACACAAAGGACCGGGAAGAGAAAATTTCCGTTCTCAACAAGCGCAAACAACCAGCGCCTATTGATGTTTCCGTGCATAAAGTGGACATCAAATCGCTACCAACGGGCAATTACAACCTCGTCATTGAAATCAGGAACCGCAACCGGGAACTGCTGACGAAGCGCTCCATTCCTTTCCAGCGGAGCAATCCCTACTTAAACGTATCAAAGCTTGACGTAGCCACTGGTGACCTCTCGCTCAACGACGAGTTTGTAGGCAAACTATCAGTGGAAGAATTGGTGTACAGCTTGAAGGCCATTATGATGCAAGTGGACAAAACCGATGGCGAGCATGTGAAAATGATAACCTCTGAGCGCAACGAAAATGCCATGCGCCTATACCTTTTTAGCTATTGGATAAAAGAAAACCATAACAATCCCGAAGCTCAGTATAATGCCTATATGAAGGTAGCCCGTCAAGTGGACAATAGCTTTGCCAATGGTTTTGGCCGTGGTTTCGAGACCGACCGTGGCTATATTTTCCTAAAATATGGTGCTCCCAACAACACCGTTTTCGAAGAGAACGACCCAAGCGCCCCACCTTACGAGATTTGGTTTTACAACCAGTTTCCCAAAACTGGGCAGAACAACGTCAAGTTCCTATTCTACAACCCTTCGTTGACGACCAACGGCCACGTGCTCCTTCACTCGACTGCACGAGGTGAGAACAACAACCCCCGGTGGGAAATCGAATTGTACAAAGATGCTCCCAACGAATTGCAAGGCAGCGACTTTATCGAAGGAAAAAACATGCAATCCAATACTGGCAGGCATGCCCGGCAGCTCTTTGAGAGCTTTTAATATTTCATAATTTCCAATTTCTAATTTCAATTTTAGTCTTCGGTATCGTTTTTGAAAATTATTCAAGCTGCATATTGGGCAAACAAGGCTTGATTGCCAAAAATGCCTAATTTTGCCATCAAATGCACGACAGAGGTGACGCATCAAAGTTGAGCGCCACCTCTGCCTTTTTACCAAATTGCTGCCACTTTGTCGAAAAACCTGGTCATCATCCCCACTTACAACGAGTTTGAAAACGTTGCAAAAATGCTCGAAACCGTAATGGCACTGCCCATTGCGTTTGATGTGCTCGTGGTGGACGATG
>JANPLH010000137.1:0-8429 GCA_031426435.1 Saprospiraceae bacterium | reverse complement strand
TCTCATTACAAAAGGTGATTTGTAGCTGGGTTTTCGGAACGGCATCCTTGAGGTAGTAACGCTGCCCGCCAAGGCTGACCATTTTGCCGGCTTGTCCATCCTTCTTCCGCTTTGGTTTCAATGAACTTTTTTTCCTCCAGTATAGTGGTCCGTGCCATGCTTTGTTTTGATATAAAGCTACCACGACTTTCTGACACAGGGGGCTACCACGACTTTCTGAAATTCAACACTAATTACCAATCACTAATCACCAATTACCAAAAAATGCGCAATTTTTCAAAAATTTCAATCGCATTTTGCCTGGCGGCAATGGCCGTTTCCTGCGCAAAACCGATTGCCGATTTCAGCCATACAGAAGACGCCCTGGTGGCACCGGCCTCTGTTAAGTTCGAGAACCTATCCAAGTACGCACACATCTTTGAATGGGACTTCGGCGATGGCAGCACCTCCGTTTTGGCAGCGCCAAACCATGTCTATGGCACGAGCGGCAACTACCCCGTGCGCCTCACCGTCAAGAAAGGCAATAAGACTGCCTTGATGCAAAAAGTGATACAGGTGACGGCTCCCGCTGCTTGTTTGGTGGAGATAGAAACAGACTTTGGCACCATGACCATCCAGCTTTTCAATGCCACGCCGCAGCACCGTGACAATTTCATCAAATTGGCCGAAGAGGGCTATTACGATGGCATGTTGTTCCACCGGGTCATTGAGGGCTTCATGCTGCAAGGCGGCGATCCTGATTCCAAGAATGCCAAGCCCGGCCAACAATTAGGCGTCGGAGGGCCGAGCTACACGATTCCTGCCGAGTTCGTTGACTCGCTGGTACATGTGAGGGGTGCCCTTTCCGCAGCCCGCCAAGGCGACCAGGTGAACCCCCAGAAACGCTCCAGCGGCTCGCAGTTCTACATCGTGCAGGGCAAGGCCCAGACCGAGCAGGAATTGAGCATGATAGAAGCCCGAAAAGGCTTCCGCTACACCAAGGAGCAACGGGACGCCTACCTTTCGCAAGGCGGCACACCCTTCCTCGACCGTGACTACACGGTGTTTGGCCGGGTGGTTAAGGGCTTCGAAGTGATTGACAAAATCGCAGCTTCGGAAACCGACCCCAGCGACCGACCAAAAACGGACGTTAAAATGAAGGTGAGGGTGATAAAGTAGGGATGAGGGATGAAGGGATGAAGGGGATGAAAATCAGAACAAGCGCTATATAGCTTTTTATTATTTCATTGAAAATCAAAAGGTAATTCATGCAAACGAAAAACATACTCGGCATTGACGTAGGCGCATCTGGCATCAAGGGTGCCATCGTTGACCTCGAAACAGGGGTCTTGGTCACGGAGCGTATCAAATTGAGCACACCAAAACCCGCCACGCCAGCGGCGGTGGCTGAGGTGATGTTGGAATTGGTGAAAAAATCGGGCTACGAAGGCAACCTGATAGGCTGTGGCTTCCCGTCCATCGTCAGGAACGGCGTTGCCTTCAGTGCAGCCAATATTGACGATGCTTGGATCGGCACCAATATCGAGACCTTGCTTTCCGTAAAAACAGGGCTGGATGTCGTCGCTATGAACGACGCCGACGCTGCAGGGCTTGCCGAAATGCGTTTCGGCAAGGGAATAGGACACAAGGGTACGGTGCTGCTAATCACGATCGGTAGTGGGCTGGGTTCGGCTTTGTTCACCGATGGTCATTTGGTGCGCAACAGCGAGTTCGGGCATTTGTTCCTTCAAGGTTGGGTGGCCGAGCACTATGTCTCCAACACCGCCCGCAAAAAATACGACATGACCTGGGAGGGTTTTGGCAAGCGCTTCAACGAGTACCTGCTGCATATTGACCGCATACTTTCGCCCGACCTCGTTATTTTGGGCGGCGGCATCAGCAACGAATTCGGGGAGTTTGGCAAGTACATTGACCCCAAGATGAAGGTCACCACAGCTGCCATGTTCAACCATGCAGGCATCATCGGGGCAGCGTTGTATGCTTATGAGGCTAAATTTGGAGAGTTGTAAATCAATGGTTCGTTAAGGTTTCAAGTTTAAGGTTTCACGGGAGCGTCTGCTGAAATCAATTTATAATCGGTTATTTGGCAAAACCAAACGTTCCAAAAATGCGATTCGTTTGTAAATGAGCCAATAACTCCGTGAAACCTATCTTGCCCCTTTGGGGAACCCAGAATCATCACGAACCATTGAATTTGACTTGTCAACAATTAGCCATCCCATTTTTCGTTTGGTTTGCAATTATTTTCAAACCATTTTTCAAAATCTAAACAATGAAATTTCTCAAAATCTCCTTTTTACTCTGCTGTGTGGCCCTTATCGCTGCTTGCAGCAACAAGCCCAAGGCAAGCTTTATAAACATCAAGCCCGGCGATTTTTTTGAACTGAAGATGGGCAATTCAGCCGTCATCCCTGAAAGCAAGTTCAAGCTGACATTTACGGCAGTAACGGAGGATTCCCGCTGCCCAAAATTCGTCAACTGCATACAGGAAGGGCAGGTAAAAACGACATTTGCGGTATCCTTGGATGGCAAGGGGCAGCCACCAATTGAATTGGTCAGGAAACCCTCCGACAAGACGCCCACTACGGCCAACGTCGGCGATTTCAAGATTCAAATGTATGACCTCACGCCAGAGCCTGAAAGTGGCAAGAAAATAAATCCAGCAGACTATATGGCCCGTTTGACGGTGAAAAAGGTGGCGGAAAAAAAGGAAGTGGATAAATGACCAGCTGCCTTTGGGTGCTAAAAAAGCCTGTGCCAACGAAATTTGGCACAGGCTTTTTTAATGGTCAAAGCTCACTATCCTGGTAAGCTTCCAAGCCCCGTTCTTCTTCTGCCAGATATGCACGAACTTAAAAGTGCCACAGTCCATTACGCCGTTTTCCAAATGGCAAAAACGGTGCGACGCCGACTGAATGGCCCCATAGTCCGGCACGGGGTACACTTCCATGCTTTCCCGTATCAGTTCACGAGTGGGTGCCTTCGCATTTTTGGACATTGCGCCGAGCAGCTCCAAGTTCCTGGCATAGCCCGTCAACCCCGTTTTATCGTGATAAAACTCAAGTTCTTTGTCGAAGATATTGCCCATGGCTGCCACGTCACGGTTGTTGAAGGCCGTGAAAAGCAGGCTGTCCATCGTGTAAATCTCCCGGAATAGCGCTTCGTCCTTGCTAGATTGTTGGGCGGACAAAACCGTTGCGAAGCAGGAAAGGACTGCGACAAATAGAATTACCTTTTTCATAATCCATTGATATTCAAAAGAAAACGGGGGAACCTTATAAAAAGACTCCCCCGCTTCGAATGGCAGTTAATTTACTATATCAGAAGGGTTATTTCTCGATGACTACGGAAGTTTTCAGTTTGGACACCAGGCTGCTCGACTCGTCAATATGCTGGTGAAGCGTGTCGGCTGCGGAAACCTTAACCCAGCTGTCGTTGGAGGCGGTGATGTCGGCCACCCGCACGGATAGTTGCTCGGCATCGAGACGGGCTTCGTTGTCAAGGGTGGCAGTCAGGTAATTGCAGTTGCCAATTAGTTGGGCCTTGTTGTCGCCGGAGAGCACCAATTCTAGCTTGTTCACGTTCGCACGGAAGTCCAGTTTGCACTCGCCGTTGTTCACGATTTTCAGGTTTGCGAAATCGAAGTCGTGGATGTTCACCTTGTCGCCATCATTGATGTTGAGTTCCGTCAAGTTGGGCATGGTGATATCCAGTTCCAATTTGCCATCTGGTTTATCATGAAGCGAAATAATGAGTTGATCGCCCTCTTGATGCATATCAACCATGTCGTTACTGCTTTGGCCTTCGGCAAATTTCACGCTGTATTCGCTGCCCTGTCCGATGTTGAGAATGATGTCGCCGTCCAGGCTGATTTTCGTGAAGCCGATGAAGTCAGTTTTGCCTTCGGCTTCATCGTGCTGCTTCGCAAATTCGGCGTTGAAAAGGCCGTCCTTGCCCATCAGCCAAGCATATTGGCTCTCCCACCAAGGGAAGGAGTATTGCTCGTCCACCTGTAGGTCGAGGTCGTTCCAGTGGAACTCGTTGCCGGGGCGCACCCATTTGCCGACTGGCACTTTTATCGTCAGGTTGACCCGCTGGCCCCGCCATTTTTCGCCTTTTGGTATTTCGAAGAAGCTTGGCAATACAAGGCGGTTGCCCTCGATGCGGTACTCGTAGTTGATTTTGCTGGCCAACTGCTGGCCTTCCGTCATGCCTTCGCCCCGGGCAAAATTGGTCTGGAGGACTTCGAACTTCCCGCTCTCCGATTTTTCAACCCTAAGTCGGATATTTTCGGAAATCAGTTTTTCATCGGAAATGAAAAGGCCATCGCCAAACTGCATGAAGCTGCGCTCGAAGGGGTTCTTTTCATAGTCAATGACCAGCGTATCGGCAGGTGCAAAGTCGGTCTTGTTGGCCCCCACGCTAAAATCAGCGCCGTGGGCGAACTCCTTCACGGTTTTAGTGCCGACGAACATCAGGCTGACTAGGTTCAGCGACCAGAACAACCACAGGCCAGCCGCCCATCGGGGCTTGAAGTTGGTGCGCATGAAGAGTCGCATCACGCCCAATGCCAACATAAGCAACGGCACTCCTAAGAAAATCAGGAGGTTGAACACGCCCAAAGTCGTGAGCATGGTGGAGCCCGGATGCAGGAAGCTCGAAAACGGCATTCCCATGAACAGGCCGCCCACCGATACTATCCAGAACAGCACCAGCATGACTACCAACGCCACTCCAATTGCGAAGCCAACAGGCCGTATGACTTTCACCAAGGTTTCAAACACCATGCGGATGATGCCACCAACAGTAGCGATGATGCCGCTCAGTACATGCGCTCCCTCGGCTGCAGCTGCCCTAAATTGATGTCCGCCAGTGGACGCATTGGAGCTGCCACCTTCCGACGAGTCGTCATCAGGCTGCGTGCCGGTACCTTTTTTTTTTGACTTGAACTCGTTTTTGAGTTCGTCGCCCAGTTCGACCACTTTCTTCGAAACGTGGTCGAACTCTTCCTCGATTATTTTGCCAATGTTCGAGGCATTGATAGGCTCGCCACGCATGGCCAGCTTGTCGCTTGCGCTTTCTGCCTTCGGCAAAATGGCCCAGAGGATGAAATAAAGTGGTATTGCGAAGCCACCCGTAAAGGTGAACAGGATGAACACCAGGCGCACCCAAAGCGGGTCAGCGATGCCGAAATAGGCCGCTATGCCGGAGCAGACACCGCCCACCACCTCCTCGTCGGGGTTGCGGAACAGGCGCTTGCCCGTCTTGATTTTGTATTTTTTGCCAAAGGCCGATTTCGGCTCGTCGGCGGTAGCGGCATCGTCCAGCGGCTCGGCCCCAAAGTCGGCGGGCGTGCCCATGATGGTGATGACGCTGTTCACGTCTTTCAATGAGACGATTTGGCGGCTGCCCATTTTTTCCTGGAACAGCTCGGCCATGCGGGCCTCAATGTCAGTGGTGATTTCCTCATAGCCCTCGGAACTACGGAAATGGTTATGAATGGTCTTCAGATAGCTACTGAGTGTCTCATAAGCATTTTCGTCTATGGTAAAGGGAACGCCGCCGAGATTGATATTGAATACCTTAGTCATTGTAAGATGAATTGATTTCGTTAGTTTGGTAATTGGTGATTAGTGATTGGTGATTAGTGACTGGGAAGTGACTGCTCCAACCACCATTTACCAATCACCAGTCACCACTTAATTCGCCGATAGGCTTTGGCTAGAATTGCTGACCGCACTCACCAGTTGGTGCCAACTGGTCACGAGGCCGTTGAGGAATTCCTTGCCGTCGTCCGTCAAGGCGTAGTATTTGCGGGGCGGCCCGCTGGCCGATTCCCGCCAGGTGTAGTCCAGCAGGCCAGCACTTTTCAGGCGGGCCAGCAGGGGGTACATCGTGCCCTCCACCACCATCAGTTCCGACTTTTCGAGCCGCTTGATGATGTCCGTCGGGTAAGCCTCCCCCTCATCCGAGATGATGGACAGGATGCAGAGCTCCAAAATGCCCTTCCGCATCTGTTGGGTTGTATTGTCTAAGAGTCCTTGAACTTTCATTGTATTAGTAGAAATTAGACTTTAGATGTTAGACTTTAGACTTGTGACTGCACCATCTTTCTGCGCTTTCTACTTTCTAATGTCTCCCGTCTATTGTCTTTCATGATGCAAACCTACGACATAGCAAGCTACCATGCAATACAAGGTAGTATCTTTTGCAAGATATTTTTGATGAACAGGTAGCTTGCTTCGACGAAGGGCAGGAAAATGGGGGTGAAAGAATGGTCAGTGGGGCTTCAGAAAATGCTTCCCCCCCAAACATAATCGCCAAAGCCACTCCCGGATGGGTACCTTCCTATCAAACTGGATTCATGGAGGCCAATGGAGGCAGTATTGTTCTTTAAATTGTTCAAGTCTTTTGGCGTTGGCATTTCCTTTACTTCGTATGCAATTGCTTCATTTAAAATGAAGTCAATTTCCGTGCTCTTTGATTTTTCAAAGTAATTGAGTTTGCCAAGCAGGGCAAGCTGGTTGGCTACGGCATTCTCAAAGATATGGCCACTGGCAAGCCCCTTCTGAAGGTTGTTCAAGATGCCTGTATCCGTGAAATAAATCTTGGGTTGGCTCGTCAGTTCCTTGTCAATGCCTTTTGCAATTGGTTTTATTTGCCGGACGAAATAGGTATATTCCAACAATGAAATATAGTCCTTCACTTTGTGGCGGTTGATGCTCAAAATGCTGGAAATTTTAGTATAATCCAATTTACTACCGGCTCTTCCTGCTATCAATAACATGAGCTTATAAAGCGAATCAGACTGGTTAAAGTCAGAAAGCAGCTTGATGTCCAACTCAATATAAGCATTGATGATATCAGAGAGGTAGTTTTCCTTGTCGCTATTATCGGCAGAAAGCACCACTTCTGGAAACCCACCATAGCGGATGTATTCCTCATAAAAAGGGCTATATAAATCATAAAAAGTGCGCAGAAAAGGTCGTAGCTTTTCAAGCTCCGCTTGTGGTTTCCATGCGCCACGAAATTCGAGAAACTCCTGAAAATCCAATGGCCAAAGCTCAAAGATTTGCTTTCGTCCCGCCAGGCTTTCCGAAAAATGGTTCTTTAGATAAAACGAACTGGAACCAGTCACGAGGAATTTGACCCGATAAGTATCATACAAGCTTTTAATGACGCTCGGCAGGTTTTTCACCAACTGAATCTCGTCAAGCGCAATAACGGCGGGTGCGGCAAAGTCAATACCCAACTGCACCAGTCCACGCTCAATATCAGCATAAGATGGTTGATTGAAAAGATGGCGATATTCAATCCGCTCCAAGTCAAGGTACAGCTTGTTGGCGTGCTCCACTTTGTCGAGCAGGTAACGAATGGCAGTGGTTTTGCCAACTCGCCTCATCCCTGTGATGACGGTGGCTTGTGGCTTGGAAAGATGGGCTTCAAGTGCCGCAAATGATTTTCTCTGGTACATAAATTCGGATAATTTGTACAAAAATATTACAAATTATCCGATAATACGGAATCGTTTTCTACAATTCTACAAAAATCATAAAAAGCCAATGCTTTCCACAATAGCAATTTCTGCCATCAGCAAACGCTCAATCCCCCAATTCCTTTACCCGAATATTCCTAAACCGCACCACATCGCCATGCCCCAAAAAGCCGATATGCCCACGGCTGCGTTTTAGGCCGGGGTGGTCGTTGCCGTCAATCGTCCCGTTTTGGCTGGCCTCCAGCAGGTCGCCGTCCACGATGGTCGTGCCGTTCAGGATGACCTTAATTTTCGGGCCTCGCACGATGACCGCCTCCTCGTTCCACTCACCGACGGGCTTCAAGTAGTCCCGCTTGGCGGGGATGACGCCATAGACAGAGCCGTGGTATTGGTAAGGTTTCAGGCCAGCATATTTGGCGGCGGTATTGTCCAAGATTTGAATCTCCTTGCCCACATAAGCCGCATCGCCATCCAAAGGCGCATGGATGCCGAGGCCGTTGTTCGCTCCCGGCGTCAGTTGGAACTCGAAGCGGAACTCGAAATTGCTGTACTCTCCTTCAGTAAACAGGTTGCCGCCACTGCCGCCACCTTCGGGCTTCACCACAATTGCCCCATTTTCCACCACGTAAGACTGCTTGTTGCCCACCCAGCCATCTAAATTTTTACCGTTGAAAAGCGTGATAAAGCCTTTATCGGTCATGGATTTGTGCGTTCCGCAACCAAGCAGAAGGACACCGAAAATTATTGCAGCGCAATAGCTTAGTTTTTTCATTGTTCAATTTTTGCGAATGATATTATACTCGACACCAATAGGTTTTGTGCAAAGTTGAATTCATAAAAAGTGAGTAAGCAAGGTAAATTTGTGTTGACTAAAACATGAATCACCTATGCTTACCCTCAACATCAGTCCAACCGACATTGAGTTGGCAAAATA
>JANPLH010000136.1:0-16029 GCA_031426435.1 Saprospiraceae bacterium | reverse complement strand
TATTTTGCCAACTCAATGTCGGTTGGACTGATGTTGAGGGTAAGCATAGGTGATTCATGTTTTAGTCAACACAAATTTACCTTGCTTACTCACTTTTTATGAATTCAACTTTGCACAAAACCTATTGGTGTCGAGTATAATTCGTTATTGTAAGCCACAATTTGAGTGTATTCAGTTCATGCTTTTTGCTTTTTATAATTTCGGTTACAATAACTATAAATTCGGTTACAACAACTATAAATTCGGTAGTGTAAGTTCATAATACGTAGTTTTAGAAGTTTACAATTGATACCGCTGTCCCAAGCTTTTCCCCCAGTTGCTTCAAGTATGCCCCTTCCCCCCTTAGTTCTGGCAAGTTTGCAACTTGCCAGCGCAGTATTTTGCCGAAAGCAGTCACTGCTTAGGAGTTCTAGCGGAGCCTGGCAAGTTGCAACTTGCCAGCACTAAAATCTTTCCCAGAAGACTTTCCAGGTTTTCAAAACCTGGAAAGTCTGGCCACAAAAAAGCCCCGCCCCCTTTCACCGGGGCAGGGCTGCTGTTATCATCATTAAGTTCTTTCCTTATTGCACCGGCACGCCGTTCTGCTCGGCGGGAGTTGGCGTACTGAGCTGTTTGGCTTCGGTATTGGTGTCCTTGGCCATAGCATCAATTTGGGCCTTCAGTTCAGCGGAGCGGGCCTGGGTTTCGGCTTCCTTGGCGGCGGCCCTGGCGGCGGCTTTCTCGGCGGCCACTTGTTCCCGTTTGGCCTTTCGCAGGGCCTTTTCCTCGTCGCTGACGTTGTGGCGGATGCCCCGGTTCTGGTTGCGCATGGCGTTCATGAGCTTATCGTGGAAATCGGGGTGGGTGATTTTGAAGCGCTTGGCGGTGTTCTTCAACTGGTTGCCGACGTAGGCGTTGAGCGCCCAACTGCGCTGGAGCAGGTTTGCCCGCTCGGCTTTGTCCTCGGAGCGGACCTCGATGGGCTTGGGGTTGTACTGCTCGAACACGGCAATGGCATCGGCGGCCAGCTTGGTGTCCTCGGCGGTGTAGCCATAGTCCTTGAGGGCGTCTATGTGCTTGTTGGCGAGGTCAACGAGTGCGTAGCAGGTCTGCGTCATTTCCTCGTCCCGTATTGTGACAATGGTGGGCCCGGTGAAGTTGGCTGCCGCCCTTAGCTCCGGGCTTTTGATTTGGTCGGCGTAGCCCATGAGCGCCCCGCAGATGGGGTCGAGCAGGCTGGCGGCATGGCGTTTGGCTGCTCGTTTGGCCTCGGCATCGCCCGTGGTGGGCAGCAGCAGCGACTTCATCAATTGCTTAACGGCGGCGTTCTCGGTGTTGAGGTACGCCACGCCGACCTTGAAGGCGGGCAGGCTGTCCACGATGTCTTGGCTGCTGGCGCACAATGCGCTGATGATGTTGAACTTGTCAATCCTTTCGGTTACTCGTTTATCCATGTTGCTGGATGATTTTAGAAAAGCGTCTTCTCTGTCCGGCCTACTAAAGGTCAACTTCCATCGAGAAGGCGGGGAGTCTGGAAGTCAAATATATTTTAGCAATATTTGTACCATTTTGATTGTTAATTGCATCATGACGGTACATGCTTTGGTCGGCCTGTTTTATTGCCAATTATAAGCGGTCAAAAAGGCCGTTTTGCGGTCGGCAACCTCCAATTCGCCGGGACGAATAACGATGGTGTTTAATGCGATGGTCCGTTTTGGTGTGTTTAGTGTTCGTTTTGGTGTGCGCAAACATCGTTTTGGCCTGACGAATAATCGTTGAATTTAATGCGATAGTCCGTTTTGGTGTATTTAGTGTTCGTTTTGGTGTGTTTAGTGTTCGTTTTGGTGTGCGCAAACATCGTTTTGGCCTGACGAATAATCGTAGGATTTAATGCGATAGTCCGTTTTGCAGTTTTTATTGTTAAAAAAGGAGGTACAAATCACACTACTGGACATTTTTATTTCACGCAACGCCGCCACGCTCGCAACGCATTAATTTTCAGCGCATTGTTTCTTCATCGTTGCTTGCGTTGTGGCGTTGCGGGAAAAATGCCCAGTAGTGAGGGCAGCGGGGTAGGCAAAAAAAAAGCGGCTTAAACAGCATTTCATTGCTGCAAAAGCCGCTTTTGCGTTGGTGGGTTGCGATTAGTTGTAATGCGCTGTGATGTATTCCAAGAGTTGTTCATCGCTCATCTTGTTGGAAGTGCTTTCGCTGGCCTCGGCATTTTTGTGCTGGGGTGTATCGGCCAGGAACTTGATGAACTGGGCCTGAATCTGGCCTGTCCCGGTCACGTGTACTTCATCAATATTGGTCATTTTGTCCGCAATCGTTTTAAAGTACTTTTGTGTCAGGGCTATTTCCTGGTTGTTGGAGGCATTTTCATTGGAATTGCCATCCGGGCCAGCATTGGCTACTTCTGCCAAGATGATGAAGTCTCCATCCACTGTATTCACCCTGCCTGCGATGGTCGCATTGTGTGAATCCATCCACACACCGAACTGCTTTTTGTTTTTTCCTGTCATTTTTTTTTCTCAAAACTAAGCAATTTTATCGAGCAATTGAATTATTGGGGAATAATAAATGCCTGAGAAGCTGTTGAGATTTTCTGAATCCGCCTTTGGCAGTAACAAATTCCAGCTTCGGCAGGCCAAGTTTCACACTACAGGACATTTTTATTTCACACAACGCCGCCACGCTCGCAACGCATTGATTTTCACTGCTTTTTTTCTTCATCGTTGCGTGCGTGGCGTCGTTGCGTGAAAAATGTCCAGTAGTGTGACCAGCGGGCTTGATAACCCGCTCTCTCGATACGGAGGATTGCGTTTTATCTTAATTCACGCTAACCCGTCATGAGCCATAAAAGTAAGCATTTTGAGATTCCCAAATTTGCGTTCACGTCGGGTTTGAAGTGAAATGCCGCCCATAAGGCGACGCCTCGAAATAGCTGCCCCACCTGTGCAAATTTGCACAACTGGCAAGGCCCTTTCGAGGTGTCACTTTATGGGCTTCATGTTGGTTCTACCCCTGATTTTGCGCAGAAAAAATAAAAAGATTCACGAATTGAACATCGGAACTTTGATTCAGTTTAAATAAGGAATCGAATAAATGAGTGCACCCAATTCAGCTTAAGAAAATGGTTTTTCATGACTTTGTGTGGGTAGCACCTATTATCTTGTAATCCTCTCGTTCCAACGAGGGGTATTATAAGTTGGTTCTAAAACGATAAGCCATTTGGCATTTTATGCCAACGCTTATCCGATTCAGCCTGGCGAAAGCAAGGGCTGCTAAAATGTTTTATTCTTAAGCACCAATACGTGGTGAGTAAATTTCAAGCTCAAAAGGGTTGTGTCGTTCAAAGGAATGACACGCCCTTTTTTTGTTTTGCCTTTTCTGCCCAGCTTCCCCGACTTGGGCCTCGGAGTGGGTGCCTATTTTCAATCCGTATTGCGCAGCATAAGACAAATGCAAGTTGGGAGATGGACAATTGGTCGAAAATCAGCTTTGCCGTCGAAAAGGCACCAAGGTTTAGCAGGGTGAATTCCAAATTGCACCCCAGCGCATCCACGATTGAAATGGCGGCATCTGCCCAAACATCTGACGAGGGTTTCAACGATTGGACCGAATACGCAAGAACAATTACCAAGAGGATGTTGACCTTCGCACATCCTTTCGGGGCTGTCGGGGGGGCTGAATTAGTACCTTGAAATGTTTCAAGGATGGCGCTTGTTATTGGGAATGAATGCCTGGAAAACAAGCACAGAAAACATATCGCTCTTAGTAAAATGTGAGAATTGTGTAAGATTTAATAGAAATTTTATAACAGCAAAATTTTTGATTATTCTGACATTTGCACTATTAACTTAACTTAATCTCAATAAATCTGTGTGAAGCAAGAGTCCTATATCGAAACAATTTATGACACCCATAGCGCTTTGCTTTACGGCATCGCTCTTGAAATTTCGCCAACGCAAAGCGGTGCAGAAGAAATTTTGACGAAGGCATTTCAAAAAATAGCCACGTTGAAACTGGTCGAAAGCAACAACCGTCCAATTCCCTGTATAACTCTAATCAAAATGACCATCGAAGCTGCATACGAACTTCATGGTTCATTTTCCAACGACATCAAATTAAAACAATTTGAAAGCACACCAATCTTAAACAAACTGCTTTGCAAGCAAATGAGCCTGGACAACTATTGCGAAGCAAATGGAATAGATCGTGCAAAAGCAGTTAAAATCCTACGAGCGGAATTCGCTTCCATCCGACAGCTCGAAGTGAAAGAACCCTATACTGATAAAAGCAAGTATGGTTAATGTGTAGCTTCCATTTGATGTGATTTATGTTAAGCTACACATTAGGGCTAAGAGCAATAGGCGCTCCTTAGCCTCAGACTTTATTGTCCCAAATTTTGAATTAGGACAAATGCATGTCGCCCCTGTAACGGCGTCAAGACCCCAAAATTAGGATTTTGGTATAGGCTATTCCATGCCCGAAACTTGACGAATCACAGTATGCAAGTAAGCAATGTCACGATCGGAAGTTGTTTTAAATAATTTGCGTTTTTGAAATCCATGGATTGGTTGTAGTCGTACATGATGGTTACACAAGTTAAAATTTTTTTTCATTCCAACTTTTTACCCTAAGTGAACAAATGAGAAGTTAAGCAGTTTTTTTACTGTAAAACCATACAGCTTTGTAGCCACCTACTCCGCCTATCTGGATTTATTAATTGTTCCCCGTTTATTAAAATTAAAAAAAATAATTGAATGGTTATTGGTGCTTGCACCAACTGCTATTCCATTATTCTAACCGCTTACTGCTGTGCCAATTATTGGTGCAGGAGCAGCATTTTATTTCATTTAATAATTTTTTAAACAAAAACCTTTCAGCATGAAAAACTCTTATTTCAACCTTAAACCGAGCGGAAATGGACGATGGATATTGTCCTTCCTTATGCTCATGATTTACTCGTTTTCTTTTGCCTCCAGCCACCGGGAAGCACCACTTCTACTGGGCGATCCCTTGGCTGACAACGTGGATGTCTATGCTTTCAGGAGCCCTGACAACCCAAACATGGTGACGCTCATCGCTACTTACATTCCTTTTCAGGAACCACAAGGTGGCCCGAATTATTACAATTTCGGGGAAAACATCCGCTATGAAGTCCATGTTGACAATGATGCCGCCATTGTTGGCGACGAGATTACCTACCGCTTGACGTTCACGCTGACCAATGAAGACCCGACCACTTTTTTCAACATCCGTTTGGCGAAGCAAAACCAAAAGGCAACCTACAAAATGGAGAAGAGCACGGATGGCGGCCTTACTTTCACGACCATCATCACAAACGGCATCGTGCCGCCGACGTATGTCGGCATTCGTTCCATCACGTCCCCTGTGGGCCTGAACACTACCTATTCCGCACTCATGCAGAGCGCCATCATGACTGCATCCACTGGCGAAAGGGTATTTGCCGGCCCAACGGACGACCCGTTTTTCGTTGACCTCGGTGGTGTTTTCGACCTGGGCAACCTCCCACGCCAAGGTGGTACGCCAAGGGACGGCGTAGGCTGCCTGAACGTGAGTGCCATCGTCATTCAAGTGCCGATAGCCAACTTGCGCAAAGCAGGAGCTGCGGCTACACCCGCCAACATCCTCGACCCAAACTATGTCATCGGTGTATGGGCATCCACCAGCCGCCCAATGCTGCGCACCCTTGGAGGAATGAACGGTACCCAAACCAACACTGGCAACTGGGTACAGGTATCCCGCCTTGGCATGCCCCTGACCAACGAGGTGATTATCCCTATCGGCATGAAGGATTTCTACAACTCACTCACGCCCTACCAGGAACTGGCAGAATTGACCCTTGACAAGAATTTTTACAATCCAGAATTGGCGCTTTACATGGACGACGCCCAGTTCGGTTCAGCGGTACCTGCATTCGGCAAATTGCGGATTCAGAAGAACTCTTTGGGCATGTTTAATTTTTCCAACGGCGGCAACGGCTTATTTGCCCTCAAAGGAACAGCGGCTGTAGCAGGTACTGCTTTGGATGCTTTTGGCGCATTGCTTTTGCCTGCGGCAAATAGCCCCCGTTCAGTTGACCTCTGGCCTATCTTCCACACAGGCGTACCAAATATGAGGCCCTACCAATTGGCCACTGGCAAAAACGGCGACCCACTTGCTGCTGGCAAGCCGTTCATCAACAACTTCCTGCCCAACGGCGGCGATATGCTGCGCCTGAACATGGCCGTGCCGGTTACACCCCGCAACGACCCAGCTTTCAGCCCCCTTGGTCTCATACAAGCCGCAGTGCTTGGCCTTACTGACCCAGCCTACAATACCACGACCACCCTACAGTTCATCCCGAACATGGACGGCTTCCCGAACGGTCGCCGCCTGGAAGATGACGTGACCCTGATTGAATTGCAAACTGTAGCTGGTGCTGTCCTTGCTGCCATCGGCCTTTGGTACGACGATTATATCCCAGGACAAACCGCAAGCCCTGTCACTGCTGATTTGATGGACGTATTGGGCTACCGTACAGGCGTGAACATGAACGACACCACGTTCATGAGCAGCTTCCCTTACCTCGCTACACCTTGGAGGGGCGATGGTTACTGCGGTGGCAAGGCTGTAACAGCAGCTGGCGGCGGTGGTGGCGGTGGCGGCACAGCCGGAGTTGACCTGGAGTTGAGCATCACTGCCAACAGTGGGCAATACCAAATTTACAAGAACGTCACTTATACCATCACGTTGAAAAACAATGGTACGCAGGCTGCCACTGGCATTGCCGTTTCGGCCAAGCTGCCTGCTGGCATGGTGCATACTTCCAACAGCGCCACCAAAGGTATTTACAACCTATTCTTCCAGCGCTGGGACGTACCAGTGCTGCAGCCTGGCGAAACCGCTACTTTGACCTTGGTGCTTTTTGCATTGGTAAACAACACCAATATCTCCAACTATGTGCAGGTAACTGCCCAAAGCCAGCAGGATGCCGACTCTACGCCCAATAACGGCGTTGCACCTAATCCCAACGAGGACGACGAAGCAGCGGTTACGCTCACACCGAACCTAACCGGCGGCACAGATCCCAACCTTGCAATTGGCAATACATCGAACAGTAGCCTTGGAGGCACGTTCACCAATGTTTATCCGCAGCCGGCAGGAAACGACCTTACGGTTGAAATGACTTCGGACATGGATGGCACGGCAAGCGTGATTATCATTGACGGCCACGGCAAAGTGGTGGAAAAGTCGAGTTTACAGTTGAGCAAAGGCTTCAACAAGATAAACCTCGATATCAGCCAGCTGAACTCAGGCATGTACTATATCATAGTGGATGGCTTGAGTGCTGAAAGATTAAATAAGCGATTTATTGTAGTGAAGTAATTCATTGCCGATTTATAAGCGTTGCCGGGTGCCTACCATAGGCTCCCGGTAACGCCTTTTTTAATTCAAGACTTGAATTAATAATGAGGTGCAAAATCCACCAAAAAAAATAGGCACGCTGTTGATTTTGCCAACTTATTTTGTACAAGTCTATCAAACCGAAAAATTATGCAAATCTTAAAAAAAGCCGTTCCACAAAAGCAGTTTCAAATTGATTTTGCAGATCGTCGTCGGTTTTTAAAATATTCGGGCGCAGTACTGGCAACTGGCGCGCTGTTGGTGTCAGGCTGCAAAGATGATGACACCTCTTCGGACGGCAGTGTGAAACTTGGCAGCGGTGATGTGGGCATTCTCAACTATGCCTATGCGCTCGAACAGTTGGAAGCAGCGTTTTATGCCCAAGTATTGCTTGGCAGCTACTATATAGGTGGCAGTGCAGAAGAAAAGCAAATTTTGGCAGACATTGAAAAGCATGAACGTGCCCATGCGGAGTTCTTCAAGGCGGCCATCGCCACGGTTGCCACGCCCATTGGGGCCCTGGAAGTTGATTTTTCTATGATTGACTTCAGCGACCGAACCAGCGTGCTCAGCACCGCTAAGACTTTTGAAGACTTGGGCGTGGCAGCTTACAACGGTGCAGGCCGCTTGCTTGTCAATACTGATTATTTACTGGTTGCCGGGAAAATAGTGTCCGTTGAAGCCCGCCATGCAGCGGCCATCAGGAGCATTTTGGACAGCGACCCGAAGTCTTTTGCAGGAGATGACGTGATAGATGCCAATGGATTGGACCGTGCCATGACGCCCGCACAGGTGCTTGCAGCAGCTAACCCATTTATTGTCACTAAAATTGATGCCAGCGACCTCCCGGGTTAACCGCTCATCATTTATTAACCATTTTAAAATTATTGTCATGACTATTTTAAATTTAATTGATAAATATAGCCAATTTGCTGAACCTGCTGATAAGATAGCAGCAACGCCGACCAATTCAAGGAGGGAAACTTTTGGTAAAATAGGCAGTTTTGCAAAAGACGCTGTCCTGTTGGGCCTCCCGATTGGCGCCATGTTCCTCACGCCAACAAAAGCTGCTGCGCAAACAGGCACTTCGGTGCTAGAGGTGCTCAATTTTGCCCTGATCTTGGAATATTTAGAGGCGGCATTTTACGAAACAGGTCTCAGCAGTGGCGGGCTTTTGAGCGGCGATACCCGCATGGTCGTCGAACAAATAGGAAAACACGAGACTGCGCACGTTGCTTTTTTGACCTCTACCATCAATTCCTTGGGAGGCACCCCGGTAGCCAAGCCTACTTTCGATTTTACAGCTGGGGGCACCTTTGCCGATGTGTTTTCCAATCCGGTTACTTTCCTGGCGCTCGCACAAGCTTTTGAAGACACGGGTGTACGTGCCTACAAAGGGCAAGCTGGCAATTTGGTGAGCAACGATGACGTGTTGCAGGCCGCTTTGCAGATACATTCCGTGGAAGCTCGCCACGCCTCAGAAGTGCGCCGCCTTCGTGGCTCCAAAGGTTGGATAACGCAATCGGCAAATACCACTGCACCCGCAGCTGATGCGGTTTATGCAGGCGAAAACAACACCACCCATTTGGGCGTAGATGCCAAAACAGTCGTATCTGTTGACGTCAACGCATTGACGGAAGCTTATGACGAGCCTTTGACGATGCCTGAAGTACTCGCTATCGCCAGTCTGTTTATTGTATAGCGTGATATTGGTTTTATTGTAATTGTTCAGTTTTAGGAGGATTAAAAAACACGAATTCTAACCAAAAAAAGAAGCATTAAAGGCTTGCATTTGGCATCCTAAACCTTCTAAACCTGCACAGTTATTTTTAATTTGAATGCAATGAGATATTTTTTTTGGAAACCACCACCCTATTATTTCGCATGATGGTTTCTAAATAAAATAATGCTCATAAGCCAATAAAGACACTATTTTATCCAAATGAGCCTATCTATACATGCTCCTCTAATAACCCAATTTCCCATTTTCCGTTTTTTAACTTTTTAATTAATTTATCATGAAAAATTTATTTTTAAAGGCAAATCTTGCAATTGTTTGCAGTGCCTTCTTCTCCATTATTGCATTTGCCCAAAATGAACAATTCCTTGTAAAGGACGCAAAGGCAACAGCCCCACCCATGTCCAATACCAAGGACAACCCAGAAGTCACCATCACCAACAAAAGCGATTGGTCGGAAGCTTCCCTCAAAGCCGTTGAAGAGTTGAAGGGCAAGTACGGGGCAGCCGATGAAACCACTGATTCCCGAATGATTTGGTTCAACAAAGGGCCTTTTAAGGAAATCATTGTTTATGCCGAGGCCATTCAGCATGATTTCCCCATGCCACACAAAGATGTGATGGAATCGGTGCTGAATTACAAAGTGCCACCGGAAAAATTTGATGACATTGCCATGTTCGATGGCAGTCTTTCCATTGACCGGACTCGTGGCACCATGTCCGCTATGTGCGATAAGGAAGCCAATAATTTCCTTGCCCTTAACGTGGCACACGACATTATCAAAAACGTGCGCACGCCAATGCAGGCAAGGGCTTTCTTTGCAAAGACCGTCATGGCAGCCAAAGATGGGGATATGTCTCCATACATGAAAAAGATTGGCTTCGACAAAATGTCCAATACGATGGACAGTGATGTGAAGCATAAGATGGGGGCAACGCAAGTGAAAATGAGGAAGGAGAATGGTATAATAAAGAGAGTGAAAGATGAAAAGAAGGGCGAGTAATCCGTGATACGACTTACTGATATATATCCCGCACCGATAGGTTCAATACCACGGTAAGGGACAAATAGCGCAAAAGGGGGTTGGGGCGTAAGGCCTCCAACCCCCTTTGCGTGGACAATCTTATATCCACCAGTGAAAAATGTAAAAATGTTTTGGCAAAATATAACAGTCAGCACCTGGATACTCCCCAAATTTGTAGCTTCAGGTGTTGATTCAACCTGCAAATGAATGCAAGAAATTTTTTTTTCTTGCAATGAACATCGGTTATATGATATGGTTTAAGTGAAGTATAGTGACATTTATTTTCACTTAATTCAATGGAAAATGGTGATTTTCCGGCATTGCTTCGGTCATTTATTTAGCACCTTATAAAGCTGAATAACAAGCGCACCATTATAGCCTGACATGCCCAAGGCATGAATTTGCCAAAGCTCCCCAATCAGCCCAGTGGAAGCAGAGGCTGCATAAAATGTTTTATTCTTTAGCACCAATAATTGGTGAGTAAATTTCAAGCTCAAAGGGTTGTGTCGTTCAAAGGAGTGGCACGGCCCTTTTTTTGTTTTGGGCGGGTGGCGAAATTTGGCAAGTTTGCAACTCCGCCGCCAGTCCGATTCTTCGTAGTTTTGCCCAAAATTAACTGCATATGCGCTTCAAAAAGGCCCTTTCATTGGCCATTGGACTATATTCGCTTGCAATGGGAGGCTACTCCCAGTCCAGCTTCTCCATCACACCGGATACCGTGAAGGGCACCAAAGACCAGGACATTTTCGTCATGTACAATTATGCGGAGTTCGAGAACCTGGCAGGGGCAACCACTCACATGCGCTGGGTGCGCACCTCCATTTGGAGGGAGCAAGGCGATAGCACGAGCAACACGCTGGGCGCTTGGGACATTGGCATCTATGACCCATCGAATACCTACCTGCAGGCCAACCAGCTTGACAGCGCCAACTTTGTGTTGCCAGCCGTCACCAGCACCAACGACAAGTTCATCCTGCACCTATACCCGAACAACCAGCCAGGACGCTTGTGGGTGCGCTTCCGAATCTTCCCCCCCAACAACCCCGCTGACAGTGCCTCGGTCGTCTTCGATTATACGGTATTGGAACTCAATTCGGCCAGTTCGGAACAGGCTGCTGCGCTTGGCCTTGAGGTGTTCCCCAACCCTGCTTCCGATTGGATTAGCTTGCGCAACAAGGCCGCAGAACCTCTCCACCTAACTTGGGTAAATGCGCAGGGACAACGGCTGCCCACCTTTCAATTGCAGCCCGGCGAAACCAAACAGGAAGCCCTGCAAGCCATGCCCGCTGGCCTTTGGTGGCTTTGGGTAAAAAATGGGGAACGGGTTTTTATTTTGCCGCAGGTCATTGAATAAAGGTAGCGGTTGGCTATTGGCTGTTGGCTTTTGGCTATTGGCAGCCAACCGCCAAACTTCCTCACTTCAACTCCTTCGGCCTTAGCGCCAATTCCGTTTTTTGCCCATTGCGCAGCAAAGTCAGCTCCACCATACGGTTGATGGTCGTTTCATTCAGGTGCTTGTGCAGGTCGTCAATGGAATGAACGGGTTGCCCCTCAAAAGCAACGATGATGTCGCCCACCAAGAGGCCGCCACTTGCAGGGCCGGTAGGCTCCACGCCCTGTACCAGGATGCCTGTTTTATTGGGCAATTGGTGGTGGCTCACCGAACGGGGATTGATGGGGGCGGTCTGTCCGCTGATGCCGATGAAACCACGGCGCACTTTTCCTTCGATGATGAGCTTGCCCACCACATACTGCGCCAGGCTGGAAGATACGGCAAAGCAAAGCCCCTGTGCAGGCAAAATGACCGCCGTGTTGACGCCGATGACGTGGCCTTGGCTGTCCACCAAGGGGCCGCCGGAGTTGCCGGGATTCAGCGCTGCATCGGTCTGTATCACATCGTCAATCAACCTGCCGCTTTCGCTTCGCAAGGTGCGGCCGAGTGCACTGATGACGCCCGCCGTTACGGAGTATTGGAAGCCATAGGGATTGCCGATGGCAACGGCCAATTGGCCCACCTGAAGCCCTTCGCTGTTGCCAAAGCGGATGGCCCGGAGGCCGTCGCCGTTGATTTGCACGAGGGCGAGGTCCGTGGCGGGATCGTCGCCGACGAGCTTGCCAAGGTACTCCCGGCCATCCTGAAGCACGACCTCTATTTTTTCCGCCCCACTGACAACATGGCTGTTGGTGACGATGAAGCCATCGGTGGAAATGATGAATCCGCTGCCCGTTCCGTAGGGCTGCTGCCGTTGCTGGCTGCGCTGGTTATTGGGATTCGGGGCTGGCTTTTTCACCACTTTTATCTGCACCACGGATGGGCTGACTGTTTGTGAAACACCAACCACCGTGCGGGAATAGGCATCGAGCAGCAAGGCATCCGGGTGCGTGGTAATGGATTGTGGCTGTTGGTTGTCGAAATGGTTTTGGGGCGCTGTGACTGAAATGATTTGAGACATATCCGGGCTGATTTGTGCCGGCTTTCTGTTTTGTTTTTGGCTAACGTCAACCCGGCCTTTAAAACCGTTCCAATAGCCCGTTGCGGACAAAATGGCAGGGAGCCGTGAATCTATCCTTTGACAAAAATCACTTTCATCGCTGCGCAATCCCGTGTTATGCCATTTCATACTTGACTAATTTGCGGGTCAAACTGGGCCGCACACAGCATCGTGCCCCAACATCTCCAAATTGTTAAAAACACTGCGCCATGGTAACCGTATCCTTCTTTTATCCGAACACCGCAGAGAGCCAGTTCGACCTTCCTTATTATATCACCCAGCATATTCCAAAACTGGAACAAATGCTAAAGCCGATGGGCATGCAACGGGTAATCGTTGAGCAAGGAATAGGCACCCCGATGCCCGATGTTCCTGCACCCTACTCCGTCATCGCCCATTTGATTTTCAACAATATAGAGGAAATGGAAATGGGCATGGGCCACTGCGGCGAAACGCTCATGGCCGACGTGCCGAATTTCTTCAACCTGAAGCCGATGGTGCAGATAAGCAGGCAGGTGTAGTGTGGGGAGAAAATCTTGACACTTGGATTGTCATATTGTTGAAGAACCGTTGAAGGGAGGTGTTGATGTTGGGTCTGTTGCCAATGTCTCCGCTTAGGCCTGCCCCAGCAACCATTTCTTTTCCCCAATATTTTTTGCTTCCGCAATCTCTGCCCGGAGCGCAGCCCGTGCCTCCTTGTCGAAGGGGTTGGTTTCCAACAACTTACGGGTAAATTCGATGGTGTTCAGGTAGTTCTCCCGGTGGTAGCCCAGTTCTTTTTTGCGGCGCAGAAAAGTCTTAAAGGCCGAGAGATGCGCCTCCAGCAGGTCGAATTCATCCAACTCAAAATAGATTTTTAGTTGCAGGGTTTTGGCAGCAAGGTTGAGCAGCAGGTCCTTGTATTCCGCCAATTGCAGCAGTGACAGTGCCTGGTCGAACTGTTTTTTTTCGTAGCCCAGCCGGGCGAGGTTGAAGCTGAAAACGCTTTCTTGATAAGCGTCTGCCAGTTTGTCACGGTAGTCGTGGATGAAGCGCTCCACCCAGTCGAACTCCCGCATCACCAGGCCGCTGGTCACGGCGTTCTGGTAGGTGTAGCGGCTCAGTTCGCCGTCGGTGAGGAAGTAGCCCCGGCGCAGCCCGTCCTTGTAAAAATCGAACTGGTCACGTAGGTATTCCTGGCTTCCCGCATTGTAGCGCCGGATGCAAAAATTGATGGCGAGGATGTATAAATCCCGCATCTCCGAATCAGGAAAAAGCCCCCCGTGCTGGAGCAGCAGTGCCTTGAAGTTTTGGAAAAAAGCCGTTTCGTCAGGATTGGTTAGCGCCCGGTAGCAATGGTAATAAATGGCGATGGCGGGCGTTTCGAGCGCCCTACTTTTCTCCGCAAAACGCAGGGCATCGTCGAGCAGGCCGAAGTCGTAGCTGGTGTTGGAGACGGCCTCATGCGAGAGCAGGAAGCAGGCTTGCCAGAGCTTTCGGGCCAGGAAGGCCGTGTCCAATTCATCCGAAAGTGCCTGCAATTGTTGGCTTTCCACCTCCCGCATATCGTAGGCGTTACGGTATTTTTCGAGGGTGGCAAGGTATTTATTTTGGTAAAAATCGGGGTTGCGGTAAGGCTGACTTTCCAGCTTTTGGGCAAGTTCGGCGGCAGCTTGTGTGAACTGTGAGGTTAGTTTCCGCTTGCGCAATACCTGCCCTAACTGCATGAGTGGCTGCGTCTCGTCCGCCAGGAAATCCTGCACGGCCAGAAACTGGCTGGCCAACTGGTACAATTGGCTCATCAGCATCCTTAGGCGGTGGTCGTCGAAGGCTTCATTGGGAAAGGCGACGTTGAATGCCGCCTCCTTTTCCGGCACGGGCTTGCCGCTTTTCAGGTACTTTTCGAGTAGGTCATAAAGTATGACAGTTTCGGCCCGGCGGCTGAAAAACGGCGACTGCAAAAACCGTCGAAAATCCCGCTGTTCTTGGCGGGAGAAGCTACGGAGTAGTTGGATGAGTCGTGATTTTTCCATTATTAGGCGACGGCAAGAAAATTTGATAAAAAATCAAGCTGAAATTCATCAAAAAGAAAAGACAAATCATTTTGATAAAGCACAGCAAAATTAGGCTTTTTCAAAAAATTAAATTTTAAATCTTAAAGACAAAACCCCAAAAATGTTTTTGCTAATCAAATATTGTTGGTTGACTTTTGTACCATCAAATTTTTCAATCACAAAATAAATTATCCCATGCGTCCGAATCTAATTACACCTAACATGAAAAAGCTATTAACCTCCTTACTGTTTGCGATGTTTGCGATGCAATTTGGCTGGTCACAGTTCACGGTTTCCGGCACCATCTCCACGGAGTATGGTGACCCAGTGAGCGGCGTTACGCTGCTCGCCGTTCCGATTACTGGCAATATTGCCATTACAGATGCGAATGGCAACTTCCAGTTTGAACTGCCTGCCGGCACCAGCGTGGACATCGTTCCGTTCAACAACAATGACCCTCTGAACGGCATTTCCACTTTCGATGCTGTCTTGCTATGGAACCATATTATGGGTGTTTTACCTTTGAATTCGCCTTACAAAATCATCGCTGCCGATGTGGACAAATCTGGTGTTGTGGACGTGGCCGATACCATTGGCCTTCGGCAAATGATACTTGGCGAAATCTCAAATTTCCCCAACAACAACACTTCCTGGCGGTTCGTGGATGCCAATTTTACGTTCCCTAATCCTACCAACCCGTTTGTAACAGCCTTCCCCGAATTTATCAACATTACCAATATCAGCAACGACATTACGAACCTCAATTTCGTGGCTATCAAAGTGGGCGACGTGAACGGCACAGCGTTCCCCACGCTCAATCCTGATACGACGTATTTGTCAAAAATAACGGGCAAAGTCTATTTTGACCAGGACGAAACCTGCACCGAAACAACGGGCGATACCGCCCTCAAAAACTGGAAAGTGACAGCGACAGGTACTGGCGGCAGCTTCTACGCCAACACTAATTCAAATGGCAATTACACCATTTTTTTGCCTCCCGGCACCTACGATGTGGAGGTGGTTCAAGCAAATAATCTTTGGGCAGCTTGCACTGCCATCGTGCCAGCTGTGACGCTGGGGTTTCAAGAAACTGCCATTGCTGATTTTGCCGAACAATCCGTTTTGGATTGTCCATTGATGGTGGTGGAACTGTCAGCTTGGGGCCTGCGCCGCTGTTTCCAAAACACCTACATCCTGAGCTACTGCAACCAAGGCACGGTCACCGCCATTGACGCCAGTGTTGAGGTCACGCTCGACCCCTTTTTCATCAATGTGAGCAGTTCCCTGCCTTGGACGTCCGTCAATGGAAATACCTACACTTTTGAATTGGGCGATATAGCTGTTGGTGAC
>JANPLH010000135.1:0-11223 GCA_031426435.1 Saprospiraceae bacterium | reverse complement strand
CAACGGGCACAAAGGTCAGCGCGGAATCCAATTCTAAAGGGAATCCAGCCCAGGCATTATGGTAGCCACCTGCTACGGTGCCACCTTTGGCTTTATCCACCACTACCCCACCGTCCATGCTCCCGGTGCAGCTTGCACTAAATGCGTCAAGTTCCACTGTCAATGGAAGCGCCGGTTGGGCCAATAGATAGCTTGTGGATTGGGTATTATTGGTTGCGTCGGTTATCGTAAAATCATAATTGGCTGCAGGCATTCCAGTCATTATGAAGGACCCCCCACTATTTGTAATGATAGCGGTGCCTGTTTCGCCAGTGGAATTATTTTTCCACTGTATAGTGTATGGTGCACTGCCATCTGTGGCCACAAGCGTTAAATCCGCAACATCGCCAAAGCAGCGCACAGGGTTGGTGTTCGCAGAACAGTTTAGCGTGAGCGGTGGGCAAATTACAGCAGATTGCGCCCCATTGCCAGAATATGCGTTCCCTCCTGCACTACCTGCACCAGCCACCAAAAAGAAGTTTTCAATGATGAAGCCAATTGAGTTGGGCTCTGCATTGAGCGGGTCAGTTTGGTTGTCAACGAGTTCGATAGGTGTGCAGCCAAGTGCATTTCTAAAGGTGAACATTGGGAGCTTTACGCCATTTGTATAGGTAACATTGGAAATTGGCACCACTTCGTTGAACACAAAATAGTCAAAAGCAGGAGCCTCGACTGGTGCTACATAAACATCCGGAGCACTCCAGCTACCGGTAATGGTTTGAAAATTAGCTACTTGTAGTTTGCCAGTAGCAGCTCTTAATACAAGCGTGGCTCCTTGTGTGTTGCTCAATGGAGGCGCCCAGGTTACAGACGGAATGACTGAAACAGTATAGATACCGTCAGCAGGGTTTTGTTCGAAGGTTCCACTTAATTGCGAAAACACTGGGAGAACAAATAAAAACATGGGGGGCACGAACAGCAAGATTCGGAAGAGGTTCGACATAGCTCGTGCGATTTTGAAAATTGTGTTAGGCAAGAACTATGCTAAAAATTTGGTTTTTGCTTAATCAACATGTTCCAAAAGTCAAAACCCTAATCAACCCAAAAATTAAATAATGCGTAAAAATTATTTTAGCAGGCATTTAGGTGGGAACTCATCACCACTTAACATTTATTCTCAAATCCAAAATCAGATATGCACTAGCCATTTTCTTTTGAGTTTTATGCAGAAATTAGTTGCTTGGGGTAAAAAAAGGTGTTTGCACCTTCTTCTTGGTACAAACACCTTTTTGCTTCAACGGTTATTATTGCCAAAAATCAAAACCTGGCCGTGATGCCTAAGAGAACGTTGGCACCGTAGGTAGGATAGTAAATCCAGCGTTGGCGCTTGTTGTTCAACAGGTTGTTGACTTCGAGGAAAGCACCGAATTTTTTCACTATCCAATATTCCGCTCCTACGCTCACGTCGTAAAGGCCGTTCAATTCTTTCCAGCGGTTGATACCGCCGATATCATTGGCAGGCACACCATTTTGCACGTTCAACTGCGCCTTAGCCCTAAGCTTGTTGTCAGAAGTGGTGTATACCGCCATGAAGTTCACATCAAGTGCTGGCAAGTGCCATGCCTTGAATTCCCCGCCATTGCTCAAGTCAAAAATGTTTTGGCTCAAAGTACCGGTCATCGTCAGGTTTTTGAGCACCGTTGCCTTTAGCGATGCCCGAATATTGATGATGTTGACATCATCATATCGAATGTCAAAGTCACTCAATTGGTCTTGCTGGTGTCGGTAGTAAAAAAGGGCAAGGTCGTTGGTGGGTTTGTAGCCGCCCTGAATCATATACTCAAACATCTTCAGGTTGCCCTTCAATCCCGCAAAGACATGGTAATACTTTGTGTTGCGGATAGTACCAGTTGGGAGCCCAGTATAAATATAGGGGTTATAAGTAGTCAAAGAGCGGAAAGTGTTTTTTTGCAAATCGCCATTCACGCCCGTAAAAAAAGCAAGTTCGTTGCCCGTAATGTTTACAACCACTTCCACATCCGGGAACGGCAAATACTCGTCATTGCTGGACATCAGGTTCACCCCGGCTTTTACCTTAAATGAGTTGCCGTGGTAAGTAAAAGCAGGCGTCAAGGAGTAGTTGTTTAATGATTGGGTCTCACCAGAAACCTTGAAGCTGGTAAAATCGGTGCGCAGGCCAATGTCGAAGGTATGTTTGCTCTTAATCCATTTGGTCGCTTTCAGCTTCATGTCAAAGCCAAACTCATTGGCAGCCGAAATGTCATCTCCCATATTGTACAGGTCAAAGCCCGCCGAGTAGTTGATGTCACCAGCGGTCTGAACGCTGTTGAAAATCCTGCCGCCAAAGTCGAAAATCCCATAGGTCTGCTTGACTACTTCCGGGTCAATATTTTCATAAATGGGATTGTTCACAAACCTGTAACCATAGTAGCTCTGACGGTTGTTGGTATAGCCAATATTGCCACCCACTGCAAAACCCTTTTCGGAATAATATGTGGCCTTGCCTTGCGCCTTGGTCAATCCAAAACGCTGATTTTCAACCTCTCCTTTTGAGTAATCAGCCTGATGGTGGAAAAGGTTTAGCCCTATATCAACTGCCGATTTTTCTTTCAACTTGACCATCGTGTTGAACGCCCCCTCTCCATAAAGCGATTTGGGAAGTCCTGCACCAAGCTTAAAATAAGCCTTGTAAATATCGGCGATTTCCTCGTCCGACTTAAAGGTGATGGGCTTGAGGCGAGGTGCTGGGTAGTCCACGTCAATCGCCTTCGGCTGCACATCATAGGTTTGCTTCGAAATGGTCGTGTCAATCAATGGAAGCTCCGGTGATACAGCCACCTTCTCGCTTTCGGCCAGCTGCGCCTCGAAAATCTTGATGACCTCTACATTCTCGCTCGGCAAATCGGGCTGCGCCCATGCCACGGTGGACATTGCGGTAAGCAGGAAGAATAAAATGATTCTTAGGTATTTCATTGTTGTTGGATTGATTCATTGATTCATGGCTGCATGGTTTCATTGCATCATGGTTGCATTGTCACAGTTGTCGTTAGAGGGTAACAATGAAGCCAGGAAGCAATGAAACAATGAAACCATTTAATTCCCCCCATCTTCCATGAAGTTATTGGTACGGTCGAGGCGTTTAGCACCAGAGGACGCCTTGTTCAGCGCTTCCAGTTTTTTCTTCGCCGTTGGGATGATTTCATCGGATTTGTTTTCGTAATTCTCGATCAGGGCTTCCAGCACCGTTTTGGCACTGAAAATATCATCCTGCTCCGCAAATACATCCGACAGCAACAGCAGGCTCTTGCCCACCCAGTAAGGATAGTTGGAGTTGTCGTTGTTGTTGTCCAGACAGCGCTTCTTTGCCTTCTCCAGGTCACGCTTTTGGTAATGGATTTCAGCGATGAGGTAGCGGGCCTCGGCAGTCTGCTCGTTGTCGCTGTTTTGAAGCACCTTGGTGAAGGACTGCATAGCAGCATCATACTCTTTGCGGTCGAAAGCAATTTTGCCGAGGTAAAAATTCGCTTGTGCAACCTGTTCATCGGAAGCTGCTGAATTGGCAGAAACCTTTTTGGCAGCAGCCTGCACGGCGTTGGTGTCTCCAAGTTTGTAGGCCGAGCGCATAGCACCGAGCTGTGCCTCAAACTTATCGTTCGCAGAAGTAGCCACGGCCTCCCATTTTACGAAGTAATCATAAGCCTTCTTGTAGTCCTTGTTGCCTTTGTAGGCAATGTCGGCGGCCTTGCCAAGGGCATCCACGTAGTAGCGGTTGCCACTCCCTTTCGAGATTACCCACTCGTAGTCGTTAAGTGCTTTGTCGTACTGCTTTTGCGTAGCATAGCTCTCGCCCCGGTGGTAGTAAGCCACAAGGATGTTGACGCCATTGGGGTACTTGCGGATATAATCGGAATAGTCCGTGATGGCACGGTCATAATTGCCTTTTTCGTAAGCTGCTTCTGCTGCCGCAAAGGCGTTATCGTCCTTCTGCGAGCTATCGAGCTTGTAGCCTGGAATGGTTTCCAAGAAGGCATTGAAGCCCTCTGGGTCGCCCAGGTCTTTGATATAAATCTCACGCAGGGCGGCCAGTGCAGCATCAGCCTCATCCTTGGAGGGCTGGTGCGAAAACACCTGCTTGTAATAGTTGATGGCCGTTTGAAGGTTGCCAGAGTTGTAGGCTACGAGGCCGAGGCGGAGCAGAGCATTGTTCACCATATCCGAGTTCGGGTAGTCAGCCACCAACCGTTTGAAGGCATCGGTAGCCTTGCTTGCCTGCTTGATGTCTTGATAGGTAAGGCCCAACTGGAACAAGGCATCATCCGCAAACTCAGAGGTTTTGTGCTTGTTTATCAGGTCTTCCAGTGCAATGATTTTATCCGTCGTATTGCCCCGCAAGCCCTCGATGATTGCCTTTTGGAACAAAGCATACTCAAAGCCTGGGTACTTTGCGGCAATGGCCTCGTCATAGAATTTGATAGCCTCTTTGTAGTTGTTTTTCTTGAAAAGGCAATCGCCAGCCCGGAGCGTTGCATCGCCCAATACGCCATCCTTCACCGCTTTGTTTTTGATGGAACTGCGGTTGCGTTTGATGCCCGCAACGGCGTCGGTGAAATAGCCTTGTGCCGTGGTGTAGTTCTCCTTTTTCACATAATTATAGCCTTGCAGGTAGTTGGCGGTGTGAACGGAGGACTCGTCGGGCAGCGTTTTGATGTTCTTGGCCAAGGCAATGAACTGGTTGACAAAGTCAATGCTCTTGGTGTAGTTCTTCGCCTGGTGGGCCAGGTCGCCGAGCCAGTAGAGGGCCAGCGCTTTGTATTCGTTGTTGTAGGAATTGTCCACCGACTTGTCGAGCAGGGTCTCCGCCTGGGCAGTCCTACCGTCCTTCAAGTGCTGGATGCCCCGCAGATAAAGCACTTTTTGGTAGGCTTCTTTCAGCTTGGGCGTCTTGCTCGGCATGGATTCCAAAGTGGCAATTGCCTGGTCGTAGTTGCGGGTGTTCACGAAAATCTCGCTCATCAGTTCCTGTGCTTCACCGTAATATTTGGAGCCGGACTTGATTTCTTGCAAGGCAGTCAGTGCCTCTTTGTCGAAATGCAGTTCATAGGAGAGTTTGGCGTAGTTTATCAGTGCGCTCTGCTGAATGTCCTTATCGAAGGTCATTTTGCTGGCTGCGCCAAAAGCGTTGCGGGCACCCTGCTTGTCCTTCGCACGTAGTTTGCAGTCACCGAGGTAGTACAGTGCTGTTTGGCCGAGCAAGGAGTTGACCTCGTTCAATTGTTCGAAGTTCTTAGCTGCCTTGGTATACTGCCCTACTTGGTACTGGGTATAGGCCAATTGGTAGAACTCCTCCTCCCGCATGGTGCCTGAGCTTTCAGCGAATTTTTCGAGGAAAGGCAATGCTTTCTTGTAGTCGCCTTTTTCAAAATAAGCTTGTCCAACCAATTGGTTCATCTCTTTCAAGTTGCGGAGCGTCTTGTCGTTCAGCTTTGGCTCTGCGTATTTTATCAGCTCATCATAATCACGCTGCGCAAAATAAATCTGGGAAATGTAGTAGGGCACATGAGGCTTGTATTCCTTGGAGCGCTCCACCAAACGAAAGCTTTTGATGGCCTCTGGGTACTGGTTGTTGAAGAATTTACAAAGACCGTAATAGTAGTTGGCGGGATAAAAATAGTCGCCCTGTATGTCTTTGATTTCCTTAAAATTGGCCTCGGCCTCCTTGAATTTCTTCTGAACGAAGTACGAGTAGCCAATCTTGAAATACAGCTCTTCCCGTTGCGCCTTGTTCAATTCCCGTGGGTTAATCTGCTTGTAGAACTCCACCGCCTTGTCGAATTTCTGGGCGTTGTAGAAATAGTTGGCCACTTCCAAAAGGGCTTGGCTGGCCAGCGGGTCGGGCTTGTACTTTCGGATGAATTCGAGGATGAGTTTCTCCCCATCAGGCTGTTCGAGGCGCACGGCGGACTTGGCATAGCCCAGCTCCGAACGCATTCTGAGTTGCTCCCATTCCGGCTCGTTGGCGGGCAGCAACTGGGTCATGGCCGTCTTGTACTCATTCATGGCGTAGCCATAGACGCCTTTTTGAAAAAATTCCTCGCCCCGTTTGTAAGCCAATTGGGCCTCTGTGAAGACCGTCGTCTTCTGCGCTGGGAGTTGTAGCACGGCAAACAAGGCCGCCACTACTAGGATTGCTCTGGATTTATTCATTATCTGAAGGTTTTTCTTACTTGTTTCAGCGCTGCCCTCAAGCAAATGGACCTGTGGGCACGGGCTGAAAAACACTGTTACGGATTGAATTTGCATCTGTTGCTAATCTACTGGAAATCAAGTGTTTTCAATAGAAACGAACCATGATTGAACAGCAGCATCGGGACTTGGGTTGGCGGGGTGAAATTATAAAATTTTTAACAGCGGCAAGGAGAATGGCAATTTGTGCCAAAAATACAACGTGCAACTAGGGCAGGTTCGTATAAAAATAGCTCAACACTAACCCAAGCTGCGAAATTATGCCTAATTCATGCATTACTTTTTTCCGCATCCAAAACGAAACCGACCGTTCCCCTCCGATTCCTTACCGCTCCCTAAACGACTGATATCTTTGGTGCTACCCTACCCTATCTTGCAGGAATATTACCGATTTCTAACCTTTCAAATCGCACCCGTGCGAGCATACTGGCCCAAGGTAATGAATGATTAGGGGCATACAACAAAACAACAGCGAAAGAAAAAAGCGGCCCGTGCATCGCACATGGCCGCTTTTTTTGTGGGTAGATTCAACTTACTTTTCCAATCGCTTCTTGTCCATCATTTCCATCACTTTTTCATAGACCTCCTGTGACAGGTCAGGGTTGCGCTGCAAAATGGATAAACAAGTATCCAAAACAGCCCGGTCAAGCTGCTGAATCTCAGCAACTTGGTTGTAGTACTGGTCTGCGATACTGTCCTTTTTTGGGCCGCCCGGGAGCTGCGATAAAGCCCCCTCCGCCACATGCACATCGAACATCAGCCTCACCAGCTTTTCTTCTGAAATGGGCAAAGGCTCATTTTGTTGGCTGGAACAGCCAACATGAAAGCATAGGAAAAACAAGGGGAACTGCCAAATTTTCATCCGAAGTTCTCACGCCAGGCGAGCATCCCGCCAAGCAGGTTTTTAACATTGGAAAATCCTGAGGCTACCATCAGTTGCTTCGCCATGCCGGAGCGGTTGCCGGAGCGGCAATAAACGATGACTTCTTCATCCTTGTGCGCCGAAAGTTCAGGTATGGTACCCATCACGGAGCCGACTGGCACCAATTGACCCCCAATATTAAATTCGTTGTGCTCATAAGGTTCACGCACGTCAATCAGCACGAAGCTGTTTTCGCCGGCGTCCAACCGTTTTTTAAGTTCTTGTACGGTGATGTCCATTGTTTTAATGAATTTGTGAAAGATAAAAAGGCCAAATCGCTTGGCCCATTAGATTCACCGCAAAATTAGTTTTTTGCCAAGACAATTCGCCTGTTGAACATTTCACCCGTTTTTTCGTTCAACATTCCAATAAAATAAACCCCATTTGTAAGGGCTGACAGATCTATGCTTGGCGCCATTGTACCTTGCATGACCAGTTGGCCAAGGCTATTGAAAATGGTCATTTTATAATCTTGGTAATTGCCAATTTGCAGGTCCATCTTCAATTGTCCAGTCGTCGGATTTGGATAAATCGAAATAGCTGCATTATCGTCCTTTACTTCACCTGCCTGGCTGGTAGCCTTCGAGTCGCCAAACACGGGCCTAATCATCAAGGCTCCTTTATAACTGGAAGGTAAAGGCAACCAGTTTTCCGAATCAAAACTATACCAATTACATTCACAGGGATTTTGCAAATCAAAGCCAACTGGAATACCATATGTGCCAGCAGTTTCTTGCTGAAATCCGACATAAAAATCAGTATTGGCCGGTATTTCAAGCGGCAATGGATTACCCCCAAAATCATCTAAAATATAAGTGGTAAAGCCCTGCAAGGTATCATATACTAAGCTTGGCAAAAAGGGCTTTAATAACGGGCGACTAAATTCGGGGGTTGTGTCCAATTGGCCTATCCATATATTCAGGTTAAACAATTGGCTGGAAATATCAATGTTTACTTGCGGAAACATTATTTGGACATATTTGAGCGTATCCGTTACATGGGTATGAAACTTCGAGGCAAATTGTTCCAAACCTACTGGTGAATCAAATACCACTTGCCATTCGGCAGTGCCATCATCATGGGCGAAATAATTGGAAAATGGCGTATTTAATGCAATGGTATCATTTGTTTTAAAATAAGCAGGTTGCCCTGATAATTCAAAGTGCATATTAGTTTGCAAGTTCCTAAATGAACCATCAGGGATGTTGTTTTTTAATTTGTTTTTTATTTCTTCATAATTTGCAGCAGGTATAGTTCCAAACCGTTCGAATGGCACCCTTACTGGTATATTATCGCCTGTTTCTTCAATTGAAAAATGCTGATTAAAATCAAAGTTTGTTGTGGTTTCAACATAATTCACATCTGAATTATCCAAGTTAGCGGGCTCGTCGGTATGGTTAAAAAAACCTACAACATATTGGTCGGTAACCTCGCCGTCCACATCCTCTTTAAAATGCCTCCAAGGCAAGGAAGTATAGTTTTTTAAAAGCGAAGTCGGCAGCTTTGTAAAAGCCACATCTTGAAAGTTTCGGTTGCTGGATTCTGCATTAATGGCTAGTATAATATAGTCCAAATGCCATAAATCCATCACCCCGCCGGGAGAAGTCACTGCATTGAACCTGAACTGAAAACCTTCATGGAAAAACTGGGGGTCGTCAACAGCTATGCCATTGAAGATAAATGGCGGAATGGAATCCCTTGGTACATCGCCAGTGCCAGCAAAAGTGGCCACTTTCACCCATTCCCGTTGGTCGTTTCTAAACTCCACTGTGAACTCATCGGTAATATCTGGTCCAAAGCCATAGCCTTTTGGGGCCACGAAAAACCGGAGCGAGACCTTGCTCGCCGCATTGTAATTGGAAAGGTCAATGGCTTTGGAGGTCAGCCTATCGCCAATCCCTTCCACAATATTATAGGAATCACCCCTGAAATTGAGGCCATCAAAAGTAACGAACCCGACCGAAGGAGGGTCTTTGGCCCAGGTGGTGTTGCGGTAAACGCTGTTGTCCAACCATAAATCGCTGGTCGGATAGACGCCATCGTAAGCTGAAAAATCATCAAAAAACGGCTTTGTGGCAATTGACAATGTATCGCCGGGAATGATATACGGCACCTTGAACAAGTCGCAAACGCCCCATTCATCGCAGATGGTCATGCTGATGGTGTCAACCCCTGGGAAACGGCTGGCATAATAAACCAAGCAACTATCCGGGTAATCGTAGGAGGATAGAAACTGTACAATATAGGCTCGCCCATCGTAGTCATCCAATTCATCCCTGGAACCTGCACATACCATTGGCGTGGAAAATTCAAGTTCATCGTCCAAGCAAAAAGTCGTAATGGACTCAGGCTGAACGGTTTGTGGCTGTGTGACCACTACTCTGCCTTTTCTGCGCACCAGAACCTCCACTGTAAAAATAGTATCGTGGCCCGGTTGTGAGAGCTTCAGTTGCACTATCTCAGTATTGGCGCCCGTCAGGCCCGATGTAGCGGAATAGGTAAGCAGTAAAATCGTCTGGTCAAAAACTGCCGTGCCATACAGCAACCCACTCCCATTTTCGAGGGTAATAGTGGCAGAATCCTCCCCATTCATCAGGCCAAATGTGTCTATCTCGATTTCTATGCTTTTGCCAGACTCGACGATATTGCCTTCCACCTCTGGGGGGCACGTTGCCGAACGGTTTCCATCAGCCTGTTGGCTCGGGTAGTGGCCCGTCAGCGTCTCAACGAAATTTGCGTTTTGGAGTTCCTTTTGCGCAGCAACACTTCGGAGCATTGGATTTCCTTGGACTGGCCCAAGTTGAAGCGATTGTGCTTGAATCAAATCTGCTATTAACAACAGTAAAAAAGCGGTGTGTAAAAATTTCATTCTTGGATAAAATTCAGTGGACAGTAAGTATTCCCATGTTGACGGTAAACGTAGGACAGTGTTCAGTTTCAAACCATCAGCAGTCTTCCGTGGGCATTAGTCAAAGCCTAAAAAACGATAATTGACCTAATTTGTTGCCATTGACAAATTTGTTACCAGTTGTTCTCTTCGTCATTCTCCTGGTCAGTTCCATCGCTGGCAGGTGCGGCCTTGTTGGTTGCGGAGCAGCCATCGGGCAGTGTCTGCGTAATCCAAACTGTGATTTGCATGCCCATCTGTACAGGCTCCCCAGCAGGTGGGTCTTGCCTCGATACATAGGCCGTGGACTGGTTGCTGATGGCGCCGTCCTCGTTCACCGTGCCGATGATAAGGTTGGAGGAACTGATTAAAAATTCCGCAGCGGCGTAGTTCATGCAGACGATGTCGGGTGCTTGAAGTTCGTTGCTGGTTTGCTCCGTGACCACGAATTCGAGCACATCGCCGGGCATCACGTAATAGCCGGATTTGACTTCATTTTCAGTTACCTTTTTTCCGTTGTGGTAAAAATATAGGATGGAATTCTCTGCTTGTTTTCGATCAAAGACCCGCTCCTTCACTCTAAATTTGACGCCGTTCATGGCAATCTTTTTCGAGTAGCGGTCGAAGTCATAAGCACTCAATTTGATTTCCGGCATACGGTATGCATCGGGCTCGCCAGTCACAGTGATGTAAATCTTGCGGCCTTCCTTTACCCTCGAAAGTGGCTTCGGCACTTGCTTCAAAATGATGCCGCTTGGCTTGCCCTCAGTCCATACGGAGTCTAAAACCACAAACTCAAAGTCCTTGTCGCTGCCATGCCGCTCCGCATCTGCTACGTGCATCCCTATGAAATCATCCACCTGCACTGACTCCCCGTGGTTGGTATAACACCCCAAAAACCAATTGGAAAACAGTGCGAATCCAACCACGACAGCAAGCATCATGGCAAAGTTTTTCAGGAAAACCACGCTGGTAACAAATAAGAATACTTCCCTTCCGAATGCCTTTATTTTCTCCATTGACCGCAGATTTGTTTTTGCGGCAAAGATAGGATTTTTCAGTTGGCCGTCGGCTGCTAGCTGTTGGCAATTGGCTGTTGGCTGTTGGCAGTTGGCTGCTCGCAATTGGCTGTTGGCCGCCGCTTTTGTCATTCACGAAGGGAAACTGCGAC
>JANPLH010000134.1:0-1183 GCA_031426435.1 Saprospiraceae bacterium | reverse complement strand
TTGATGGAGTGGTCAAGAATGGCCGAAATCCTTGCATCTGCTTTTGCATCAAGGTCAACACGGCTGCTTTCGTGCATCTCAAGGATGAAAGCAAGCCAATGCTGGCTAAACTCCTTGTGCTTTTTTCGAGTAGCATTGAAGTGCTTTTTGAGATGCTCCAGGTCTTCGCCTTCGAGGTCGAAGAAGTTAGCGTAGATGCCCAAAATTTGCAGGTGCTCGTCATGACCTTGGAACTCCTCGTTGCCAATTAGCGCCTTTAAAAATGGCATGAGGCTGGTATTGTTCAGCCCTTTTTCTTCCCTGTAAACCAGGAACTCTTTCAAAGACGACCAAAGCACTTTTAGTTCACCTAAAGTCTTTGGGAAATCAGCAGTCATGTAGTTGTAATTGATGAACTGCTTTTTGTAAATGGCCAAGCCTTGCGCCCTACCTTCTGGCGTATAATATTTGTCCAACTTCTGGCTTTGAAGGAAATAGCGTATGCGCTTGTTCTCAATAGCAGCTGTCAAATTTGTTATCCAAATATCACTGCTTAACGCAAAGCCCACTTGAATACTCTGGCCAATCCGCTTTTTCAGGATTTCAAAGTTTGGCGAATTGCAAATGGCCATCAGCACATCCTTGAAATGGTCCTGCGGGCGGGTGTATTTGTACATTTTGTTGATTTCGCCTCGAAGTACCGAATAGCCAAGAATACGAGGCAGGAACAGCCCTTCAAATGCTTCGTTCATGATCATTTGGTCGAGCGAAACGATTTGGAGTGGGTTCTCAGCAGCTACCCGGTTATAAAGCTGCTCGATTTTGGGCTCGAAGCGTTCCTTCAATTGCTCGAAATAAGTTTCTTCTTCTTCGGAAAGGTAATAGGCAAGCTCGTCCGATTCTTGTATTTCGTTGGCAATGGCTTGCAGCTCCTCAACATAATGGTCGTTTAATGGTAACATATCATCAATATTTGAAAAGAACCTGGCTGGGCAATTAAGCCCGGCCAGGTTCTTTTTTGATAAAATTATTCCCCGAAGGGCCGGCAAAGATAGCTTAGAGTTTTGAAATTGCCCAATTAACAAATGAAGCAATTATGGGAATGTTTACGGCCTCGCTTGATAAAATGGCAAATCGGACAATCGCAGCACCCCGTTCCTGCCCGCTTGGCCAATTATCCTTTTGCAACGAACGAAGGTTTTCA
>JANPLH010000133.1:0-51677 GCA_031426435.1 Saprospiraceae bacterium | reverse complement strand
CACCAATCACCAGTCACCAACTGCTTTTCAACCTCTCCCCCCTCGACCTGCTCAAAATCGGTGTTTCCCAAAACCACTTGCGCACGGCGGGCATCCTACTGGCCTTTTTCCTCAGTTTCGCCGATGATGTACAGGAGGCGCTGGGTATTAATTTGGAGAAAAAACTGACCTGGTGGCTCGGCACCAGCCAAGGTTGGGACATCCTTTTCACGTTGCTTATGGCTGTACCGGTCCTCCTCATGGCTTCTTTCCTGATTACCCTATTCCGAACGGTGCTGCAATATTTCAACCTTCGTTTTTGGCGCACCGAGCGGGGCTTCAAGATTGAAAGCGGGTTGTTCACAAGGCAGGAAGTATCGGCGGTGCTGTCCAAAATCCAGTACGTGCTTTGGAGCAGCAGCCCGCTCATGCGGATGTTCGGCATCATGAAGGTACGGATGCCGCAGGCTGCCAGCGTGGAGGTGACGGGCAAGCTGGCCGTCGGACTGCCCGGTTGTTATGCTCCGCAATTGGCGGCAGTGCGGACGGCCTATTTCCCGGAAGAAAACGACCTTAAATGGGAACCGCATGGCGTGGATGGCATAGCCGCTTTTTGGCGTTTCCTGAAAATTGGGCCACTGCCTGCGCTTATTTTGCTCTACCTCACCTGGGAATGGATGGGTAATGCTGCTTTGCTTTGGCTGCTCTGGCTGCCGGTGGCGGCTTGGCTATCCGACCGCTACCGCCGCTCCTGGCGCTGGGAAGTTAGCGACGAAGGCCTGCGGGCGCAATGGGGCAGCCTGAACCGTACCGCCGTGCTGCTGCAATGGCACAAAGTGCAGGCTGTGAGTGTGCGAAAAGCCATTTTCACCAAAAGGGCCAAGCTCGCCCGACTGACGCTTTTCACGGCGGCAGGAGCCGTGAGCGTGCCATATATTCCTTATGAAAAAGCACAAGCGGTGCAAGATTTCGTGCTGTACAAAGTAGAGTCGGGGAATGAGGCGTGGATGTGAGCACAACTATTCTTTTAAACAATTAAGCCATGTGGAGAATTTCATTTTATTTATTCGTTTTATTGAGCTGCAACCAGTCAAATTTAAAAAATAATAAAGCTGAATTCTTGCAAAAGTCCGCTATGAAGAAACTCAACGCTCGCTTCTTCAAGGATTTTGACATATTCAGTCGTAAAGGCATTGACGAAATAGAAGGAGATACGCTCCGTTACCCTTTCTTTGAGTATTTTAGAATATCAGATTCTACCTTTCAACTCAACTTACATCGCAACGACGAATATGGACTTCGGGTGAATGAAATGGTCATACCTGTGGGCGAACAAGCCATTTATACATTTCACGATATTAATGATGGGCCACGGCATTATTACGCCAAAATCATTGGCGATACAATAATCAGATTTAATTATACTGAGTTGAAACCTACTGAAATTGCAGCCCTTTCTAAAGACAGTGTCATGTACTATGAAATCATTCCAAGCGATATTGAATATATTTTCCATGATACCTGTTTCTTGTTTTGGCCAGATTGCAACTTCCATAAAGACATCGAAGACGCTGGTGAAAAATCGGAGGAACAAGGCATAAATACTTCTATTACTCAAAAGGATATTTTGAAATACGCTATTATGCCATTTGATTCAAAATTAAACTTGAAATGCAAAATATCTAGGGTTTATTATTTCGATGAAAAAGGCGAATTATGGCATTATAACAGAGACGATGAACCCAGCGAATATGGAGGAATTAACAACCCCATAAAAGGCATGTACGGCTACAAAAAACAGTTCAAATATTGGAATGACTTTTATGATTTAGGGCGGTTGAACTAAATATCAACGATGCAAATTTAAGCCTAAACTTGAAATTAAAATCATGCGCTCAATCTGACATAAATAACAAGAATGGGCAGCCCGATTCCCTCGAACTGCCCATTCATACCTCAATACCTCATACCTCAATACCTCAAATATCCACCTTCGCATATTTCGCATTCGCCTCGATGAAGGCACGGCGTGGCGGCACTTCTTCGCCCATGAGCATGGAGAAGATGCGGTCGGCCTCAGCGGCGTCATCAATGGTCACTTGGCGGAGGATGCGGCTGTTGGGGTCCATCGTGGTTTCCCAAAGCTGTTCGGCGTTCATTTCACCAAGACCCTTGTAGCGCTGGGTCTTTACGGAGGTGTCGTTTTCGCCATTTGAATAAGATGCGATGGCCTCACGGCGCTCCTCATCGTTCCAACAGTAGCGGAACTGCTTGCCTTTTTTTATCAAATAAAGTGGCGGAGCCGCAATGTAGATGTACCCCTGCTCGATGAGCGGCTTCATGTAGCGGAAGAAGAAGGTCAGAATCAGCGTGGTGATGTGGCTACCGTCAATATCGGCGTCGCACATGATGACCGTCTTGTGGTAGCGCAGCTTCTCGATGTTGAGCACCCGTGTGCCTTCGTTGTTCTCGGTGATGCTGACGCCGAGGGCGGTGAAGATGTTCTTGATTTCCTCGTTCTCGTAAATCTTGTGCTCCATCGCCTTCTCCACGTTCAGGATTTTTCCCCGCAGGGGCAAGATGGCCTGGAAGTGGCGGTCACGGCCCTGCTTGGCGGTGCCACCTGCCGAGTCGCCCTCTACGAGGAAAATCTCGCTCTCGGCGGGGTCCTTGCTGGAACAGTCGGCAAGCTTGCCGGGGAGGCCGCTACCGGTGAGGGCATTTTTGCGCTGCACCATCTCACGGGCCTTGCGGGCGGCTTGGCGGGCGGTGGCGGCTAAAATTATTTTTTCAATGATACGGCGGGCAGAGCCGGGGTTTTCTTCTATAAAAGTGGAAAGCGCATCGTCCACGGCACGTGACACAATGCCCAGCACCTCGGAGTTGCCCAACTCGCTCTTGGTCTGCCCCTTGAACTGGGGCTCCTGCACTTTCACGGAGACGATACAGGTAAGTCCCTCCCGGAAATCCTCGGCGGAGAGTGTCACCTTGGCCTTGGTCAACATCCCTGACTGCTCCCCGAACTTGGCGAAAACCCGACCAATGGCCCTGCGGAAACCGCTGACGTGCGTACCACCTTCGCTGGTATTGATGTTGTTCACGAAGGAATAGCAATGCTCGGAGAACGAAGTATTGTACATCATGGCCACTTCCACCTCCACGTTGTCTTCCTTGCCCACCACGTAGATGGGCTTTTCCAGGATTGGCGCACGGGTTTCGTCGAGGTATAAGACGTACTCCAACAGTCCGCCGTCAGAGCGGAAGGTTTCCGTTTTGAAACTTCCATCCTCTTCGAGTTGGCGTTCGTCGGTGATGACCATTTCAAGCCCCTTGTTGAGGAACGAAAGCTCCTTAATACGGGCGGCAAGGGTATTGTAATTGTATTCGAGCGTCTCCACGAAGATTTCGGGGTCTGGCTTGAAGGTGACATAAGTGCCTCGCTTGTCGGAGGTGCCCACTTTGCGCACACTGTAAAGCGGGATGCCCTTTGAGTACTCCTGTTCGAAGTAAGTACCGTCGCGGTGAACCTCTGCCCGAAGGTGGATGGAAAGTGCGTTCACGCAGGATACGCCCACGCCGTGCAGACCACCAGAGACTTTATAAGTGTCTTTGTCAAATTTGCCACCAGCGTGCAGCACCGTCATGACCACCTCCAGGGCGGATTTCTGAAGTTTTTCGTGCATGCCAACGGGGATGCCCCGCCCGTTGTCCTTGACCGTGATGGAATTGTCTTTGTGGATGGTGGTCTCTACCCGTGTGCAGTAGCCGGCAAGGTGTTCGTCAATCGAGTTGTCAATCACCTCCCAAACAAGGTGGTGAAGGCCCTTTACGTCCGTGGTTCCAATGTACATCGCCGGGCGCTTGCGCACGGCCTCCAAGCCTTCGAGTGCGGTAATGTTGCCCGCATCGTAGTTGCCCTTGTCGGGCTTCAAGTCCTCTTGTTCGTCTGTATTTTTCATGGTGCAAAGGTAGCAAAAATGGGGGGTATTTTAGCAGTATTCAAAAAGCAATTTCGATTGTCAGGGAATTGATTTTGAAAACATTTTTGATGACCAAAACTTGCACTTTTTTTGTTGCAAAACGACAATCTTTATACCGTCTTAGTTGTTGTGAGGCTGAAATATATTTGTACTAAATTTCAACAAATGCCAACCAACATACCCGTTTTCAAGGGCAAAAACCGCTTCCTGCCCGGTGCCGAGTTCTTGCGCAACCCTTATGAGTTCACCATTAAGCAGTCGCAGCTCGTGGGCGATTTTTACATGATGCCCTTTTTGCTCCGTAAAATTTTCGTCATCACCAACCACGAGGTGGTGGCGCACGTGCTGCAAAAAAACCAGAAAAACTACGTGAAAAGCCCTGCCTACCGGCAACTGCGCTTGGCGCTCGGCACTGGGCTGGTCACCAGTGAGGGCGAGTTTTGGCGGCGGCAGCGGCGGCTGGTACAGCCCGCTTTTTACAAGACCCAACTCGAAGACCTTTACCGGGGCATGACCGTGGTGGCTGGCAAGTACATTGCGGAGCTGAAAGCAAAAGCCGAAGGAGCAAGCCCCAAAGGTGCGGGCCAAACCCTCGACATTTCGAAAGAGATGATGGAAGCCACCGCCCGCATCGTGCTGAAGACATTGTTCAGCACAGAGGACTCCGCCGACATCAACGAGATGTACCGGGTTATGATGGACTCGCAGGACTACCTCGTTTATCGCACCGTGAAACCGTACATGATTCCGTTCACCTACATCAACGGGATGCACCGCAAGTTCAAAAAAGACATTGCATGGTTTAACGGGTATATTTTTGAACTGATAGCCCAGCGGCGCAAGGACCCCAACCCACCGAACGACCTTCTCACCATGCTACTGACCTCGAAGGACGAAGAAACCGGCGAGGTCATGAGCGACCAAGCCCTTCGGGACGAGGCAGTAACCCTGTTTGCCGCAGGCCACGAGACCAGCGCCACGGCGCTTACCTGGATACTTTGGCTGCTGTCGCAACACCCTGACATCATGCAGAAATTGCGCAGCGAAGTGGAAACCGTGCTGGGCGACCCCAATGGGGCAGGCCGGATGCCGGGCTTCGAGGACTTGCGCAAGCTGACGTACACGATGCAAGTGATACAGGAGGGGATGCGGCTGTACCCGCCGGGCTTCGCCATTGGGCGGCAGCCCATTGCCGAGGACGAGATTCTGGGGGTAAAAATCCCGACAAACGCCATTATGTTCATCAGCATAGCGGCCATGCACAGGGACCCCCGTTACTGGGAGCGCCCCCATGATTTTTACCCGGCTCACTTCAACCCGGAAGTGGAAAAGGAGCGGCCCCGACTGGCCTACATGCCCTTTGGGGCGGGGCCAAGGATGTGCATCGGCAACCATTTTGCGCTGATGGAAATGCAATTGCTCTTGGCTTTGCTGGTACGGGAATTCGACTTTGAGGCCGTGGAGGGCCACCCCGTGGAGCCGGAGCCGCTCATTACCCTGAAGCCCAAATATGGTATTTTGATGCGGGTGCGGCCAGCTATGAAAAAGGCAGATGCTTTGGCCTTTTAGAAAAACTGCACCGAATGCAAGGCAAGCATCCGATAAAACTTCTCGGCCAAATTGCATCGCCAAACTACATAGTTATCGGTCTAGATAGCAGGGTTACAAATTAAAGGGATAGAAATAAGGAAATTAGACTACATTTCGCGCAGTAACCCGATGCATGGAAAAGTTCAGGAAAATAATTTTATTGTTCTCGTTGGTCTTCAGTCTAAAAGTTTCAGCGCAGGAGCCTGCTTACCTTCACTACGATGTGAGCGACGGTTTGCCCAGTTCGTTGGTTTACTGTGCATTACAAGATAGCAAGGGATTGATGTGGTTTGGGACTGACAAAGGCTTGGCCAGGTTTGACGGCTCCCGGTTCAAGGTTTATGGCATAAAAGAAGGTCTACCCGACTTGGAGGTTCTCGGCCTTTTTGAGGACGACTATGGCCGCATTTGGATGTCGTGCATTCAGAACAAGCCAGCCTATTTGCTCGACGGGCAGGTTTTCACCGCAGAGAACGATTCCATGTTGGCGAAAATTAGCATGGTAAGCGGCACCTATACTTTCTTCAAAGACAAGGATAAGTCGGTCTGGATAGCGGGCGACCCCTACCAATATTGCAGGATTTCCCAGCGGGAAGTTTTCTGCTTTGAAACTCCAAAAAAGATGCGGGATGGTTCGCCTTTTTCCATGGGCTACGGGCCAAGTATCCGATATTTCAATAGGATTGGGGGCCATCTTTTTGCGTTTGGAAATGAATCATTCATGGTATTTGACAAAGATGGCAAGGTGGAGGCATTCAAAATTATGAAAGAATTCATTGATGGCAATTTGACATTCAATGATGTATTGGTAGCTAACAATAAGGTATTATACTCCTTCCAAGACAGGATAGTGCTGTTGGAATTTGAAGGAAAGCAAGTAAAAAAAGTGTTGGAGTTAAAAGGCAACCATTTCAATAACTTAAAAAATAGTACTAATGGGGATGTGTGGGTTTGCTCGCAATCCGAGGGCGTATTTAGTTTCCCCGAAAACGTGACAAATCTAAATGACTATTCCCACCTTATTCCAGGCAAGCGTGTAACGGATTTACTGATAGACAGAGAGGATGCTTATTGGTTTTGCACTTATAACGAAGGGGTATATATCTTGCCTAAAAATGCATCTTTATCTTATAACAATTCCAGTCACCCCCAATTAAAGTCCAATAATATAATCTCATTATCCAAGACTGAAAACGGCACAGTGCTGGCTGGTGATGATAGTGGCTATCTTTATGAAATTAAAAGTCAAAAATGGGAAACCCATCAATTAGGCCCACCCTCAGGACTAAACAGGGTTTTGCAAATAATGCCCTACAGCGGGGAAAACTGGATTGCCGTTTGCGACCGTGGTATATTTTTCAGGAATGGTGAAAGGTTGCGCATATTTGATGGTCAAGGTGCCCCAAAATCATTCAGCATCAAAAACGACGAGATGTGGTTAGGCACTTCCAACTTCCTTGCATACAAACCACCTGGAACCGACACAGTTCAAAGAATTGGGCTACGCAGAACTACGACACTATGCCTCGACCAAGAGGGTAACCTCTGGGCTGGCGGCTATGGCGGGTTAATGTCCTCACCAACAGGTTTTCAATATCCAACCGATAAGTCATCAAAGGCATTGACTGGGCGAATCAATGATATTGAAACCGTAAATGATGGCAAAATTTGGATTGCCACCCCATCTTATGGGCTAATAAAATTGCATACCGCCAAGGGTAAAGTATTAAAAAAGGAAATCGTCAATGACAGTTTAAAGGTTCCCATTGAAAATGTACTCTCCGTGCTATATGACAAGGAAAACGAAAAGGTGTGGTTGGCCACAAATTCGGGTGTTTATTCCATCAACAAAAACTATGAGACAAAAAGGTACGATACCCGAAATGGTTTGGCAAGCAATAATATCAATGCAATTCTGGTAACGTCCGACACCTTGTATGTTGGCACAACTGCGGGGTTGTCTGTATTGCCCTTAAACAATCGAGAACAAAGCAACATTGAATTCATGTCCCTGTTTTCAGAAGTAAGATATTTCCTGGACCAAAAATTAGTATCCATTGATTTATTGGCAGGAACAAGTTCAGCCAAGCAGCTAACCCTCCCTGCAGAACTAACGCTGCTGGAGGTGTTTTTAACTGGATTGACCTATAATTATCGCAACAATTTATCTTTCGAATATCGCCTACAGCATGAACTTCTGCCAATCTGGCAATGGACTTGGGAAAATCTGGCCAAATCCTTGGCATCGCTTATCAAGGGCGAATATGAGACCACCATGATCAATGACTATAAATATGCCTATGGTGCCAACACCTCGCCCGGAAAGTTCAAATTAAGTGTAACTGCCATACTGCCAACCGGTGAGCGAAGTTCGATGCCCGACCAGCTCCGGCTTGTTGTTCAACCACATTGGTGGCAAATAATATGGCTGCACTTGGCATTGGCAGCGATATTGGGCTATGTAATATGGAGGCTCGTCAAGGACAGAGAGCGGTTGTTGAAGATACAGAGTGTCAATTCCGAACTGCAACTCCAAGCCATCCGTGCGCAGATGAACCCCCATTTCGTGGGCAACAGCATCAATGCCATACAGCAGTTCTTCTACCCACCCGACCCCGTGAAGGCCAGCGAGTACATCTCCATTTTCTCCGACCTGCTGCGGCGCACGATGCACTTTTCCGAGACCGATTTCATCCCATTTGAAGAAGAGTTGAGCTATATAAAAGATTACCTCGAAATGATTCAACTTCGGTTCGGCGAGAGGTTCTCTTACAGCATAATTGGCACAGAGGCAATACCTGAAAAAATCTTATTCCCTTCCATGCTTTTGCAGCCCATTCTTGAAAACGCTACCATTCATGGCTTAGCCCCAAGCGGCAGTTCCAATCTTAGCATCAAATTTGGTTTTTCCGACGGTAGGCTTGACTGCTCGGTGACCGACAATGGGGTTGGCATCTTGGCCTCACGCGAGCGGAAAGCAAAGCTGGGTGGGCCAATACGCATTTCCAAGGGCATTTTATTGCTCGAAAAAAGGTGGAAACGCTCAATATACTTCACCGCAACGACATCAAACTGCAAATAATGGATTTGGCAAAAACAGGGGCCGGATTGCATGGAACACAGGTCACCCTATCATTTTTGCCAGCATTGGATAAAGGCAATGACAACAACTAATTGGGTTGAAAACCTGCACCACCAACCTGCCACCTAATTAAATCATGCTTCAACATGAAAAAAATTGACACCCTGATAATTGACGATGAAGAAAGTGCCATCAAGACCCTAAAGGGAATGCTGGGCAATTTTTTTCCAAAAATTGAAGTCGTAGCATTCGCCACATCTGTGGAAGAGGCACTCCAAAAAGTGGCCTCACACCAGCCTGCTCTCGTGTTTCTGGATGTGGAGATGCCGCCATTTGGCAGTGGTTTCGACTTTTTGGAGCGATGTACCAACCGAACCTTTGGGGTCATCTTCGTGACGGCGTATCCGAAATATGCCATCAAGGCCATCAACGATGCACAGCCTTGGGGCTACCTGATCAAGCCTTACAGCGTCAAGGAACTAACCGTGGCCATTCATAAAGCAGAAGAAAAAATCAAGGAAATAGAAAGCATGGCTTCTGTCATCAACGACGAACACTCCCTAATAATACCTGATTCAAGAAAGGGCAATGTAGTCATTCGTTCCAAAGACATCTTCTACTGCGAGGCAGATGGTACGACTACTGATATCTTTTACCAAAAAGACGGCAAATCCGTAAAGTTCACAGCTTCCCGAACCCTAAAAGACATTGAAGAACAGTTGCCAGCACGGTTGTTTTTCAGGAGCCACCATAGCTATGTCGTGAACCTCACTTATGTGGAGCGCTATGAGCGAACAGGCCGAAATGGCATCATACATTTCCAAAATGGCCAAAAAGCACACATCTCGGTTGGGAAAATGGAAGATTTTGAAGAGCGGTTTTTGGAGTTCATCGGCTCCGTTTGACGTATTCCAATTGTCGGAAATTGGCAACAATGCACGGTTATTGGTTAATACAACACGACTATTGTTTACCGATGGACAAGCAAAGATTGGTGCATTATCTTTACGTCATAACAAATGAAAGCACACTCAAATTATAAACACTCTTTCAAACCTAGCTCCTACTATTTGCACATGCTTTCGTTTTTTAGGCACACGCTCGTTTTTCCTTTCTTTAGTTTCAAGAACCAATCAGTAGACCCGGCGAAAACAGGCACTTTTAGAGCATTTACCCTAAAACATATCCAAATTTTTAAAAAAACCAAGGTCAAATCGGTGAGAGGTACTCCTCAAGCCGATTTCTTTTTTGGGGCTTTAACAAAAAATTAGCTCGCCTTTCAAACACCCTTGCAGGCAATGCACGTTAGCTTTGTGCCAACAGGCGGAAGCATGACTCTTCATCGCAGCCGCCTATTTTTCACAAAAAAAACTGAAGCAAATGAAACTCCAGCACCTGCTGTTACTGCTTGCCATCTCACTTTTTACTGCATGCAAGGATGACGAAGGCGACCCCTCCGGCCCAGTGGTACTCAAATACGACAATGACAACATCTCTGGCCCACTGCTCGATGTTGGCGAGCACGAACTTGCTATCCGGTTCCCTGCCAGTATATTGGCCGACCATGTGGGCAAGAAGTTGACCGAAGTACAGGTCTTCGTTGGCAACCGTCCACAAGCCTGCCGTGTCAGGGTTTATGGTAGCGGTGACGCATCCACCCCCGGCCCTAAAAAATACGACGGCGATGTCATCAACGCCATTACCGAAAACGCATGGAACAATTATACCATTACCCCCGGCATTGACATCACTGGGGAAGACCTTTGGATTGGCGTCTATATCGAACATGCCGTGGAAATGCAGTCCATCGGCTGCGACGGCGGCCCCCGCAAAACCAATGCCGACTGGCTCTTTTCAGGCTCCGACCTTTCGTGGAAGACCTATCAGGAGCGCACCGGCGAAGCCGTCAATTGGAACATCAGGGCGAAAGTGGAATGAGGGAAATGGAAATCAAGAAATTGGAAATTGAGGAAATTTGAGGGATGCCAACCGTGCGGTATAGCGTGGTTGGCATTTTTCATTTTATTGAATGCCGTTTCAATTACCTTCGCCCCCCTATTTCAAGTAGCATAGATGCCTTTTTTTGAATGCCTTATTCTCACAAATAAATGATTTTCAAGGCTTTGTGAGATTCATAATTTATCATTCATCATTAAAAAAGAATGCTTTCAGGCAAAAACATCGTCATCATAGGCGGCACCACGGGACTGGGGCTGTCCGCTGCGCAAGCATTCCAACGGAGTGGAGCAATGGTCGTGGCATTGGGCATCGGGAAAGAAACTTCCATCCGGGCGATGGAAGTGCTGGGTCGAAATGCCCATGTGCTCACGGGCGATGCCACCGAGGAGGGCCAAGCCGAGGCTACCATTGAAAAATGCCTTGAACGATTTGGGGACTTGCATGGCCTGTATCATGTAGCAGGCGGCAGCGGTAGGCGCTTCGGCGACGGGCCCCTACACGAACTGACGCTCGAAGGCTGGGAGCGCACTTTCCAACTAAACCTCACTTCCGTCATGCTCTCCAATCGGGCTGCCGTTCGGCAATTATTGAAGCAAAACAACGGCGGCGCATTGCTCAACATAGGGTCGGCGCTCGCCTTTTCGCCTGCTCCGCAATATTTTTCCACCCATGCCTACGCGGCGGCAAAGGCTGCCATTGAAGGATTCACCAAGAGCATCGCCGCCTATTATGCGCCGCAAAACATCCGGGCCAACGTCATCGCTCCCGGCCTGACCGACACCCCCATGGCGCAGCGGGCCGTGCAGAACAACGACATCATGCAGTACGTGCGCCAGCGCCAACCGCTCGACGGTGGCCGTGCCGGAACGCCCCACGATTTGGACGGGCTTGCTTCGCTCTTGCTGTCAGATGCTGCCAACTTCATCACCGGGCAGGTGGTGGCAGTGGATGGTGGGTGGAAGGTGGGAGGGGGATAGAAATTGGAAATTGGAAATTGGGAAATTGGATGCTGTGCCAATTTCCCAATTTTTAATTTCTTAATTTCCAAGTTTCCTCCTCAGAAACTCCAACGCCAGCTTGTTCGCTTCTTGTGCAGCTGCGTCGTTGTAACGGGGGCTGGTCGGGTTGGCGAAGGCATGGTCGGCCTCGAACCAATGGTTCTCCACATGCTTGCCAGTAGCCTTGGCCAAAGTCTCAAACTTGCCGATGACCTCTTGGTTGATCCATTTATCCTGCTTCGCAAAAATGCCCAGCACGTCCACATTCAGGGCAGCGAGTTCATCGGCCTTTTCCACGGGCATGCCATAGTACATGACGCAACCAGCGCCCCGTTGGCCAGCCAATATGCTGCTGCGCAATGACCAGCCGCCACCAAAGCACCAGCCGATGGTGGCCACTTCGCCGTCCTTTCCGGCATACGCCAAGGCGCCTTTGATGATGGCTTCCCGCCGCTCTTGTGTCACGCTGCCCATCAGTTTGCCAGCTTCTTCTGGGTTGTCGGTCATTTTGCCATCGTAAAGGTCGAGGGCCATCACGGTCACGTTGCCGAGGCTATCAGCAAGGCGGTCCGTCTCCCGTTTGATTTGGTCGTTGAGGCCCCACCATTCGTGTATGACGAAGAGGAACTTGGTGGTGGGTGGTTCAGCTTTTACCACATAGACTTTGGTCATGCCTTTGTCCGGTGTGCGCAGTTCGAGGATGGTGCCACGCCCTTGATAATCAATGGCTTGTGGTGCCTCATGCGCTTTGATGAAGTTGGCATCAGCGGTAAATTTGGACATGGCCTCGCCGCTTTGCTCGGCCACCGTGTCGTTGGTGCAACGGGCAAAGGCGAAGATTACGGCCATTGCGCAGCACAAAAAGGAAATGTTTTTCATGATTGTTGGATTGTTTGATTGCTTGATTGTTGAAATTGCAGGATTGCCAAAAGACAAACAAGCTACTTATGATAAGGTTATATTTAGGCACTAAAATAAAGCTTTGTTTTCAAACACCTAATTTTGGCCCGCATAGCCCCAACCATGAAGCAATGAAACCATATAGCAATGAAGCAATCCAACAATTCAGCAATCCAACAATCCAGCAATTCTTTTTTCATGCAATCCGCCATTCAGCTTGCCTTTGAGGGAATGCGCAACAGGCAGGGTGGCCCCTTTGGTGCGGTGGTGGTGAAAGACGGTAAAATCATCGGGCGGGGCAACAACCGGGTGGCCCTTACCCTCGACCCCACGGCCCATGCAGAGGTCGTCGCTATCAGGGACGCCTGTAAGCAGCTCGGCCATTTCCAGTTGGACGATTGCCTGCTCTACACCTCCTGCGAGCCATGCCCGATGTGCCTCGGTGCTATTTATTGGGCAAGGCCCAAGGCTTTCTATTTCGCCTGCACTAAGGCCGATGCAGCGGCCATTGATTTCGACGATAAATTCATTTACGATGAAATGGACTTACCCTTTTCGGAGCGGAAAATACCCGCCATACCACTGCTTCGGGAGGAAGGGTTGAAGGCGTTTGAGGAGTGGCGGGGCTTGAAAGATAAGTTTGTTTATTGACTTTAAAGGGGCATTATTTTTAAACCTTCATTCCTTTGGTTTTTCGGGTTTCACCTCCGCCTTTTTGCTTTTTCTTTTCATTTCGTTAGTGGAAGCTTTTACTGGGATTACAGATTCTACGATGGCCTCGTTCCTTTTCCTTTCTACAGTCAACTCTTGCTTTTGTTCCGCCGCATTCTGCGATTCCTGTAGTTTCATCCTTTCCCGCAGATTCTGTACGATATGGAACTCGCTAAGGAACACCGATGCGATGACCCGAACCACCATATAGGCTGGAATGGCCAATACCATGCCTGCCACCCCGCCGATTTTGGCGCCAATCAGCACCATGAAAAAGATTTCGAGCGGGTGCGTCTTCAGGGTACTGGAGAAGATATACGGTTGGGTAAAATTGTTGTCAATCAATTGACTGCCGAAAAACACAGCCACCACTTTTATCAGCATCGGTAGGGTTTGGTCATAAAAATCATGGTCAAGGTTGGACGACAGGGTGAATATTACCCCAAAAACCATCCCGATGATAGGACCGATGTAGGGGATGATGTTCATCAACCCAGCGAAAATGCCGATGAGCAGCGCATTTTTCACCCCCAATGCCCATAGTGCCAACGTGACCATCACCGAAAAGCACAGCATTTGCAACATCAGCCCACGGAAGTAGAGGTGGAGGTTTCTGGCGATGTCCGATAGGGCACGCTTCACTTGTTCGTCGTATTGGCTGGGCATGAGGGAGGACAAAAAGTTGACGAAAAGCCCCTGTTCCTGCAAGAAAAAGAAGCTGATGAATCCCACTGCGCCAATCGTGACGCCAAAGTTGCCAGCTGCCGAAAAAAACGAGGTGACATAGTTCTTGATGGATGATGGCTCAAAGGAATTGGATAGCCGCTGCTGCAATTGCTGCTCAATGGGTATATTGGAATCCATGAGGCCATAGCTTGACAATTGGGCTTGGAGATTGGCAAGGGGCTGCTCCAACGACCTTGCAAGGGCAGGGTAGTCCACGTTTGCAATATTGTTAACCTGTTCGATAATGGAGGGCACAAAAATCATGACCAACAGCGCAAGGCTCAATAAAAAGGTTATCAAGGTCAGCCCTGCCGCCAAGTTGGGGCCTATCTGGAACTTCCAAATTTTCAGCTTTTGGAAAAAACGCATCAACGGTTGCCCCAGCATGGACACCAACCAAGCAAGTACAGCGTACATGACAATGTCCGATAAATACCAAAACAAAGCTGCCATCAATACAAGGCTGACTACAAGGGCGAGGGTACGGTTGGTTATTTTCATTTTGAAAAACTTTGGCGCAAAATAAGCTTAAATAAAAAACCAAATAATTTTAAATTAATAAAATTATTTGGTTCAATACTTTTACCTTTCGCCTGATAAAATCATTTTCTCACCAACTTTTAAAAACTATGGAAATGAACTTTCTTGCCTTACTTGTTGCGGCCCTCGTGCCAATGTTACTTGGCTTTATTTGGTATCATGAAAAGGTATTCGGCAAATCCTGGATGGCTGCTGCAGGCATGACCGACGAAAAAATCAAAAGCGGCAATATGGCCCTGATTCTCGGCGTAACTTTCCTGTTCAGCCTGATGATTGCCTACGTGATGAACATCATCGCCATCCACGACGGGTTCATCTCAGGCGCCACCGCCCACGCCACGAATTATGGTGAAGCAGAACCGGGTTCGGAAATGGCCAAGTGGCTCGAATATTATCAGACCAACCTCGCCGCAGCCAATCACACCTTCAAGCATGGAGCGTTCCACGGGGCACTGATCGGCGGCTTGTTCATAGCGGTGCCCGTGTTGGCCATCAATGCCCTTTTCGAACGGAAGGGGTTCAAGTACATCGCTGTGAATGCTGGGTATTGGATCGTTTGCCTTGGCATCATGGGCGGTATTGTTGCTGCTTGGCATTGACCACTACTGCTATAAGGTGCTTTAAAAAGGAACGCCTTGGACCGTAAGATGTCCAAGGCGTTTTTTCATTTTATTTTTTCCTCGAAATTTCTCACCATCGTTTTTACCTTTGCGGATGGAAAACGTAAAATTGAGCACAGCGAAATCCCGCACCAACGGCCGGGAAGCAAACAGCAAATTTCTGGGTGAAGCCCTTACCTTTGACGACGTACTGCTCGTCCCCGCCTACTCCGAAGTCCTTCCCCGTGAAGTAGATATTTCCTCGCAATTCACCACTGGCATACGCCTGCAAGTGCCCATCGTTTCAGCAGCCATGGATACGGTGACGGAGGAGATGCTCGCCATTGCCATTGCCCGACAGGGCGGCATCGGCATCATCCACAAAAACATGAGCATAGAGGCACAGGCCGAACAAGTGCGCCGGGTGAAGCGCTCCGAGAGCGGCATGATACTCGACCCCGTTACGCTCCACGGCGAGGCCACCGTTGGCGAAGCGCTCCAGATAATGCGGCAGCACCATATCGGCGGCATACCCATCATTGACAAAAAAGGCAAGCTCATCGGCATCCTCACCAACCGGGACCTCCGCTTCGAGAAGGACAACCGCCGACTCGTGAAGGACGTGATGACCACCCGCAACCTCATCACCGCCCCCGTTGGCACCGACCTGGAGAAGGCCAAGGACATCCTCCAGCAATACAAGATAGAGAAGCTGCCCGTGGTGGATGCAAACATGCACCTCGCTGGCCTCATCACCTATAAGGACTTGATGAAGACGGTGAGCTACCCGCATTCCTGCAAAGACACCTATGGCCGCCTAGTAGCAGGCGCAGCCGTTGGCGTCACCGCCGACATGATGGAAAGGGTGGCCGCCCTCGTGCAGGTCAGCGTGGACGCCATCTGCATAGACACCGCCCACGGCCATTCCCGTGGCGTGTTGGAGGCAGTAAAACTGGTGAAAAAAACATATCCCAACCTGCAAATCGTCGGCGGCAACGTGGCCTCGGGCGAAGGTGCCAAAGCCCTTGTCAAGGCAGGTGTTGATGGCGTCAAAGTCGGCGTAGGCCCCGGCAGCATCTGCACCACCCGCATCGTCGCAGGCGTTGGCGTGCCACAGTTGACGGCCATTTACGACGCTGCCCAAGCGCTGAAAGGCTCCGGCGTCCCCATCATCGGCGATGGCGGAATCCGCTATTCCGGCGACATCGTGAAGGCATTGGCAGCGGGTGCCAGCACCATCATGGGCGGCGGCATCTTTGCTGGCGTAGAGGAAGCCCCCGGGGAGACCGTCCTTTTCGAGGGTCGCAAGTTCAAGGTTTACCGCGGCATGGGTTCGCTCGGTGCCATGGGCCAAGGCTCCAAGGACCGCTACTTCCAGGACGTGGAAGACGATATTAAAAAACTGGTGCCAGAAGGCATAGAAGGCCGGGTGCCCTTCAAAGGCTCGGTGGAAGAGGTCATGGTGCAATACATCGGTGGCTTGCGGGCGGGCATGGGCTACTGCGGTGCAAGCACCGTCGAGGAAATGCAGGAGACCGCCCAGTTCGTGAAAATATCCGCCGCTGGCATGAAGGAAAGCCATCCGCACAATGTTTCGATAACCAGCGAGGCACCTAATTATAGCAGCAGAATGTGAGGTATGGAGGTGACTAAGGTATGAAGGTATGTATGACCCCGTGCTCCTCATACCTCCATACCTCATACCTCCATACCTATTAAACCCATACCTTTTGTTGAAGCTTTCAATTGTAATACCCGCCTACAATGAGGCACGCACCATTCACTTGATTTTGGACAAAGTCAAGGTGGTCAACCTTATGCAAGGCATTGAAAAGGAGGTGGTTATCGTCAACGACTGCTCATCGGACGGGACGGAGGGGGCGATTTTGAAGTATAAAAGCGACAACCCACAGCTCCCAATTTTTTACAAAAAACACGAGGTAAACAAGGGCAAGGGCGCAGCCCTGCACACGGGCATCCAACTTGCCACGGGCGATTTCGTCATCATACAGGATGCCGACTTGGAATACGACCCACGGGAATACAACCTGCTTTTGCAACCCATCGTGGAGGGCATGGCCGACGTGGTATATGGCAGCCGCTTCATGGGCGGCAATCCGCACCGCATCCTGTTCTTCTGGCACAGCATCGGCAATAAAGTGCTCACCACCCTTTCCAACGCCTTCACTAACCTGAACCTGACGGACATGGAGACCTGCTACAAGCTCTTCCGCCGGGAGTTGATACAAAGCCTTGATTTACAAGAGAATAGATTCGGCTTTGAGCCAGAGGTAACCGCCAAAATTGCCCGGATACCGGGCATCCGCATTTACGAAGTGGGCATCTCCTACTATGGACGCACTTATGCGGAGGGCAAAAAAATCAACTGGAAGGACGGTTTCCGAGCGATATATTGCATCCTGAAATACAATATGCTCCGGTAAATGCCCAAGCTTAAACCCGCCATTTTCTTCCTTCTCACCATCGCTATTTACTTAGCGTCGCTCTTCTATTATTCCTCCTGGACCTGGGCGGTCGTGGGCGGCGGCGACCCTTGGGGCTACTACGCTTACCTGCCCGCTGCCTTCATCCAGCACGACCTCGACAAGCTGCAACAGACGGTGGCCGTGCGGAAGCAATATAAACCCGATTCGGTACGACCCAACGATGACAACCCGCTCGGCATTGGCGAAGCACTACGGGTGGACAACCCCAAAGGGGCAGGTAGCAATTACGTAATAAAATACACGATGGGCGTGGCCATTTTGGAGGCCCCGTTCTTTGCTGCGGCTCACTTGTATGCCTCCATGACGGGGGCTTATCCCGCCGATGGTTGGTCGTTGCCATATATGTTCGCCATACACTTGGCCGGGGTTTGCTACGCAATGTTGGGCCTTTGGCTGCTCTGGAAAGTGCTGCGCCGCCATTTCACCGAAAACATAAGCTTGGCCGTGCTTGCCGTATTGGCCTTGGCCACCAACCTCTACTACTTCTGCGTGTATGCGGGCGTGATGGCCCATGCCTTCCAGTTTTTCCTGTTTTCATTGGTGATTTACGCCACCGTGAAATGGTACGAAACCCAGCGGCTCGGCCCTGCGCTGCTACTGGGTTTTGCCTGTGGCATGGTCACATTAGTGCGCCCAACGGAGCTTAACATCCTTGCTGTGCCACTGTTTTTTGGGGTAAAAACGGGGAATGGAATGGGAAGCAGGCTCCAGTTTTTGCGCAGCAACCTAAGCCAAGTAGCGCTAGCGGCCCTCGCATTTTGCCTCGTCGGTCTGCCTCAACTGCTCTATTGGAAATGGACTTCTGGCCACTTCCTCTATTACAGCTATGGCGAGGAGGGCTTCAATTTTCTCAAACCGCATATCTGGCGGGGCATGTTCGAGTACAAAAACGGCTGGCTGGCCTATACGCCCGTGATGTGGCTCGGCCTCGTGGGCATGTTTTTGTTGCGCCGCAATGGGAGCGACTGGTTTTGGCCCGTGGTGGTCTTCATGCCGCTGAACATTTATATCGTGTACAGTTGGTGGTGTTGGAACTATATCAACGGATTCGGCTCCCGCCCGATGGTGGAGGCGGCGGCCATTATGGCCTTCCCACTGGCGAGCTTTTTTGCAGAAGCCGCAAAGCCCCAAAGGGGCATGCGGAAATGGCTGCTGGCGCTGGCCGTACCAGCCGTGCTGTTCTGCACTTGGCTGAACATCTTCAATACTTGGCAATTCAAAAAAGGGCTGATTCTGAGCGACTCCGGCAAGGGCGCCTATTTCTGGCGGATGCTCGGCAAGACGGAGATGGAATACCTCGACCTCGTCGTTTATGACACGGGCGAGCCGCAGCCCGACCCCGATGCGATTCGGCAAAAACGGGTGCTATATGCCGATGATTTTGAACAGTTGTCCGACACCACTTTATTTGGTGAAAAAGCCTTTGCTGGCAAGCGTTCACTGCGTATAGAAGGCAATTCCGACAGCCAGTTGAAACAGCAAAATTTCTGGAAAGGCAAAATCGGCGACCTCGGCCTGGAGCGAGGCCAATGGGTGCGGGTCAGCGCCCAGGTTTATGTGACCGGCCGCCCCAAGCGGATGTACGAGGGCAACTACCTGACCTGCCGTTTTATGCGCAACAACAAATCGAGGAAAAGCCGGAACCTGCGCTTAGATTCCAAGCCCGGCAACGACCCCGTGAACCTCTGGGGCGGGCAAACCGACATCTGGGGCGAGGCTTATTATTGGGTAAAAGTGCCGCCATTTCTGCGCCCTGACGACGAACTGGTGGTGGGCTTTGAGGGCTTGAACGCCAAGACGGTTTACTTGGATAATTTGTCGGTGGAGGTATGGGAGCGGAAGTAATCAAATCTGAAACCTCACCCCCTCCCCATTCCGCATCACCCTATACCCCTGCTTTTTCTTTTTCGCTTCCTTTTCAAAAACCCGCACATCCGCCGTGTTGAACTCGAACAGGTCGTAGTGGCAAGGCACGACGTACTGCGCTTCGATGGCTTTGCCGAGCGCAGCTGCCTCCACGCAGTCGAGGTTGCCCGCCACGCCCCGCTTGGGGTCTCGCCCGTTGATGGGCAGAAAGGCCACGTCCACCTCGAAGGGCCGGAGCAGCGGGGCCATTTCGGGGTAGAGCACAGTATCGCCGGAATGGTAAATGGTGAAGCCGCCGAACTGCACCACATAGCCAAGGTAAAGGCAGCGGCCTTGGGCGTCCTTCTCAATGGCCTCGTGGGCGGCTGGCACGGCGGTGAGTTTAAAGCCCTGAATATCAATGCTTTGGCCAGCGTTCAAGCCAATGGGCCAGTCCGTTTCGCATTTTATCCGCTCCGCAACGAAGGCCCGGTTCGCTTCCGGTATCACCATTTTCAAATTGGGGTTCGACTGCATCAAGGGTATCAGCGTCTCGCCGTCGAGGTGGTCGGTGTGGTTGTGGCTGGAGGTCACGATGTCCACGAAATCGAGGCGGGCGGGGCTGATGACCAGCTCCGTCATGCGCACGTGGGGCTTGTTGGTGGCGGCGTATTTCTTGGTCAGCGAGTCGGAAAGATAGGGGTCGAGGAGGAGGTGCTTGCCCGCCCATTTTATCAAAAACCCGCTTTGGCCGAGCCACCAACAGGCGAAGCTGTTGTGGTCGGTGGCCGTTTGATGGATTTCGGCGAGGAGGGCGTCGTCTTTTTGGAAGGGTGAAATCATGTGAATGTTGCGTTTTTATTTGCCTACTGGGTGCTGCTTTTTTAGCAAAGCCCTCTTGTTCGGCTCCAAATCCCAAGCAATCTTGTACTGTTCGGCAATTTTAGCGTAATCTTTCATATCGGCATAAAAAAACTCAAAATCATCGCCCGGCTGGGGTGTTTCACGCCAAACCATATCTGGCAACACGTATTTGGCGTAGCCGCCCCAGTTGCTCGTCAGGTGAAACTTGAAGGAATTGGAGAACATCCAATGGCTGTCGAAACGGATGGGGCTGGTCCTGTGCTCCTGTTGGTGCAGGTTTTTCAGGTAGTCCAGCACGGCGATGGTATCCTTGTCGAACCACCACTCATGGCTTTGCCGAAGATTTACCACCCTTGTAAAACAGATAAATGAGGCCATAGCAAGCACCAACAGCGGGGTTTTGAATCGGGCAGAAACTGCATTGACCAACCAAGCCCCAGTCGTAAACAACGACAGCACAAGTAGCGGGTAAAAGAAGGTGCAGGTACGGGCGGGTAGCCAAGCCGCATCGGTAAGCAGGGTGATTGCAATATTGACAGCCACGGTGCCGGGGAGCAGGGCAGCCAGCACCAGGGTCAGTGACCATTCGCGTTCCGCCCACCATTTTTTCATAAAAAGCAGGGTCGCAAAAGCGAAATAGGCGACCAGCATGGCTTGGGCAATTTCAAAAGTGTATTTGCCCATGAACTCCTTTCCCATGAAAAAGCTTTGGACGAAGCCCTTTACCGTATCCTCGAAAAAACCGGAAACGCCGAATTTTTCGAATTCGTTGACGGCCATCATCCTCGTGATGGGCAGGTACATCAGCAGCGCCAAGAGGATATGATGCGCAAAAAAGACGATGCGCTGGCGAAGTTCATCGGTCTTGAATTGCGCAAGCAGCAAAAACAAAATTGCCGACAGGCAGCAATAATAATTGAGCAAGGTAAAATTGGAGGCCACGCCCAGCCATGCTGCCAGCAGCGCCACAGTCAGGTGCTTGGTTCGATGGCTTTTGGCAAATTGGTGCAAGCCGCAAATGGACAAGGTCATGAAGCCAATGGACATCCCGTAACCCCGGCCGATGGCAAAAAACTCGGCCAAGTAATGGTTTTCCAGCCAAAGCACCAGCGCTGCAATTTTGGCGAGGGGACTGCTAAAAAGCTTCCGCAGCATCCATATCCCGCAGGCCACATACAGCCCTCCTGCCATTAAATTGGTCAGCCTTGCACTCAATAGGTTTTGGCCAAGCACAGCGTCCCAACCTTTGATGGCCAAGGTGTTCAGGACATGGTTGTTGGCGTTGGGCGAAGGGTAGTGGTAGGTGATGATGTCCCAAATATTTCGGGGCACGTGGTACAGCACGGTGTATGCTTCGTCAATGGTGGCGGGTATGGAGAAGGCACGCAAAATGAGGTAGATGAGGTAAGCGGTACCGATGGTAAAAAGCAAGAAGTGGACTGAGTTTGGCCGCTTCATTAACCCCGCACCCTTTTCGCCCCCTCCACCATATTCCGCAGCTTCTGCTTCGCCGCCCACCTCGCCGTCTGGCTCAGGCCGCAATCGGGTGCCACGGAAAGCCGCTCAGCTGGCACGTATTTCAAGCATAAATTGATGCGCTCAACGATGTCGTCCACGGTTTCGATATAGTAGCTTTTCACATCCACGATGCCTACGGCTACGTGCATGTGCTTCGCAAATTCGGCCAATAGCTCCACCTCGGCGAACTCCCGGTTGGCCATTTCGATATGCACCTCGTCCACTTTCATCTCGGTGAAATCGGGCAGCATGGGCGCCACCATGCGCTTGCCGACGGGGTGGCCCTTGTAGTTGCCGAAGCAGAGGTGGGTGCTCAGGAAGCACTTGCCCACCACGGGCTGCACCGTCCGGTTGAAGATTTCGACAAAGCGACGGGTGTTTTCTTTGTGGGCGTAGCAGCTCATGCTCGGCTCGTCCACGGTGATTTCCTTGCACCCTGCGGCCACGAGCGCCTCCAGTTCCCGCTGCACCAATGGCAACAGCGCCTCGGTGATGGCCATCCGGTCGGGGTACTGGACATTTGGCGTGAGGCGACCACTAAGGGTATAAGGCCCCGGCACACTTGCCTTCAGCACGGGGCCGGCAGGGGCCAAGCGTTGCAGCCGTTTGAATTCTTCCACCACCCCGAGGCCGTTGGGTGCCAGCAGTTCGCCAGTGATGGCGTGCTTGCCACGTTGGTCGTGGGCAGGCGGACCCCAGCGGCGTGGCACGTCGGCATGGGGCGAGATGCCCCCGATATGTCCGTAAAAGCTGAGGTTGAAGTCGAGTCGAGTCTGCTCGCCGTCGGTGATGACATCAAGCCCAGCCGCCACCTGGTCGTGGATGGCTGCGATGACGGCGTCCTCGATGATTTCCTCCAGGTCGGCCTTGCCGAACTTGTCCATGTTTTGCGAAGCGAACTCCAGCCAGGAGGGGAAGGGGTAGGAGCCGATGACGGTGGTGCGAATCATTTTGTTTGATGAGTTTGATTGGTTTGAGGGGTTTTGGTGGCGTTATCTGATTGTTCTGTTTTGTATTTGTGGCCACGAAAATCGGCTTTTCGGACGGTCGTGATAGTGTTGTGAATTTTAGAGCAGAGGCGGCTGGTTTTTTCTATAAAGTAATCCAGCTTGGCTTTATCAATGTATGACCTATCAAATGCCCGGTAAATTTGGGAGCGGCATTCGCCGCACGAGCCTTTTGAGATGCTTAAGAATTGGATAAATTCATTGTTCCCTTCTCGCTCAAACCCTTCTGCAATATTGTCCGGGACAGAGCCGGAAGAATTTCTGATTTGAGAACGAAATTCCCAGTCTTCCTTCCAAATATCAGCTTTAGTAAGCTCATAAATCTCCTTTGCAAGCTCCCTCCCTAGCTGCCAAATGATGAGGTCTTCAAATTTTGTAATGGTCATAGTTTTCTCCTATTTACCCTAAAAATCGCCCAAATCTACCCACTGCCCCCCACAATTCAAACCCCTCAAACCAATCAAACTCTTCAAACAATTCAAACCGCCTCAAACAACCTCGCCAACCTGTGCGCATGCTCATCATACGCCGCCTCAAACAGCTCCGTCGCCCTTTCCGTGCCAACAATCGCCCCGGCCGTCAGCACCTTGGGCGGCTGGCCAGCTTCGGTTAGCAGCTTCGCAATTTCGGCCTTCATGCAATTTACGAGCAGCACCCCACCGACCGTGGAACCCGGTGCCACGGGCGTGTCTAATCCAGGCACATAGACCATCGAGTCGCCGATGGGAGCGCCAGTGTCCAGTACGAGGTCGGCGAAGTCGGTGAGCTTCTTGCCGTCGGAGCGCTTGCTGGTGCTGGCGTCAAGGTGCGCCTGGCTGACGAGCGCCACGACCTTGATGCCCTTTTGCTGAAAGCCCTCGGCCATTTCAATCGGCACCACGTTGCAGCCGCTGGACGAAACGACTAGCGCCGTGTCAACGGGCTTCAGGTCGAAGTTGCGGAGGATGCGCCCGGCCAGCCCCGGCACGTTTTCGAGGAACATGGCCTGCCGCTGCCCGTTCGCCCCCACCACTGGGTTGTGGAAGGTCAGCGACAGCTCCACAATGGGGTTGAAGCCGGGGAACGAGCCGTACCTCGGCCACATTTCTTCCACCATGATGCGGCTGTGCCCACTGCCGAACACATGCACCATGCGCCCAGCGAGGATGGTCTCGCTGAACCATTGCGCAGCAAGGCGAATCTTGTCTTCTTGCTGCGCAACGGCATGGAGTATTTGCTGGGATTTTTGGAGGTAGTCTTGAATGACGTTCATGTGAAGGTCAGTTTTTAACTTGTTTTTGATAGAAATATTAAAAGCTTAAGACCAGAATATTAACAAGTCTAGAGTCATTAAAATAAATCCCCAATCCATGATGGTAATGGCTGTTCAACCGATTCCAATTTGTCCCCACCACTGATTTCAGCGACGAAGCGCAGCGTTTGGCTATTGTCGAACAGGTAGGCCCTGTTGGTCTTTTTGATGATGTGTGGTAAAAGCTGAATGGAGCGACCGTATCTTGAAATAATCTTATCAGTAGGCACATCGTGGCCGCCATTTAGTACCCGATTCTGCACACGGGCAATATTGATTTCGGGGTTTTCTGTGGCCACATAGTAAAGATAGACCATATAGCTTGACTGTTTTGCCATTTGTAAAAAGGCTAATTTCCGCTCGTCAGATAGAACAGATTCAAAAGTGAAGGATACTCCTGCTTTGAGCAATGTTGCCCGAATGAAATCAGCAATCAGTGCCGCATGGTAGGAATTTATGCTTTCGGAGGAAATAATTAGACGGTTATTCGAAAATGATGGTGGCCTAACCCATAGTGACTCCTTGGCCTTTTCATTGAAGGTGGACAGGTTGGAAAATTCTATGAAATTGACTGGATTGAGTTGAATACCGCAAGGAGAAAAATCAAATGCACCCGTTTCCTTCAACTCCATTTCGATATTGTCGGCATTTACAAAATACCCAAAGGGGATGTGAAAATTACTTGTAATGAACTTTACAAGCGTGGATTTGCCCGAACCATTGGGCCCAGCAAACACACGTAGGCGCTTAACTGGCATCTTTTACAGGCTTGAGTGCAAGGTTTTTCATTTGGATAGGCTTCAAATCCAATGTTTTCAGCAATTTTTTTGTCACGCCGTCAGGTGCAATTTCCACGATTTGGTTGCCTTCAAGCACGACAATTGAAAGCCCTTTGGCAAACGACTCTTGCTTTGCTTGTTCGGATGCCATCCAAACATTTTCAAAAATCTTGGCCTCTGCAGCATCCTCGACAGCTATCTTAAGCTCATCTATATTTGTGATTTTTACCATGGTCAATTAATATTCGAGTAGGTGATTTCTACAAATTTACGATAATCAAGCCTAATCCGCCTTGGCCCTCACGCCAGCATTTCCTCTGCCTCTTCCACCGTACCCAGCGCCTCGGCGATTTCAATCTCGTCCGGTATCTCGTCCAACTCTACCCGCAGGTTTTCGATGATGAAATCTTGGCGGTCGGGCGTGTTCTTGCCCATGTAATAGGACAGGATTTTCTCCAAATCGGCGTCGTCCTGCAGCACGACAGGTTCCAAGCGCATATTCTCGTTGATGAAGTCCTTGAACTCGCCGGGCGAGATTTCACCCAAGCCCTTGAACCGGGTGATTTCGGCCTTGCCCCGCAGCTTGCGTATGGCCTCTTGTTTTTCGGCGTCGCTGTAGCAGTAATAGGTCGCCTTCTTGTCCCGCACCCGGAAGAGCGGCGTTTGGAGGATGTATAAATGCCCCGTGCGCACCAAATCCGGGAAGAACTGGAGGAAAAACGTGAGCAACAACAAACGGATGTGCATCCCGTCCACGTCGGCATCGGTGGCAATGACCACCCGGTTGAAGCGCAGGTCTTCGAGGTCGTTTTCGATGTTGAGGGCATGTTGGAGAAGGTTCAGTTCCTCGTTTTGGTAAACGATTTTCTTCGTCATGCCGAAGCAGTTCAGCGGCTTGCCCCGCAGACTGAACACGGCCTGCAATTCCACGTCCCGTGCCTTAGTGATGCTGCCACTGGCCGAGTCGCCCTCCGTGATAAAGACGGTAGATCCGAGCCGACGGTCTTCGTCCCCTTTTTTCACGGCGTCGTTGAGGTGGAGGCGACAGTCACGCAGTTTTTTGTTGTGGAGGTTGGCCTTTTTGGCCCGCTCGTTTGCCAGTTTCTTGATGCCCGCAATCTCTTTTCGCTCCCGCTCCGATTGCTGGATGCGGCGCAGCAGTTCCTTGGCCACCGCCTCGTTTTTGTGGAGGAAATTGTCGAGCTCCTTTTCCAAAAAGTCGCTGATGAACTTGCGCACCGACGGCCCCTGCGGCCCCATGTCCTGCGAGCCGAGCTTGGTCTTTGTTTGCGACTCGAACACCGGCTCCTCTACCCGCACGCTTATGGCCGCCACGATGCTGGAACGGATGTCTTTCGGGTCGAATTGCTTGTTGTAAAATTTGCGCAGCGTGTTCACCACCGCCTCCTTGAAGGCATTGAGGTGGGTACCGCCCTGCGTCGTGTTCTGGCCATTCACGAAGGAGTAGTACTGCTCCCCGTAGTGGTTACCGTGAGAAAGGGCGACCTCAATATCCTCCCCGCTGATATGGATGATGGGATAGCGCAATTGCTCGGCTTGCGTCTTGTTCGAAAGCATGTCGAGCAGACCATTTTTGGAGTGGAAAGTCTTGCCGTTGTAGTTGATTTTCAGGCCAGCGTTCAGGTAGGCGTAGTTCCAAAGCTGCTGCTCCAGAAATTCCGTGCGGAAACGGTAGTTCTTGAAAATGGCCTCATCGGGGCGGAAGACGACAAGCGTGCCGTTGTTCTCCGAGGTCTTGGCCAGCTTGTGGTCCTTGGTGATGTTCCCGATCTCAAACTCGGCGATTTTGGTCTCGCCTTCCCGAACGGCCTGCACCTTGAAGTAGCTGCTGAGGGCGTTCACCGCCTTGGTGCCCACCCCGTTCAGACCGACGGATTTTTTGAACGCCTTCGAGTCGTACTTGCCGCCGGTGTTGATTTGCGAGACGCAGTCAATGACTTTGCCGAGCGGGATGCCCCGCCCAAAGTCCCGCACCTCCACGGTGCCGTCCTTCACGGTTACGTCAATGTTTTTGCCATAGCCCATCACGTACTCGTCAATGCAGTTGTCAATGACCTCCTTGACGAGCACATAGATGCCATCATCAGGCGTGGAGCCATCGCCCAGCTTGCCGATGTACATGCCGGGGCGTATGCGGATGTGCTCCCGCCAATCGAGGGAGCGGATATTGTCTTCGTTGTAGGTGACTTGGCTCATTTATTTAATGATGTATGATAAATGGTGAAATGATGAATAGGGGTTGTCGTCCTTTTTGTCACCGCCCCTTTTGTCATAGTCGAAGACCATCTGCGACGTCTCATTTTGCATCTCGGTTTTCGTCGCTTTTGTCATGGTCGAAGACCAACTCTGCGTCAAGTGTGTTGCTATATTGTTCAAAACTTCCATGTAGATTTGCCAAAGGTAATGGCAGTTGTGGATTCGCAAAAATTCACACAAAGATACAAACTCCCCCCAAATTATTTCAACAAAATGTTTTAAAAAATATTTTGCACGACCACTTCAAACTCCTCGCCCACCCCGCCATGCTTGTCCTTCGGGAAGCCATCCGGCGGGATCTCTGGCTGAAACTCGCCGTGGGGCTGGTGCTGCTCACGGCAGGACTGAGCATGGCGGCGGTTTTTTACCAAAAATACAACCTGCTGGCCGTGCTCGGCGTGGGCATGGCGCTGCCCGGTGCCTGGTTTTTGCGGGAGTACCTTCGGCGGCCCAAGGTAGAGGACGACCCACTGTGGCAGGTGCTGCACCGGGCACCGAAGCAAGTAGTTTGGGTCTATATACAAGAGGAGCGGCTGATGCCCTTCGGAATGTTGCTCACAGAGCGTGGCACCCTCTTCGTCATGCTCCTCGATGGCTCGGAACTGACGCTGGCCATGCCCATCAAGCAACTGAAATTGGCCTCGCACTACCTCCACCGACTACTTCCCCATGCCGCTTTTGGCTTTTCGCAGGAGCGAAAGCAGCAGTTTGAACAAGACCCTTCGTTGTTGGGGAGGGATTGAAGGATTAAAGGATTGAAGATGTTACTCCCCGAACCATGAAATCATGAATCAATGAAACAGTGAAACCATTCACCCCTATTGACATTGCCTCCCTCGTCTTCTTCCGAGTCGTGTTCGGCATTCTTGGCTTTGCCGATTTACTGGGGGTTTGGTCGTATTACCACCTCAGCGAAGGCTATTTCCAACCTGACAAATTCCAGTTCAAGTACATGGGCTTCGAGTGGGCAAAGCCGCTGCCGGAGCCGTTAATGTCCATCGTGTTCCTGGGGCTGATGGCAGTGGCGCTGCTCATTGCAGTGGGGCGGTGGTACCGGGTTTGCACCATTATTTTCTTCTTCGGGTTCAGTTATATTTTTTTACTGGAAAAAGCGCTGTACCTCAACCACGGCTACCTCTTCATCTGGCTGAGTTTCCTGATGATTTTCCTGCCCGCCAACCGCAATTTTTCGTGGGACATGCTGCGCAAGCCCGCATTGCGGAGCGACCAAATACAAGCCTGGAGCCTGTGGATACTGCCGCTGATGATGGGCATCGTGTACGTCTATGGGGCCATTGCCAAGATGAACGCCGACTGGCTGCTGGCCGCCGACCCGCTCCACGGCTGGCTGAAGCTACGGGCCGATATGCCGCTGCTCGGCTGGCTTTGGGAACAAAAAACGACGGCGTATTTCATGGCTTGGAGCGGTATGCTGCTCGACCTCACGGCGCCTTTCCTTTTGTTGCTGCGCAAAACGAGGGTTTGGGCGCTGGGCCTCATCCTGCTTTTTCACCTGACCAACACACTGATTTTTCAAATCGGCATCTTCCCTTGGCTGTCTATCGCCCTCAGCCTGCTGTACTTTCCGCCAGGTTGGCCGAGGCAGGTCTGGGCTTTTGCGAAGCAAAAAATGAAATGGCCGCAGCGGGTGGAGGACCGGTGGAATAACAGCTTAAACGTTGAGCACGCTCAAAGTCTACCCGACGTTGCGCCACCTTCCTACCCAAAGCGAATGGTGAAATTCGCACTGGCCCTGCTCATCACATTCCACTTGCTGCAGCCACTGCGCCACTGGCTCTTCCCCGGCCATGTGGCCTGGACGGAGGAGGGCCACCGCTTTTCGTGGCGCATGATGCTCCGCTCAAAGCATGGCTATGGGCATTTTGAAGTTAAAGACCTGCAAACGGGCCAGGTGACGAAAGTTAGGGTTCACGATTACCTGACCGACCGCCAACGGGAAAAGATTTTCACCCATCCCGATATGGTGCTGCAGTTCGCCCATTACCTGCGTGACCTTTGGCACCGACGGGGCGTGGCGGAGGTGGCCGTTTATGCACAAATTAGGGCGAGGTTAAATGGGCGCAAATCGCAGCCCTATATTGATTCAAAAGTGGATTTGGCGAAGTTGGAATGGGAGCCATTTACTGCGTCGGATTGGGTGTTGCCGATGGGAACAGAATAGGTTTCATGTTTTAGTGAAGCAACTGCGCCATTGGCTGTTACTAATTTTTAGCATAGCCTGATACTAGGATTAGAAACTTTCTAATTCATTGATAATGAGCTTTTTTGTAAAAGTGAGTGCATTAACGGTTGTAGCAGCCCCCTTAAATCCAGTCTTCACATTAGCATAAGGTATTCATTCCAAGATTGAAGTATGCACTCCCATGAAACCTGAAACCAAAATAATTTAAATAAAAATAGCCGCAACCATTGCTGGTCACGGCTATTTGATTCATGTATATTCGGTAGCGTTATTATTTCTTCGCCGCCAGTTCTGCAGCGACCTTGGCCCAATCGGATGGGTCACGGAACTTGCTCATGTTGTTGTCCTTTAAAATCTCCTTGTAACGATCAAGGCTGACGGCAGCCATGTCACGGTAGGTATATATACCCTCTTTGTTCAACGCCTCGGCTACTCGGCCACCTACGCCCTTCACTTGGGTAAGGTCGTCTGGCTTGGCAGGTGGGCCTTTTGGCTTGGCAGGTGCCTTTGGAGCAGCAGCCTTGGCGGGTGCGGCAGCGGCCTTAGCAGGTGCAGCGGCAGCGGCAGCTTTAGCGGCCTTCGGCGAATAACCGGGCTGACGGCCACGCTTCTTCTTCTCTGCTGGTTCGGCGGTGGGTGCGGCAGCAGCTTTTGCTTTTGCAGGTGCAGCGACAACACCAGCGGCAGCTTTAGCAGCCTTTGGTGAATAACCGGGCTGACGGCCACGCTTTTTCTTCTCTACTGGCTCAGCAGCAACGGGCTTCTCGGCGGGTTTGCGGCCCGGCTTGCCCTTCACTTTTGGTGCGGGTTCAGCCTTGGCCACAGGAGCCGGGGCTGGCATGTTTGCCAAGGCTGCGGCACGTGCAGCCCACTGGGATGGGTCACGGAACTTGCTCATGCCGTTGGCCTTCAGCAGTTCTTTGTAACGGTCGAAGCTGGTGCCAGCCATGTCCGAATAAGACTTGACACCATTGGCCCTGAGCATGACGGCGATGTTCTCGCCAACACCTTTCACCTGCGTCAGGTCGTCGCTGCCAGCGGCAACGGCCTTCGCCTTGGGTGCCTTGTAGCCTTCTTCATGGTTGACCACACCTTTGGCGGCCTTGGGCGAGTAGCCGGGCTGACGGCCACGCTTTTTCTTCTCTATTGGCTCAGCAGCAGCGGGCTTCTCGGCGGGTTTGCGGCCCGGCTTGCCCTTCACTTTTGGTGCGGGTTCAGCCTTGGCAGCAAGAGCCGGGGCCGGCATGTTTGCCAAGGCTGCGGCACGTACAGCCCACTGGGATGGGTCACGGAACTTGCTCATGCCGTTGGCCTTCAGCAGCTCTTTGTAGCGGTCGAAGCTGGTGCCTGCCATGTCCGAATAAGACTTGACACCATTGGCCCTGAGCATGACGGCAATGTTCTCGCCTACGCCTTTTACTTGCGTCAGGTCATCGCTGCCCGAGGAAGAGGTTGCAGGCTTTTCGGCGGGCTTACGGCCCGGCTTGCCTTTTACTTTAGCTGGTGCCGCTGTAGTTGCAGCAGCAGCTTTGGCGGCCTTTGGCGAATAACCGGGCTGGCGGCCACGCTTTTTCGGAGCGGCTGGTTCAGCGGTAGCCTTCGGAGCGACAGCTTTCGGTGTGTTTGTTGCTGAACCATTGGATTGATTTTCTTCGAGTGCCTTTAAAGCAGCCTTGGCTTGTTTTTCGGCCCTCTCTGCTTCTTTAATGGCTTGCCTCATCGGCTTAAGCTTGGCTTTAAGCTCCTTAAGCTTAGCTCTGTAGCCGGCCTTCGCTTTTTTCTTAGCCTTTTTTGCGTCCTGATAGGCGCTTTTAAGTTTTTCATCTTTTGTTCCAGATGCTGAATTTCTCATGACACTACACTGTTTTTACTTCGGAAATGGAATGTAATTTCCGTTGTTTATTGATTAAATTGAATGATGTTGATTTATGGCAAAACGATTAGCACAAAATGCCATTCCATTGCATTTTGAAAAAGGATGTTTGATTTTTCCTAAATTTTTAGTGGTCAATTGTTTATGCAATTTCGCAAAAAATTGATTTACTCGATTGAATTATAAAATGCGTTCGGTCGTGGTGATAATCTTAGGGTATAATCTTTAACGAGGGCAAGGTGGAATTGTTCAGGAGAATTTGTCCGGGAGATTGATAATCAAATGGTTGCGGTTTAAAGTCGGCTGCAAATTTATACTTATTCTTGAATGATGTGCTAATTTTATTGAAAATAATGTTATTTTTATTCCAACAGTGGTGCAAAATGGGTCAATATGATGCTTGAAACTATTATCAAGCCAAAATATTTCTTTCCTAAAACTTACTACTTTTGCATAGGCAATGCTAAAATCACTTCGGCTTATAGTTGGCTATGCTGCTAAATCCGTTTGTTTTCAGTGCAATAAATCATATTTCCACAATGAATAGCGTCAAGCTTGTTTCTCTGATTGTTCTTTACATATTCGGCTGGGTACCTGTTATATCCAATGCGCAGCAAATCCGGTATGACCGCATTGATTTCAGCGATAATCCTTCCTGGAGCGATGTATTGGAGCGTGCCAGCCATTCGGGCAAAATTATTTTCCTTGATGGCTATACCTCATGGTGTGCCCCCTGCAAGAAAATGGAGAAAGAAGTGTTTACACGCCCAGAATTGGCAAATTATTTCAATCAGAAGTTCATCAATGTGAAATATGACATGGAGTTGGCGCAGGGTGATGCACTGAAGGATAAATATGGCGTTCAGGTTTTTCCAACCTATCTTTTTATATCGCCAGACGGCCAGGAAATTCACCGCATCGTAGGTGCACATACCGCCGGAAATGAGTTTTTTGATTGGTCAAAAATGGCGGTAACGCCGGGCCGCAGCCGGGCAGAGCTTGAACAACGCTATAAAAACGGCGAGCGAAATCCAGCCATGATGTTTGATTATATGCTGACGCTTCGCATGGCCGGCGAGCAACAAAAAGAAGCGGAAATCACCCGCAATTATTTGTCGCTGATGACCAAGGACCATTTCATGGACAAAACATATTGGGGGGCGGTAAAACTGTTTTTGAACAACCCAACTTCTCGTGAATTCCGCATCATTATTGACAATCGGGAGGAAATTGGCAAAGCGGTCGGACTTTCGGAAGTGGATGAGAAAATATACGAAACAATAGACAAGCAAATTAAATCGAACATCAGTTTTCAGCCTTATGAAGGCCATCCATTCGACAAGCAAGCTGAGTCGGAATTGGTGGAACTATTGCAAAAATCAAGCATTCCACGCCGGAATGAACTGCTGGCAAGGGCAAGGGCAGCACAGCATATCCGCAATGGCGACGTCTATGAACTTGCCTATATGGTGGACGCCATACTTGAATTCAAAATCCTTGAATCCTATAAAAACCTACATGCCGACCTCGATAATTATGCCGTCTCCATTACCAAAGTGGCATTGGATGATTTATTGCTGCGCAAAGCATTAAAATGGTCGGAATACGCTTCCATGAACGAATCAAGCCCCACCGAACGGGCCGTTTACCTTAAAACCAAGGCGTTATTATTGGAAAAACTGGGCCGTGGCGCTGAGGCAGCAGCTGCAAGAAAAGAAGCAGCGGAAGCGGAGAAAATGTGAGGGGTTAAAGGTTTTAGGTTTTAGAGTTTTATGGTTTTAGGGAGTAGCATTGGTCGCAAAATATTTAGCATGTTCAATTTTCGGATTCACGCAACGCCGCCACGAACACAACGCATTGATAATCATACCGGTGTGTTCGTGGCAGCATTGCCCGAATAAACTAATGCACACCCCCAAAATATTTTAGCAAAGCGGTGAAATCATACATCCATTCTAAAATATCCAATGGCCCCCAAAACCCTAAAACCCTTCCTATTCGTGTTATTTGGTTGGATTCTTTTTTAAAAACTAATATTTCAACCTTCCAACTCATTGATTTTCAGGCGGTAAGCATATACAGGCGTTTCATTGAACAGCGCTTTAAAAGTCGCCAATGCCTTGTCCTTGTATTCATGGCCAGTCTCGATTTTGCTATATTCATACTGTACCAAAGCCTCGTCCCTTCTGCCCCTTTTTAAATCCAACAAAGCACCAAATACATTTTTGGCTTCCTCAATATCGTTGTTTTTAATAGCAAGTTTCCCGGCCATGAGCCGCACTTCAAACAAAAGGTCAGGGTGATTAATATCCTTGGCAATAGCAGTGGCCTCCCGCAAATTATCGAGCGCTCCGTCTATGTCGCCCTTTGCGAGCAACACGTTCGACTTTTCGACGAGGCTAAAGCCAAGCACCAACTTGTTGCCAATGCCCCTTGTGGTTTCGATGGAACGGTCGTAAAACTTGATAGAAGCGTCGAAGTCGCCTTTGTAAAAATAGATGTCGCCCAAGGTGTTCAGTGACTTGGCAATGCCCTTGCGATAGCCAAGCTCTTCGGCCAGCTTGAGGTTGCGCTGCATGTACTCAATCGCTTCGTTGAACTTGCCCACCACGCTATAAAGGTCGCCAATGAGGCCAAGGGCTATGCAGATGCCCTGCTTGTCGCCAAGCTCCTCGGTGAGGGCGAGGTCCCGCTCGAAGTGTTCCTCTGCCAAATCGAAGCGGCCCTTGCGCTGCCAAACCGTGCCAACGCAGCCGATGCCGATGGAAATCAGTTGCTTATTGCCCAATTCTTCGGCGAGCGAAAGCCCCCGCTGGTAGCAGTCAAGCGCCTGGTCGTACTCGCCCTTTTCAAAATGGACGATGCCCATGTTGGTCAACAGCGTGGCCATGCCCTGGCGGTCGTTCACCTCTTGGCATGCCTCAAACTGGCTCTGCTGCCAGCGGATGCCGTCGTCGTATTTGCCAAGGTTCATGTAGGTGAGTCCGAGCGTGGCCACTATTTGCGCCAGCGAAGAAGTATGGGTATAGCGCTGTGATATTTGAATGCTTTTGATGAAATAGAGCTTGGCATCCTCGTATTTTCCCTTGCGGAAATAAAGTGTGCCAAGGTGGCCATATACTTTGGCCGTGCCCCGGTCATCGTGACTGGCACCGAAGTACGCCGCCGATGATTCGAGGTAGCCGTGCGCCTCCTCGTAGCGGCCCTTGAGCATGAGCAGGTGTCCCAATGCGTCGTTTGCCCTGCCGAGCAGCTTGTCGTTGTTCACCGTGAGCGCCACCTCCATCGCTTGCCGGGCCAGCGTTTCCGACTCGTCCCAGCGGCCCACGAGCTCGAAGATGCTCGATTTTTTGAGCAAAGTCTTGGTCTTTTCAACGTCGTCGCCCTGCTTTTCGAGGATACCGATGAGCTTGTCGTAATAGTGGATAGCCTGTTGGTTTTGGTAAAACCCCTTGGCGTAGTCGGCGGCTTTTTGCAGGTATTCCCGCAGCTTGGTCTCATCTTCGGCCTGCTCATAATGGAAAACGAGGTCCACGTACCGCTGCTCCAGGTTGTTTTCATAGAGCTTTTCTATGGCTTCGCCAATGTGCTGGTGCAGCTCTTTCAGCCTCGTTTTCAACTGCATGTCATAGACTGCCTCGCGCAGCAGCGAATGCTTGAAGATGTATCGAAGCTCGTTCATGGCCTGCCAAATCTGCGCCCGCTCTGCCGTTTTCACTTGTTCTTTTAGCACGGCGGAGGTGTTGCCGTTTTGCAGCACCAGTTCCTCATTGGCCATCATCACTTCGGTGAGCACAGGCAGCTCGAACTCCCGCCCTATGACCGCCGCTGCCTTGATGGTTTCCTTCACCAAGCCGCTCAGGCGGTCAATCCTCGCCGTCAGCACCGCTTGGATGCTGTCACTGACCCTCACGTGCAGGTCCTTCACAATCCAGCCGTTGGGCCGTTGCTCCAACTGGCCGCTTTCTATCAAATATTCGAGCATCTGCTCCGCATAAAATGGATTGCCATTGGTGGTGCGCAGCAAAAGTTCCAGCATATCGGGGCTGACTTCGCCGGCCAGGCGTTGTCGTGCAAAGCCCTGCATCGCCTCGGCGTCGAGTATGTTGAGGTCAATTTCGAGCTGTGGCAGGCCGTTTTTTTCCAAAGCAGCTTCATTGAAGAGCTTTGGCTTGGTGCCGTTGTCGTCGTAGCGGGAGGTCACCAATATGAAGATTGGCATGTTTCGTATGCGCCCGACCAGTTCATTGAGGAACTCAATAGAACTATCGTCGAACCAATGCCCGTCTTCCAGTTCCAGTACCACGGGGCCGAGCAGTGCCTCCGCCTGTACCAATGCCGTGAGTGCGGCGATGGTGTTCTGGTAGCGGCCCTTGGCATCGAGGTCTTCCCAAAGGGAGTCAGTGGTTTTGACGCCAGTGAGCGCAGCCAAGATGGGCTTGGTGCGCACTACTTCACGTTTGATGGCCTCCGAGTTGGGGTCGTTGACCTCCAGCAGGTCGTTCAGCAGCGCACCAAACTCATTGACGAAGCTGATATGGTTTACCTCCGCCGTGTTGGCGGCTCTTTGTCCAAAATAGTTTTTCAGCAGATAGACGAAAGGGTTGAATGGCTTGCGCAATATCTGGTCGCTCTGGCAAATCAGCCAATACGGGCTGCGCCGCATTCGGAGCCTGTTGCGCAATTCGTATGACAGCCTCGATTTGCCGATGCCCGGCTCGCCATACACATAAGCAACAACTGCCCTCGACGATTCAAATGCACTAATGGCAAAGGATTCCAGCTTGTCCATTTCTTGCTCCCGGCCCACCATCGCCCCATCGAAGGGGCGGTGAGCCTGCTGGTTTCGTCCCTTGAGGTGGTAGGTGGGGATGGGCGTCTTGAGGCCCTTGTAGCGGATGTCGCCTGTGTGCTGAAAGCGATAATTGCGGTTTTTGTGAATGGATTCGTCCACCAGCACTTCGCCCCATTTGGCGCTCATCATCAGGCGGGCAGCTATGTTTACCCGATTGCCAACGGCGGCGTATTGGCTGCGCTCCAGGCCACCGACGACGCCAGTGTATGCGATGCCTTCGGCAATGCCGACCTTGAACCGCAGGCCGTAGTTGATTTTCATCGAGAGCAGTTCGTCTTGCAGCGCCAGCACAAACTCCAGCGCCCGCTCCACATTGTTTTCATAAGAAACTGGCGCACCGAAGAAGCCAACGATGACGCCGCCTTTGTCACTGAAGTCTATTTCCTTGAAATAGCCGGAGAAGCTCATGATTTGGTTGAGTACCTCCGTTGCGAAGCTATTAAATTCCTCATGCTGCGCAATGCCCTCGAAGGCGATGAACACGGCGACCACGGTGCGGAACTCGCCCCGTTGGTTGAACTCAAGCAGTGCCCTTGGCAAAAATTGCGCAAGCACCTCTGGTTTGAGCGCTGGCAATGCGGGCGAGGCGGGCAGCGGCAAATCAGACACGTCCGGTTTTTCGTTAACCACGAAGTAGCCGTCGGCGGCGCAGGGTGTAAGGGATATGGCGTTGCCCAGCTCCAAGCGGAACGCTTCGTCCACGATGATTTGCTGTTGCGATGCTTGCATTTGCCCCTTGGCGCAGCCCTCGATGGCAGGGCCCCGGAAGTAGAAGGACTTGTGCGCATCGCCGACGATGCCCCACTCTACACTGCCAAAGGATAGGCCCGTTTTTATTCCAATCTCGAACTCATGAAAGCTGGTAGAGGCAGCAGCCAATAGCTCGAACTGCCGTTGCGCCAGCGCCAACAACTTGGCGGCATCGCATTCACATTGCTCCACCGGAAATATCCCTGTAAAAGCGTCGCCGGCAAAGTAGGGTATGAACCCGCCTTGCGCGTAAACCTGCCGCACCATTGGCCCGAAGATGGCATTGAGGATATTGGAAAGGCGCTCGGCCCCAGCGCTGCCCTGATTGAGCAGGGTCTCGGTGAGGCGGGTGAACCCGGACATGTCAACAAACACGGTATAGGCCACGAAGCTGCCATGGCGCTTGTCGGCCAGCAGTTGCTCTTGGATAAAATGTGGAAGTAAGTTGTTCACCTATACTGCCCGTGTTTTGCGTTGGTCACAGCTTTTCAATTTGCGCAAAATAACGCCTAAAATGTGAATTGAAGTTTCTTGAATTCATTTTTGTTGAAGGTAACTTCTATGGCTTGCCGTAGTTGTATGCGTTTAGGACTTTACCTAAAATTGAATTTATAGGTGCGGCGGTGGGCAACTTTTAAGGTTTTTAGGTGTCAATTGAACCTGAATATTTGCCCCCCGTTAAATAGCATCATGGTATTTGATAACGAGATTATTCGAAAAGGTTTTAGATACTGGCAATCAAAATTAATGCACGAGAAACTGTAGTAGCCAATACCACAAGACGCTTGACCCGGCACACCAATTGTTTACATTGTCGTCAATCGCCTTTCCCCGCTGACCAGCCCTTAATTTCAGACAAACTTTGTATTACATGAAGCTCCTGTACACTGCACTATTTATCTTGATTGTGCTGGCAATTGGCCAAGCCCAACCACCCGAAATCACGAAGAAACACGCCACTGCCATCCGCATTGCCGAAGGCATCCGTATTGATGGCCAGTTAGACGATTTGGCTTGGGCAAAGGCGCAGCCCACCTCCGATTTTATACAAAATACCCCGAACCCTGGCAAGGCAGCCAACCAGCTCAGCGAGGTTCGAGTTTTGTACGACAACACGGCCATGTACATTGGCGCTAAGCTTTTTGATGCACAGCCCGACAGCATACTGCGGGAAATGACCGAGCGGGACAATATCGGTAACACGGATTGGTTCGCCGTCATCATTGATGCTTACCGGGACGGTAACAATGGCGTGGGTTTCGGCGTGACGGCGTCCGGCATCCAGTACGACACCAAGTTTTCTGCCACGTCGGGCGGTCGTGGCTTTGGCGGGGTGCTGTACTCCGGCGAGACGTCATGGGATGCCGTGTGGGCCAGCGAGGTGAAGCGTACTGCCGATGGCTGGGTGGTGGAGATGAAGATTCCGTACTCGGCCATCCGGTTTCCGAGTGCATCGGAGCAGGTTTGGAACGTGAACTTCGTGCGGGAGGTGCGCCGCAAACGGGAGATTTCGTATTGGAACGAGGTGAACCCCAACATTGCCGGCTACCTGAACCAATCGGGCACTATAGGTGGCATCGCCAATATCGAATCGCCGGTGCGCCTATCTGCGACGCCCTATTTTTCGGTGTATGCCGAGAATTTGTACGATAAAAACAATTCGCCAAAAAGCAACTGGGGCCGCAGCATCAACGGCGGCATGGATATAAAGTATGGCATCAACGACGCCTTTACACTGGACGCAACGCTCATCCCCGACTTTGGGCAGGTGCGCTCCGACAATCGGGTGCTGAACCTCTCCCCCTTTGAGGTCAGGTTCGATGAAAACCGCCAGTTTTTTACCGAAGGCACCGAGTTGTTCAACAAAGGCGGGCTATTCTATAGCCGCAGGGTAGGCGGCACGCCGCTGCATTACGGAGATGTTTTTAGTCAAATTGGAGAGAAGGAATTGCTGGTCGAAAACCCGAGCGAGTCGCAGCTCATCAATGCTGCTAAGGTTTCTGGCCGCACCAACGGGGGGCTGGGCATCGGGGTTTTTAACGCCATTTCGGCAGAGTCGCACGCAAGGCTCAAAAATTTGGAAACCGGCAAAACCAGGGAAGTATTGACCAGCCCGTTGACCAACTACAATATTGCCGTACTCGACCAAAACCTGAAAAACAACTCTTATGTGTCGCTCATCAATACCAACGTGCTGCGCCGGGGCGACGACTACGAGGCCAATGTGACTGGCACGAGATTCTCGTTTCGGAACAAGGCACAATCTTATGCCTTCAATGGCAGGGCGGCTTTGAGCCAAAAATACTACCCCAATTCGACGGATTTGGGGCACTCCTATTTTGGTGAAATAAGCAAGACGAGCGGCAGGTGGCGCTGGGAACTTGGCTACAACGTGGAGAGCCATGACTACGACCCAAACGACCTTGGTTTTATCTTCAATGCCAATGAAAAATCGCTTTTCTATTCGGTCAGCTATAACAAAAACGAGCCTTTTGGCAATTTCCTCGAAGCGCACGTGACTTTGGACGGAAACTATGGCCGGTTGCAAAAACCCAGTGTTTTCAACGATTTCGGCTTTGGGCTGGATGGTTGGATTTTAAATAAAAACAGAGTTGCCTTCGGTGCGTTCACATGGATGGAACCCGTGGAGACTTTCGACTATTTTGAGCCGAGAACAGCCGATTATAGCCGCTATTACCGCTTCCCGACCAACCGCAACATTGGCGGTTTCTTGTCCACTGACTATCGGAAAAAATTCGCATTTGACGTCAACACGAACTTCCGCAAGTTTGATGAAGCGGGCAGGTATCGCCTCAACTTCACGGTTTCACCCCGGTACAGGGTAAGCAACCGGCTTTCGTTCTACTTAGAGGTGGGCAGCTACAATTTCAAGAACGATGTCGGTTTTGTGCGGAAGCTCGACGATGGGCAAATCATCTTCGGCAGGCGGGACAACATCACGATGGAGAATGTTTTCAACACCACTTATATTTTCACGAACAAGATGTCGCTGTCCTTCCGGTTGCGGCACTACTGGGCGAAGGCCGAATACAGCAGCCTGCACCAACTCATGCCTGATGGCAGTCTCGGCAGCACCACTTACAACAATTTCAGCGACAACAGCTTCAACGCAATGACGGTGGACTGCGTCTATCGCTGGCGCTTTGCGCCGGGTAGCGATATTTTTATCGTTTGGAAAAACAACACGGAGGAATTTACGAGGGTCGGTGAGGAAATCCAGTACAATTACAGAGATGGTATTGGCCGATTGGGCAACCTTCCGCAGCGCAACAGCTTGTCATTGCGGGTGATTTATTTCTTGGATTACTTGGATTTGAAGCGGAAGTGATGGTGGAATTGTTTCATGGTTTCATGGTTTCATGGTTTCATTGTTTTATGGTTACATGATTTCATGGTGGAATTGCGTCACGGTTGTCGTGATACGGGAAACAATGAAACCATAAAACAATGAAACAATCAACCTGCTACAACTGCCAAGGCACGAACTGCAATGCCAGTACCAAAACCACCATTAGGAAGTGCAGGGCTTCGGCCCACTGAGGCTTGAATGAAGTGAACGACATCCCAAGGAAGACGCCAAGGGCTGGTGCCAGCATCATCAAATGCTCAAAAGTGATATTAACTTGAAATGGCACTGATAAGACTGCAGCTATGAGCACCCAATAAAGGATGTTGATTTTCTTTTGAACCTGGATGTTCTTTTTGGCGAGGTACAAATTGCTGTTGGCCAACACATAGCCTATTACCACGACGAACAGGGCAATCTTTACCCAAGTATCCCAGGTAAAAGGTATTAAGCTGAACTCGAAAAAGCCAAAATTGCGGCCTATCTGGTTCTCCCAGAAGTAATCAAAGCTATCGAACCAGAAGTAATAAAGCCCCGTGAAAAAATAAGGCAGGAACATCCCGACCATTATCATCAGCAGCTCCTGCAAATTGAAAGCCCGCAAGATGCTCAATGCCGCCAGCAAAACAATCAGGAAGAAAACAAAGGGGTAATAGAATAGGCTCGCCACGCCCAGCCAAAGGCCAGCGTTGAAAATCTTGTTTGCGCAGGCGGGGTTTTTATAAGTATCGAAAATCTCGTACAGTGCTATCAAGAAAAAGGTGTTGCCAATCAGCACAGGCGAGAGGTACAGAAAGTCGGGTACTGCGCAACAGACCCAAACATAGAATAGGCCGGGAAAAAGATTCACCTCGTTGCCCAAGCGATAGTTGATGGAAATGAGGTTGACGAGATAGCCTTGCGCCAGCAAGAGTGCCATAGCTACGATATGCGACACGATACCCTGTGAACCTACCAAGCTGTAAACCATGTCGCACAACACTCCATGCCCTGAAGGTTCCCATTGGAATGGTGCGATGAAGACGGAAAACCGCAACAGCAGGATGTAAACAATCAACATCACGCTGTAAAAGACTTGGTTGGTTCTGAAAAAAGTAAGCACTTTATCGTGATTGGTGAATGGTGATTTGTGATATGGATCGTGTAGGGCTTGAATAGTTTTCAAGGAATTTTGGGCAAACTTATGGAATAACCTTTAACGACCTACTCTTTTCGCTCGAACAAGCGTTCACCAGCTTTTTTGACCCACCAGACTAAACGACCCGAAAAACCCTGACCCGGAAAGCAAGGCCCCAAAACCAAACCCCAAAACCTTTTTTTGCCCGATTCCTGACCCATTTTTTAAGTGAAAAGACGAAAATTAAAAAGTAAAAGTGGGTTCGTTGCAAATTGACACCCCACTGAAATCTCCCTTATCCCCTCTGCCAACTGCCAACTGCCTAAGGCACTTCCACTTTATTCAACACCATATTAATGATGTCTTCCTGCGTCACGTTTTCCGCCTCAGCTTCGTAAGTGAGGCCGATTCGGTGGCGCATAACATCATGGCAGATATTCCGAACATCTTCTGGAATCACGTAGCCCCTTCTGCGCAGGAAGGCCAATGCCTTTGCTGCCAGTGCCAAATTGATACTGGCACGGGGCGAACCGCCGTAATTGATGAGCGGAGCAAGGTTGGCCAGCCCGTAATCTTTGGGATTGCGGGTCGCAAACACAATATCAATAATATACCGCTCGATTTTTTCGTCCATGTAAATCTTCTGCACCGATTTCCTCGCCCGCAGGATGTCGGCAGGCTGAACGATGGGATGTATTTCGCCAAAGCCATCATCGCTGAGGTTGCGGCGCATGATTTGGCGCTCCTCCTCCTTCTCCGGGTAGCCCACTTTTACCTTTAGCATGAAACGGTCAGTTTGTGCCTCCGGCAATGGGTAGGTACCTTCTTGTTCAATAGGGTTTTGAGTTGCCAGTACCAAAAACGGTTCCTCCAATTTGAAAGTCTCGCCACCAATGGTCACTTGCCGCTCCTGCATGGCTTCCAACAACGCCGACTGAACCTTGGCCGGGGCACGGTTTATCTCGTCCGCCAAGATGAAATTGGCGAAGACCGGGCCTTTGTGAACCGCAAACTTGGTGGTACCGGGATTATAGACCATCGTACCGATGATGTCGGCAGGCAGCAGGTCAGGCGTGAACTGTATCCGGTGGAATTTGGCGTTGATAGCCGTCGAAAGTGTCTTGATGGCCAGCGTCTTGGCCAAGCCCGGCAAGCCTTCCAAGAGTATATGACCCTTGGTGAGCAAGCCAATCATTAGCCGCTCAATCATGTTTTTTTGACCAACAATGACCTTTGCAGTCTCGCTGTTCAATAGCTCCACAAAGGCGCTGTCGTGGAAAATCTGCTGGTTAATTGCTTCTATATCAAGTGATTGCATTTATTTTTTTTGTTTTATTTTAAAAACAATTACAACAATTCAACAACCTAAACAATCAATTTCAATCAATCATTTCCCACCCTGTATAAGGATGCAACACCTTCGGCAAGCGAATGCCCTCTGGTGTTTGGTTGTTTTCCAACAGCGCTGCAACGATGCGGGCAAGTGCGAGGGCGCTGCCGTTGAGGGTATGGGCGAGGCGCATTTTGCCCCCATCCTTAAAGCGAACCTTGAGGCGGTTGCTCTGATAGGTCTCGAAATTGGACACCGAACTGACCTCCAGCCAACGCTCCTGCGCAGCCGACCATACTTCAAAGTCGAAGGTCAGCGCAGAAGTGAAGCCCATGTCGCCACCGCAAAGACGGAGTATGCGATAGGGCAGTTCCAATTTGTTCAGCAAACCGGAAACATGGGCCAACATCCCCTCCAATTGCTGGTAGGAACTATCCGGGTGTGCAATCTGCACAATTTCCACTTTGTCGAACTGGTGAACCCGGTTAAGGCCCCTTACGTGGGCACCGTAGCTGCCAGCTTCCCTGCGGAAGCATTGGGTATAGCCTGTCATTTTGATGGGGAACAGTTTTTCATCCACGATTTCATCCCTGTATATATTGGTTACGGGCACCTCGGCGGTGGGGATGAGGTAAAGGTCGTCCCGTTCCACGTAGTACATCTGCCCCTCCTTGTCGGGGAGTTGGCCCGTGGCCTTGGCAGATGCGGCATTGACCATGAGCGGCGGTGCGATTTCCTCGTAGCCCGCTCGGGAAGCCTCGTCGAGGAAAAAGTTGATGAGCGCCCTTTCCAGCCGAGCGCCTTTGCCCCGGAAGACTGGGAAGCCAGCACCCGTCAGCTTCACACCGAGGTCGAGGTCGAAGATATTGTATTTTTTGGCCAGTTCCCAATGTGGCATCGCACCGGGGCTGAGACTCGGAAGCGGCTTCTCCCAAGCCTGAAAAACCTCGTTGTCGTCGGCACCTTTACCGAAAGGCACGGAATGGTGCGGGATATTGGGCACCGTGAGCAGCAGCTCTTCCACTTGCTCTGATGCAACCTTCATTGTGTTTTCGAGGTCTTTGGCTTGTTCTTTCAGCGTGGCGACCTTGATCTTGATGGCCTCAGCCTCATCGGCCTTCCCAGATTTTAGCAAGCCGCCGATTTCGCCAGCAAGACGCTTCGATTCGGCAAGGTTGTTGTCCAGTTCAACTTGTGCATTTCTCCGCACTTCGTCCGCATCCAAAATGCGGTCAACCACCGAAAGTGCTTCGTCAGAGAAATTGCGCTTTTTAAGGGCCTGAATGGCGCTATCCTTGTTTGTTTTTAGAAAACCTAGTTCAAGCATTGTTAAAGTTTGAATTTGCCAATAATCATCAGGATTGCTCATTTGAAAGCAGTGCGCAAACTATTTGGAAGGCAAGTTGTTTAACTCCTGATAGCATTTCGGCACTGGGCGTCTTCCCGGCAAAACAGCCACACTTCCACGCTGTTTATCAATCTCCCGAATCAAAATTTAGTTTCGTTATCAAACGTAATTTGTTAAAAATCAGCAGCTAACGAATAAATATTTACTTTTGGAAAAACTTTTTGGCAAAGGTAGTATTTGAAATTTGAAACTTGTATGTATTTTTGCCGCACAACCTTAATCACGCCACCTGTTTTGGCAGCCGGCCAATCATAAAACTTCAGAGCCACAACTCCTTTGTTTTTTTCCAAAATCTTTAGAACGAAATAAAACAGTGTTGAGACTGAGATGTGTAGGCGCAGAATGTAACCAATTTCGGGCTATCCCGTAACCTCGTTTACATACCCATCGGCAGATTCACCCTGAAAAGGCAACTCCTTTCATAAAGGGAACCCCCGACAACAAGGTGGTTCACCATTATCAAGAACCTGAACTGATTTTCAGCATTTATACAATCAAACCTTTCATTTTTTTCACACTGCATTGACGAAAGGAAACACTACCAAGTAAATTTTTCTTCAATGTGAATTACACTTTAGATAGTATCAAAACCAAGAACGCTCCCTGCCAAGGGGGTATGTTGCGCTATGGGTTTTGTCCTTCCTGTTAAACATTTTTATAAATTATGTACGACATTTCGCAATTGAACGACATGCTCGTTCCCGAACTCCGGGAAGTGGCAGAGCGCCTCGAAATTACAGGCTTCCGTCGTTTGGCCAAGCAAGAACTTATTCACAAAATCCTTGACCAACAAGCCATTGGAGGCAAAAAAAGCAGCCCCGCCACACCTGCCGCACCTCCTGCGCCCGCAGCTCCTGCGACTACTCCTGCTGAACCAGCAGCTGAAGAACAACGCCCAGTGGCCAGAAGAAGCTCCCCCACTTATGCCAACCAGCAGCAGCGTGGTGATGACTTCCCACAAGACCGCCCCCGCCGCCCCATGGAAAGCATGAGGGGCGACCGGGACCCTCGTGACTTAGGTGGACGCGGTGCCGACCGGGACTTCCGGGACAGGGATCCCCGGGACGCAAGAGACCGAGACCTGCGTGACCGGGACCCTCGTGACTTGCGAGACCGCGACATGCGGGGTGGCGAACGACCAGCTTCCAGGGACAGCCGGGAACTGCGTGACCGCACCGACCGGAGAGACCGTTCGGTGGAATACAGTGGCAGGGCCGAGCGACTCATAGCCCCACCGCCGCCGCCTAAACAACCTGTCAGCATTGACCCTGATGACGAAGACGATTACGATGGAATGGAAATGGACGATGATATGGAATTGGTCGTCAACCGCCCACAAGGTGGCGGTGGCATTGATACCGACATCATCGTTGACGCTCCATTTGTACCAGATGAAGAGCCAATATATGAGCCCCGTTCCAGCAGCGGTGAGCGATTCGACATCGAATTGGACGGTATCATCGAAGGCGAGGGAATCTTGGAAATGATGCCTGACGGCTACGGCTTCCTACGCTCCGCAGACTACAACTACCTTACTTCACCGGACGATATCTATGTATCGCCTTCGCAAATCAAGCTTTTTGGCCTGCGCACCGGTGACACCGTAAAGGGTGCCATTCGCCCACCGAAAGAAGGTGAGAAATACTTTGCACTGCTACGGGTATCAAAAATCAACGGTCTCGACCCCAAGGACATCCGTGACCGGGTGCCTTTCGATTATTTGACGCCTTTGTTCCCGCAGGAAAAATACAACTTAACCGTATCGCCTACGGGCCGTGATTATAGCACCCGAACCATTGACATGTTCACGCCAATTGGTAAGGGACAACGGGGCCTCATCGTTGCGCAGCCCAAAACGGGTAAGACCTTTTTGCTGAAGGACGTAGCCAATGCCATTGCCAAGAACCACCCAGAAAGCTATATCATCGTGCTTCTCGTGGACGAGCGCCCAGAGGAGGTGACAGACTTCAAGCGCAGCGTAAACGCCGAAGTGGTGGCCTCTACCTTTGACGAGCCTGCCGAAAACCACGTAAGGGTGGCTGGCATCGTGCTTGAAAAAGCCAAGCGCCTCGTCGAATGCGGCCACGATGTAGTCATCCTGCTCGACTCCATCACCCGCCTTGCCCGTGCCTATAACACGGTAGCACCTGCCAGCGGAAAGGTACTCTCTGGTGGCGTGGAGGCCAATGCCTTGCACAAACCCAAGAAGTTCTTTGGCGCAGCCAGAAATATTGAGGGCGGTGGTTCTATGACCATACTCGCCACGGCATTGATTGATACTGGCTCCAAAATGGACGGTGTCATCTTCGAGGAGTTCAAGGGAACGGGCAATATGGAGTTGCAGCTCGACCGCAACCTCGCCAACCGACGCCTCTGGCCAGCAGTGGACCTCACGAAGTCGAGCACCCGCCGTGATGACCTGCTGTTCGACCGGGATACGCTCCAGCGCCTTTTCATTTTGCGCAAGCACCTCTCCGACATGAAGCCAGAAGAAGCGATGGAGTTCTTGTTGAAGCACATGCAGAATACCCGCAGCAACGACGAGTTCCTTGCTTCGATGAATGGATAAAGCAATTGGCCCCTAAGGGGTAAACAGTTGGACGATGCGCAGTTCAACCCTTATGGGGTTGCATTAGTTGTCGGCCAATTTACAAGACAATCATGAAATGGGCAGTTTTTGGCAATCACACCAAAAGCTGCCCATTTTCTTTTGCAGGCTCGAAATGCCGTGCGAGTTTTGCAGCGCAACAATAATTTTGAAATGAATAGCAAAGAAAAACTTCAACGCATTCGTGAGGCCATGCAAGCGCAAGAGCTTGCAGCCTACATCATCCCATCCGCCGACCCTCATCAGAGCGAGTACGTGGCCGACCATTGGAAGTCAAGGGTTTGGATATCGGGGTTCACAGGTTCGGCGGCCACGGTGGTCGTCACAGCCAGTGAAGCAGGGCTCTGGACGGATAGTCGCTACTATATCCAAGCGGAAGCGCAGCTAAAGGACAGCGGACTTGAGCTTTTCAAAGCCGGGCTGCCCCAAACACCTGAATGGATGGATTGGCTGAAAGATGAGTTGCCGCCCGGCAGCAAGGTTGGGCTGGATGGAAGGCTGTTCTCCGTCATGCAGATAAGGCGCATGGCCAAGCAGTTCAATGAGAAGAAAATCGAGATGGTCACCAATGTTGAGCTGATTGAAAATTGCTGGATAGACCGCCCCTCCCTACCCCAAGCTCCCGTTTTTGAACATGAGGTGGCTTTTGCTGGCGCAACTCGGCAAGAAAAGTTGAAACAGGTTAGGGATAAAATGGGCAGTGCTGACTACTACCTGGTCTCTACCCTCGACGATGTGGCTTGGCTGTTCAACCTGCGTGGGCGTGACGTGGCGTGCAACCCCATTTTCTATGCTTATGCAGTAGTGGGCAAAGACATGACCTTTTTATTCATAGAAAACTCAAAACTGCCGGAAAACCTCAAAATCAAGTTGAATGAGGATGGCGTTTTGGTAAAACCTTATGGCGCACTCGAAGGCTTTTTGAAAGATATCGCTGAAGGACTGGCTGTACTCATAGACCTTGCTTCCATCAACAACCTGCACTACAACGCCTTAAAGCCCAGCTGCATAAAAGAAGGCGAGAACATCGTTGCGGAGCTGAAGGCCATCAAAAACCCCACGGAAATTGCCCATTTGAAAAAAACGATGGCCCGTGACGGAGCAGCACTGGTCCGTATTTTCCGCTGGCTGGAAAGCACCCTACCACAACGGGCCGTACCAGAAGCAGAAGTTGCGGAGCAACTGACTGCGTACCGTAACGAGCTGCCTAACTATTTCGGCGACAGCTTCGATGCCATCGTTGGGTACAATGGCAATGGGGCCATTGTGCATTACCGACCGGAGTACGGTAGCTGCGCCAATATTGAACCCAATGGCATTCTGCTACTCGACTCTGGCGGGCAATACACCGATGGCACCACAGACATCACCCGCACCATTGCGCTATCGGAACCGACAGCTTTTCAAAAAACAGACTTTACGCTTGTATTAAAGGGCGTTTTAGGACTTTCAATGGCCCGTTTCCCGAAGGGAACCAATGGCATTCAACTCGACACCTTGGCCCGCTCTCCAATTTGGCAGCACTATGGAAACTTCGGGCACGGTGTTGGGCACGGCGTCGGCTTTTTTCTCAACGTCCACGAGGGGCCGCATGGATTTTCGCCTTTGGCAAGCTCACCCCGCGCTGGCAAGGCAGTGGAGCCGGGCACTGTCACCTCCAACGAACCGGGCATCTATCGGGCTGGGCAACATGGCATCCGCACCGAAAACCTGATACTTTGCGTAGAGGATTTGGATACCGAGTTTGGTAAATTTTACCGCTTTGAAACGCTGACCTTGTTCCCGATTGACCTGAGGTTGGTACAAAAGGATATGCTGACCGAGGCGGAATGCCGCTGGTTGAATGCCTACCACGATGAATGTTTTGAAAAAATTTCACCGCATTTGAACGATGAGGAGAAGGGATGGCTGCGCCAAAAATGCGGCAAACTGTAACTTAAAAGGGATTCGGCAAGCGCCGAATCCCTTTTTTATTAGCCAGTGGTACTGAGGATTTTTATTTCTACTCGCTGGTTTCGTTTTCTGCCCACAGCAGTGGTGTTGGAGTCAATGGGGTTGCGCTTTCCATACCCTTTGTATTGGAGGCGTTTTCGAGGAATGCCCTTGGAGGCAAGATAATCAACAATGGCCTTGGCCCTTTCCGTGGAGAGCTTGTCGCAATACTCATGGGAAGGTGTACCGTTGGTATGGCCGCCTATTTCAACAATGATATTTGGGTTGGTAGCCAGAAAGGTATAAACCTCTGTCAATACAGGGATTGTTTTGGAGGTTATCGAAGAACTATCGGCAGGGAAGTAAAGCATGTCTTTGTCCATGCGGATAGTCTGTCCCTTGGTCAATCTCGCAGGATTATCCAACTCTGGCAGTATAGAAGGTGTTGGCTTTTTAACTGCTGGAGTATCAACTCTGGGTTGTTTAACCACTGGAGGATTGGCGCCGTTATTAGATTTCGCTATTGGTGGTGAAACTTCAGGAGTGACCACTGAGCAAGGAACTGGAATGATGTCAGAAGCATTGTCTATCAGCAAATTGCCATTGTAAGGAAATGGCGTTGGGGTTTTGTAAAATGCCTCCAATACAATATAAGTATGTGTTTGCTTTGGCTCAAAACGAAAATCAAAGCCAATCCACCTATCATTCACCACTAATCCACTTTCTGCCAACAATTCCATCCTGCTGCAATAACCGGTGCCACCCCAAATGCGGAGCTTGACTGGCGTAGCGTAGTTCATTGGCTCATTGGTCATCCTGCTGGCACTAACATAAACCGCAGAACGTGCAAGCGAAATGCTGAATTCATAGCATTTCCCAGACAATAGAGACGAACTTAGTCGCTGTGATACCATTTCCCAAGTATCGTTGTCACGAACCACAAGACCAAGATAAGTCTTGCCATGAAAAGCCGCTTTTGTTACTTGGAACGCACCAGCGCCATCTTTAGGATGAATATCAGGAGGGGACTCACCAGGAAATCCACAATCATACCAGCCATCGGGGAGTTTCACCCCTGCGTCTCCCGCTGCGGGTGTTCCTTCAAATGAAGGGTTCGCAAGCCGGATAGGTTCGTCTTGCCCTGAAAGCTGAGTGGCAATAAACAAAGTCGAAAAGAATATCAGGAAAATCGAACGTTTCATAGTCCGTTAAATTTTTTCAAAACGAATTTTCAGAGGTTTCTAACGTGCCGATGGCTGTATTAGTTTGTTACAACCGTTATGATTGCCTTAAAAACAGTATTTTGAATTAAAAGCTGCTTACAAAAGGCTTATGTTCCAAAAATTGTTCAAAGTATGTGAAAAACATCGGCAAGTTTTTCCAAGAGCTTCAGGTATTGCCGACGTTCCCCATCCTTAACTATTTGAAGGCATTCAGTCCCGTAATGTCCATCCCCGTAATGAGCAGGTGGATGTCATGCGTACCTTCGTAGGTGAGCACCGTTTCAAGGTTCATCATGTGGCGCATGATGGGGTACTCGTTGGTGATTCCCATGCCGCCCAAAATCTGCCGAGACTCCCTCGCAACGGTCAGCGCCATCATGACGTTGTTGCGCTTTGCCATGGAAACCTGTGCCGGTGTGGCCTTGCCCGCAATGGCCAAAGTGCCTAATCGCCATGCCATTAATTGCGCTTTGGTGATTTCGGTTATCATTTCGGCCAGTTTCTTCTGCGTCAATTGGAAGCCGCCGATGGGTCTATCGAACTGGATGCGCTCCTGCGAGTAGCGCAAAGCCGTGTCGTAACAATCGAGCGCTGCGCCAATGACGCCCCATGCAATGCCGTAACGGGCTTTCGAGAGGCAACCCAAAGGACCTTTCATGCCTTGCACATTGGGCAGCACGTTTTTCTTCGGCACCCGTACGTCTTCGAAAATCAGCTCGCCAGTTATAGATGCACGAAGTGACCATTTTCCATGAATTTCGGGGGCTGAAAAGCCCGGCATATCCTTTTCGACAATCAAGCCACGGATAACGCCCTGTTCGTCTCTCGCCCAAACGACGGCTATGTCGGCCACGGGTGAGTTGGTAATCCACATTTTGGCGCCATTGAGGATGTAGGCATCGCCATCATCCTTGATATTGGTCAACATACCAGCGGGGTTGGAGCCAGCATCGGGTTCGGTGAGGCCGAAGCAGCCGATGTACTCGCCACTGGCAAGTTTTGGCAGGTAGTGATGACGCTGCTCCTCTGAGCCGTATTTGTAAATCGGGTACATCACCAACGAGCCTTGCACGCTGGCCATGGAGCGAATGCCGCTGTCGCCCCGCTCCAGTTCCTGCATGATGATGCCGTAGGCAATTTCGTCCATGCCGCCGCAGCCGTACTCGGCGGGCAGGCTGGGGCCAAAAGCACCGATTTCGGCCAAGCCCTTGAACAGGTGCTTGGGGCATTCGGCCTTGTCGGCATATTCTTCAATGATGGGTGAAACCTCCGCCTTTACCCAAGCCCGCACGGCCTCACGGGCCAGCAAGTGCTCTTCGCTGAGGAGTTCGTCCACGCCATAATAGTCGTGGTATTGGTAGCGGTCTTCCTTCGCTTTTTTAGCGAAACTGGCGGTGCCGTTGCTTGTGCTTTGCATATAAAATAATGTATAAAAGCTCCAAAGGTGTAGAATTGGTAGGCCGTCCTTCCATTTGCCACCCCTTGTTGCAGGTTAGGGTATTTTTTGCGGCGCAAAAATACGCAAATAGGCCAACAGTTGCCAGCAAACGAAACGTTGTATTGGGGGTCAGGATGCAAACTTTTCCTAATTTTACACATATTTTTCGTTGTTCAACAAAAAACAATTCTAAAATGGCGAGAATAGCGCTGGAGGGTATGCAGTTCTTCGCATACCACGGTTTTTATGAAGAAGAACAGGTCATCGGAAATAACTACGTGGTGGACGTCTATATTGATACCGTTTCTGTCACCAAGGCCGCTATTGACGATGACCTCTACCAGACCATTAACTATGAGACGATCTATCTCATCTGCGACTCGGTGATGCGCAAGAAATCCAAGTTGCTGGAGAACGTGGC
>JANPLH010000132.1:0-12151 GCA_031426435.1 Saprospiraceae bacterium | reverse complement strand
GACGGCATCAGAAAACGTAGGGACAGGCGGGAATTGGAGGATTTTGTGAACAAATACCCAGGTACAAACGCTTCTGTTCAAGCCCTAAATATGCTGGATACTTTGGAAAATGAGGCTTGGGATGCTGCCATCGCCGCAAACAATGTGGAGGGAATGGAAGACTACCTTGAAGAATACCCATCTGGCAAATACGCCAATGACGCAGCCGCAATGATGAACGAAATGAACCGAGGGGACACAGCTGCCGTGGATTCTATAAAAATGGATATAGATTCAATGATAGAACAGGAAGTAGCCAAGCCAATTGAACCTAAAATTGAAAAGGTCAAAACGCTCCAAAAGAAGGTTCCCCCGAAAAAGAAAACAGATAAATCGAAACCAAAGCCTACGCCTGAAACAACTGTCAAAAAGCCACCTGTTAAAGCACCAGACAACAAACCAACAGCTCCAAAACCTACCCCAACAAATCCTAATGACCCTGTATCTTTCGTGTCTGCGGCAAGAAAACCGGTATTCAAAAACTGTAAGGATTCCAATAAGTCAAAAGAAGAAAAATGCTCTTCAGAAAAGATTTTCCGCTACCTCAGCAACAGGTTTGAATACCCCGCCGAGGCAAAGGAAAAATCTATTCAAGGGTCAATCGTGGTGAGTTTTGTCGTGGAGCGGGATGGCTCCATTTCCGATGTGAAGGCACTGAATGACATCGGTGGTGGCTGCGCCAAAGAAGCGGTCCGATTGATAAAATCATTGCCGAAATTCAAGCCTGGCCTGAACGCCAAGGGCGAACCAATCAGGGTGCAGTACACGCAGCCCGTGCGTTTCAAAATTAATTGAATTTTTCGGGTTGAGTGTGTTTAGGAGGTTTAGTTTTGCCACATCCAAACCTCCTAAACCACCTAAACCTCTAAACCACAAGCATGGTAAAAATACTCGACGACAAGCTCAAAACGCTCCGTGCCCATATTGATGAAATCGCAAAAGACCTCCACGAACTCACCATTGACATCGGGCACGAGCAACTCCGCCAAACAGTCAGCGAGCTGCGCAATCGCATCAACGAGCCGTTCATGTTCGTCATCGTTGGCGAGGTAAAAGCAGGTAAAAGCAGTTTCGTAAATGCCTTATTGTCAACGGGTAAGGAGGTTTGCAAGGTGGCTCCGCAACCTATGACCGACACCATTCAGCAAGTGGTTTGGGGTGAACGGGAGGAGGTAACCACCATCAATCCGCACCTGAAAAGAATTACGCACCCTGTCGAGATTTTGAAGGAAATCGCCATCGTGGACACGCCCGGCACGAATACCATTGTGGAGCACCACCAAGAGATTACCGAGCGGTTCATCCCTTCCAGTGACCTTATCGTTTTTGTTTTCGAAGCAAAAAACCCTTATCGCCAGTCGGCCTGGGACTTTTTCGATTATATCCATGCCGAGTGGCGGCGCAAGGTCATTTTCGTGCTGCAACAAAAAGACCTGATGGCTCCCGAAGACCTGCCCATCAACGTGAACGGAGTCGTACAACATGCCCAAAAAAAAGGCATTGAAGCGCCTCATGTATTTGCCGTCTCGGCTAAATTGGAGCAGGAAGGCGATGAATTGAACAGTGGGTTTTTACCGTTGCGACAGTTTATCCGGGATAATATCACGGGCGGCAAGGCTCCTGTGCTGAAATTGACAAACAATATCAGCACCTGCCGCAACCTCAACGAGCGCATTGGCAAGGGCATCGCCGACCGCCGGGCGCAATGGAAAGCAGATGTGAAATTCCGGCAAGAAGTAATGGAAACCCTTGAAAAACAGGAGCTTAAGTCACTTCGTCAAGTGGATATGCTGGTGGAAAACCTGCTGGCTGGCTACGACCGTATCACCCTGCAAAAAGAGGAGGAACTGGAAGAGGGACTTTCTTTTTTCAGCTTGCTGAAACGGACGATTGCGGGCATTTTTTCCAAAAAAGCCAATGCTCAGGAATGGCTGGAAGCCCTCGCTAAAGACCTCGACCAGCAGCTTCACCTCGAACTACAAAACAAGCTCAACGACAACGTGGCCGACCTCGCCGACAGCATCCAGCAAATGGCCAAGATGATTGACATGAAAATCCATCAGAGCGAGACCATCCTCCGCAACAACCATGAAATTTTCAGCGACATTGCGGAGCGACGGGCCACGGTCATGCAGGATTTGCAGGAGACTTTTACCAAGTTCCTGAACCGTCCGGAAAATTTCAGCGCCGACCAGCTTTTTCCTGATAAAAAACCCGGCTCTGCCAGCATCGCAACGGGCAGCGGAATAGCCGTTGTGGGCATCATCCTCGCCGCCGTGACCAAGCTGGCGGTCTTTGATGTAACGGGCGGGATATTGACGACCTTGGGCGTGCTTTTCGCTGGCTTCACTTCGGCTGCGAAAAAGCGGAAAATCGTTGAAGGCTTCCAGCAGGAAATCAGGAAGGGTAGGGGGCTACTGCAAGGCGAGCTTTCCACCAAATTGCGCAGCTATGTAACCAGCATCAAGCAGAAAATAGATGCCAATTTTGAGGGTTTTGATGCCATGCTGGAACAGGAGGAGGTGCAGGTAATGAAGTTGGAAGAGCGGCAGGGAGGGATAGAAGGGAGGTTAAGACAAGTGGAAAGGGATTTAAACCTTTAATTTGGCTTTGTTTCCTTTTCAACGGTTCGTAAAGTATTACTGTTTTGGGGTTCTATAATTGTGGGCAATAGACGTCAGGGAGGTTCTAAAACCTCTCCATTTACCCACAGAATACGAGGTGCAGCGCACCAGAATATTTGTAGCTTTGATATGAACCCTTTCCATAAGGTGCAGCGAACCGGAATATGCATTCCACATGGCCGGTGCGCTGCACCTCAAAAATTGTTTCTGTTGTCATCTACAAATATCATCGGTGCTACGCACCTGATTGTCAATGAGTTATTATGTAGGTAATGGACAGGGTTCTAAACCTCCCCAACGTTGAGTTAAATTCCCCAATTCCCCAATTTCTCTCAATCCTCAATCGGCCTCAAAACCGCCGAAGGCTTGAACTCCCAATCCATCAGCTTATAAAAATCGAAAGCATGAGGGTTCAGTAAGTAACGGCTTGCTTTTTCGTAGTCGGTTTTGTTCAACACGTGCAAGTCGCTGAGAACCAATTGGGAGAACTCCGTATGAATGTCCACCAATCGGGGCGGAATCTTGCCCGATTCATCCTCAATATCCTTCATAAAAAGGGGCTTGATTTCTGCCATCCTCGTCGTTGACACGATGCAGCCCTTATAGCCTGCCTCAAAAAGTTTCTTTACGCCCATTCCCAAAATCGTGCACAGTGTCAAGTCATATGCCACCGGGGCGCAACAGCGAAGCTCGTAGCCCAACTCCACCGGGCGGCTCTTGATGTCAATGCCAAGTTCCTTCAGTTTTCGCTGCAATAGTACATTTATGATATGTGCCTTGCTCACGTTGCCAAGCTCCGGGTGCCCGTGCGCATCGAAAGTAAAGGTGATGCCACAATTGCGGATGTCTTCTTCGTCCATGATATGGAAAACGCCCTCGCTTACAATGGCCACGCCATGGTCAACGCCGTTTATTTTGCGCTTTATCATTGAAGAAATGATGAGGTCAACGATGAGGTCGAGCGTCACCTTCACCTTGTCGAACATCTCTGGTATGATGATGATGGGGTAGTGGCAGCTTGCCCCAATCTCGAAAGCGAGGTGTCCCGCAGAGCGGCCCATTGAAGATATGACGAACCAGGTGTTGCTCGTGCGGCTGTCCTCGTATATGGTGTTGCCAATGCGCACGCCCTCGTTTTTCGCAGAGTTGAAGCCGAAAGTGGGCATCAAGTCTGGTAAGGGCAGGTCGTTGTCAATCGTCTTTGGAACATGGATGTTTTGGATATTGATGTGCTGGCTTTCGAGCCATTTCGTCAAGCGGTTGCTCGATGAAGCGGTGTCGTCCCCACCAATGGTGACGAGCAGTTTCACGTTGTTCGTGATGAAAAAATCAGCAGAAAACTCGTGGTCTTTCGGCTTGTAGCGGCTCATGCGCAGGGTGGAACCGCCCCTTGGAAAGATGCGGTCGGCGTAATGGAAGTCAATCTTAACCGTTTCGGCGTTGCCGTTGAACAGGTTCTTGAATCCATCGTGTATGCCGATGACGTTGTACCCGTCTTTCAGGAACACTTTGGCGATGGTACTGATAACCGTGTTGATGCCGGGAGCTGGCCCTCCAGCGCAAAGTATAGCGATTGATTCTGTCATTGAAATATGGTTTAGGAGGTTTAGGGATTCAAGGGGTTTACAAAGTTTAAAACGGTTCAAAACTAAACCTTCTAAACCCCTTAAACCTCCTAACCTTCCTCCCAGTTAGTGTCAACAAAACTACAAGTCCGAAATGTAGAAAGTTTCTGGAAAACGAGTACCGAATTTTTGTTCAGGGACGATATTATGCCCAAATTCTTACCTTCGCCCCTCGAATCATTGTTGCCAAAAGCCCATAGCCACTAACAGATAATGCCAAAGTTTCACAAATTAAAAGTTCGGGAAATACGCCGGGAGACGCCCGAATGCGTGTCCATTTCCTTTGACGTTCCACCAAGCATCCTATCGGAATACGAATACCTGCCGGGTCAGCACCTGACCCTGCGCACCCATCTTGACAGTGAGGAAGTGCGCCGCTCGTACTCCATTTGCGCAGCACCCAATGAGGGCGAGTTAAGGGTAGCGGTGAAGCACGTATTGGGCGGCCAGTTTTCGGCCTACGCAAATGAACAACTACGGCCCGGCGATGAGTTGGACGTGATGACGCCACTTGGCAGTTTCTGCTTACATGCCGACCCTACAGCCAGCCGCCAGTACGTGGCCTTCGTTGCCGGGAGCGGCATCACCCCCGTTATTTCGATGATAAAAACGGTGCTGCGCAAGGAGCCAGGCAGCCAGTTCACCTTGTTCTATGGCAACAGAAACGCCGATTCGGTCATCTTTCGGGAAGAAATAGAGGGGCTGAAAAACGAGTATATGACCCGCTTTAGCGTACACCATGTATTGAGCCAGGAAGACCCCGGTATCGAGCTTTTCCATGGCCGAATTGATGCAGAGAAATGCAGGAAATACTGCACCTCATTATTGGATGCCACAGCCGTTGACGCCTATTATATATGTGGCCCCTCGCCGATGATTGAAGCCGTGCGGACTACATTGACAGATATGGGCGTGGACGAAAAACGCATACACTCCGAGCTTTTCACTTCAGCTGGCACTACTAATGGTGCTGCGCAAAAAACATGGACTGCCCCTGTCGGTCTGACCACTTCCAATATCACCATCACCCTCGATGGAAAGAAATACAACTACCAGCACAACCAAACCAATGAAACCATCTTGGATGCTGGTAGCCGCACCATCGCAGAACTGCCGTATGCCTGTAAAGGTGGCGTCTGTTGCACCTGCAAAGCCAAACTGCTGGAAGGGGAGGTGGAAATGGAAGTTTGCTATGGACTGGAGCGGGAAGAAATAGAAGCGGGCTATGTGCTAACCTGCCAAGCTCACCCAAAAACGGGAAAAGTCGTGCTCAGTTTTGATGAGTAATTTAGAGGGTGAGAGCGTGAGAGGGTGAGAGGGTGAGAGGGTGAGAGCGTGAGAGCGTGAACTGCTCACCCTTTCTCACGCTCTCACTCTCTCACCCTCTCACCTTCTGTTAACTTATGGCCGTAACACCAACTAAAAAAAGGATTTTGGACGAGGCGTCTAAGCTTTTTCAAGAGAAAGGCTATTTGGCGGCGTCCATGCGAGATCTTGCCGAAAGGGTAGGGTTGAAGGCTTCCAGCCTATACAGCCATTTTGGGAGCAAGGAGGAGCTGCTGCAAAAAATCTGCTTTGATACGGCACGAGGCTACCTGGAGGGAATGAAGGCCATAGAGGAATCGGGGGCCTCGGCCACCCAGAAGGTGGAACAATTGATTTTGCTCCATATTGAAATAGCCACTACCGATGTTTCATCCATGACCATTTTCAGCGACGAATGGCGGCACCTCAGCGAGCCATACTTGCAGGAGTTCAGGATGATGCGACGGGATTATGAGCGCCGTTTTGGCCGAATGTTGCAACAGGGCATGGAAGCAGGCGAGTTTGCAGAGATGAACGTGACGGTTTGTCTTTCCACTATTTTCACGTCCCTGCGCTGGCTTCACCGTTGGTATCCCGAAAAGCGGGGCATTTCTGTTAAAGCATTGGAAGCCGACATCCTGCGGTTTTTGATGAACGGGTTGAAAAAATAATTTCAACAACCACTTCGCTTTTTTTTAAAAAAAAGCTGCTTGCCACTTTCCCAGTATTGAAAAAGCCTATACATTGCGAGCATAAACAATCCGTTGTTTAAAGAAACAACCGCACAAGTACACCAATTTGTTTTGACTCAACATTTCAATCTAGAGGGAGTGATTTGGATTTGCAAGTAGGGCGGGCCTCAGCCGTTGACTTGTCCGGCTCTCCATCTGCCTTTGGCGGATGAGGACGGGAGGATTACCGAAAACAGTCCGACTACCTTAACCATGTGAAGAAGGGGTCCTAAACGCCTTCCGTGCTTGTGTGGTTTTTCTTTTTTTCTGAACGTCGGCAGGGCTACAGGTCCTGCCGACGTTTTTTTTGCTTGCCGTCGTGTTTTTCCTCGTTTTTGTGGATAAAATCTGCTCGATATCCTTTCACGTGCTATATTGTGGCAGCTTTTGGCGATTGGCTGTTGGCCATTGGCTGTCAGTACCAAGATAGCAGACCCAGCCAATCGCCAAAAGCCAAATTCTTTCACCAAAAATTCAGCAATGGAAATACCAATCATGCTTCCGATTCTCATCTTCCTGGGCTTTCTGCTCATCACTACGGGCCTGTTCACCGTAAAACAACAAACCGCTTCCATTGTGCAGCGCTTTGGCAAGTTCCACAGCATCCGGCAGGCGGGGCTGCACTTCAAGATTCCGTTCATTGACATGATAGCCGGGCGCATCACAATGAAAATACAGCAGCTCGACGTGCCCGTGGAGACCAAGACCAAGGACGATGTGTTCGTCAGCATCAAGGTTTCGGTGCAGTACCTCATCAAGCCAGAGAGCATCTACGATGCCTTTTACAAACTGCAAAACCCCTACGAGCAGATGTCCTCCTATATCTTCGACGTGGTACGGGCCGAGGTGCCTAAGATGAAGCTCGACGATGTGTTCGAGCGTAAGGACGACATCGCCGTGGCCATCAAGCGGGAACTGGACGAGGCCATGAACGAGTACGGCTATTATATCGTGAAAGCATTGGTGACGGACATAGACCCAGCTGCTGCCGTCAAAGAGGCCATGAACCATATCAATGCTGCCGAGCGGAAAAAAATCGCTGCCGAGTACGAGGGCGAGGCCGAGAAAATCCGCATCGTGGCCAAGGCAAGGGCCGAGGCGGAAAGCAAGCGCCTGCAAGGCCAGGGCATCGCCGACCAGCGCCGGGAAATTGCACGGGGCTTGGTCGAGAGCGTAGGCGTGCTGAACCAAGTGGGCATCAATTCACAAGAAGCATCGGCGCTCATCGTCATCACGCAGCACTACGATACGCTGCACTCCCTCGGTGAAAACGCCAACAGCAACCTTATTTTGCTGCCCAACGCCCCTTCCGCCGCCACAGATATGCTGTCGCAAATGGTTGCCTCCTTTATGGCCACCAGCCAGATGTCAGAAAAGGCAAATGAGGTGAAGCATTTGAGGTAAAAAACAGGCTGCCTTTGCCAAACTTCGAAAAATTGGTAAATGCTGGCAAATCGCCAATTAAAAAGAGCCGTCCCTTTGCACAGGACGACTCTTTTTTTTATTGAAACGCTTATTTGCCAGCCAATTCACAGCACAAATACTGGCAGCGGCTTGCTCGGGTTGTTCGTGCGCTGGTAGGTGCCGTGGTAGATGACCCGCACCTGATAGTCCTTGCGCACGGCCAGGCCTGCAAGGGTGAACTTCATCCCTGTGCTGTAGGTGCCGTTTTGCCAGGTAAGCCCACCATCAATAGAGTACTCCACGGCGATGCTGGTGACCCCTGTCGGGAAATGGGACACCTTGCCGACCACCGTGCCGGACAGCACCCCAGTGGCCACGAACTCCAGCGAAGGGTCGGGCAGCGGTTCGTTGCGCTTGACGGGTTGGTTGCGGTACTGGTAATGTGCATTGGTGACATAGGTCAGGTCGTCCTTCACCGTCAACTGCAGGGCCGTGCCGAGTGCATCAAGCGATTCCAAAAACGAAGTCCTTTTGTTATACTTCGTTTCGTTGAGCGTCGTTCCGCCGTTCGCAGCTGCCACGCTGGCCGCCTCGAATTCATCGTACCGACCCTTTGCGCTGTTTGCCTCCGTGGCGACCGCTTCGTAGGCAGGCTGCTTGAAGGTGGCCTCCGTCACGTCCTTGCCGTGGGCACGCAGCTCGTCAAGGTTCATATCATTGTGCTTGCGCAGCACAATGACTTTTTTGATTACAACCATTGTTTGATGGTTTTAAAAATTTGGAAAAATCGGGGTGGGAGTGGCCCCGGAGTACGGCCACAAAATTGGGCGGCATTTCCGACCACAAAACAGCGCTTTTTCAAAAACTGTGACCAAAAAAAACTCATCACATTGTCATTTTAACAATACAAGCAATGTCTCATGGGCTTTTCCAAAGTGCTGGGAACAAATCTTGGGCAGCAGAATTGGCTGGGCTGGTGGCAGCACAAAGAAGGGTGGTACCCAAATAGTTGTCTTAGGCTTCAAAATGGCCAATTTTCAGTTCAGAAAGCCTTGGCGGTAATTCAGCGGAAAACTTTTTTGGACATGACCAAAAATTGCTGACATGGCTTTGCTTTGGTCTGCGAGCTAAAATAAGTTTGGTACTGCCAATAAACTATCTGCTAATATGGGAGCAATTATTTCTGAAGCCAGAAAATTTATTTCTGACTTCAGAAAACCGAAAGATAAAGGCCAGAAAACTGTGCCTTCATCCAATAGAAGCAACAAAAGCAAGGCTTTTGGCGGGTTGGAAGATTGGGGCACTGCCTACCAGCCTCCATGCTGCTGCTTGCGGTCAGGCCACAAACAAACCAGTTTTGTGACATTGGGCCGGGGAAAAAACAAGGGGCTTCTACCCGTCAGAACAGGTTTTTGTCGTCCAGCTTACATTTATCTGTTAATTTTCTTGTTGTAACAAGACTGAAAATTACATTTGTCGCAACCCCCGGACATCAGTTTGGGGCATTTACCAAAAAACGGACACCCAAGATGAGCCCCCGAAGTATGCACAATTACTAAATCCATTTCAACCTTTAGGCCATCCGGCCACCCTGTTCTAATAGTCCTTTCGGGAAATCGTCGCTGTGCCCAAATCATCGTTGTTGGCTATTGGCCATTGGCTATAGGCTGCCCGCCATCCGCTGGGTAGGCCAACAGCTAATGGCCAACAGCCAAAAGCAATAAACCGTTGGACATGAAATTGCACTTTCTACTCGCAAGCCTGCTCGGTATTGGCGTATCTGCTATTGGCCAAGAGGCACCGCCCACATTCTACCGACAATACGCTACCCAGCAGTACATGAAAAAACTGATGGCCGACCACCCCGAGATGCGGGAGGTAAGGTCGGCCATTGAGCGGCAGACCTATGATTTCCAGCGATATGGGCTGCCGGACTCGTTGACCATTGCCGTGGTATTCCATGTGGTGGGAACCCCGGCCGCTGCCATTACGATGGCGGACGTCCAAGAACAAGTGGATGCGCTGAACAGGGATTTTTCGGACCCGGTGTTCCCCGGACAGGCCGAAGCACACCAGGCATGGCACGCCGAGCGCTTTTCAGAAAGGGCGGCAAAGCCGAACATCCGATTCTGCCTCGCCAACCAAGGGCCGGGCGGGGGGCCTGCGGGTGGCGTACTGTACGTTCCCTCGCAGGTGCCGAGCTGGGCAGTGGGGGCAGGGGTGATGAACGCCCAGCAGGGCGGCTCTACAGGCTGGGACCCGCAGCACTATCTCAATGTCTATATCACCCAGCTCGACAATGGCGTGTCGGGTTTCGCACAGATGCCGGGGGGCCCTGCCGCCAGCGATGGCATCGCCATCAACGTGGACTATTTCATACGGAAGAACCAAAATGGGCCCAACGCAGCCCCCGCTTCCTTGGCCAGCTACAGGGCGGGTCGCACCCTGTCGCACCTCGTCGGCTCCTACCTGAACCTCTACGAGCTTTGGAACGACGACCAGCCCTGTGCCGACGACAACGTGATGGACACCCCGATACACAACGCCCCCAACTACGAAAAGCCCGGCTACCGCCATGTGAGCACCTGCATGGACAACCCCGTGGAGATGACCATGAACATCATGGACAACACCGACGATGAGGCGCAGTACATGTTCACCAACGGCCAAATGATGCGGATGTACGCCACACTGGCAGTGGATGGCGGTGCGAGGGCAGGGCTGCGGACGCCCGGTGCCCAATGTAACCTTGGAAATGCATCAAACGGCGAGGCCACCGATAACCGCACCAATGAAGATGGCAACAACGCCACTGCCAAGAACTTGCCGCTGACCATACAAGCTTATCCCAACCCTGCCAGCGATGGGTTCACGGTGATGGTGACGGCGCCTTGCGATGAGCTTATCGTATTGCAGGCATTCAACCAACTCGGAACCCAACAGCACAGACAGGTGCTGGAAAACGTACAGGTCGGCATGACCAATACGGTCTATATCAATACAAGGGACTGGCAAGCTGGTATGTACGTATTGCATGCGCAATGCGGGAACGAAACTGCTTCCGTGAAAATCTTATTGGAGCATTGAACAATGTAATCAACTGATTCATACATACGAATTCAACCAAAGAAAATAAACTTAGTCATGAAAAATATGGCAAATCCTCTCCAACTTTCGCTTCTTTTGGCCATTTACCTGTTTGGTTCAATAATAGGGATTTTCGCCCAACCGACCAACAACATGTTGCCAGCAGACGCCATTCCTGCACCCAATGCCGCCTCACTTGGCAAGTATGGTGACGTGCCAGTTAGCTACTTCACTGGTGTGCCGAATATTTCAATTCCCATCCATACGCTCCAAGAAGGCCCATTGAGCCTTCCGATATCATTGAACTATCATGCAAGCGGAATCAAGCCTGTTGAGGTAGCCAGTTGGGTGGGCATGGGCTGGAGTCTGAACGCTGGCGGGATGGTTTCCAGAACGGTACAGGGAATTCCTGACGAATTGGCTGGTGGCTATTACCATACAGGGCATCTATTGCCTACTACCCTAAGTCCTACTGACAATGCCCAAAGATTTTTCTATAGTGAGATTGAATCTGGCTTGAAGGACTCAGAGCCTGATATTTTCAGCTTCAATGTGGGTGGATTCAGCGGCAAATTTTACATTGATAGCAAAAATGCCCCTACTCAGGGCAAACCAAAATACAATTTTGTACCTAAACAAGACCTTCTGTTGGAGTTCGACGATAATTTTACATCTTTCACTATTATTGCACCAGACGGTACACGATATAGTTTTTCCAAGACCGAAAGTTCCAAGGCAGTGAGCAGTCCATTATTTTCTCCCTTCAACACTTCCTGGTATCTCTCAAAGATTGAAAGCTATGATGCCAAATTTTCAATACTGTTAAACTATACGCAAGAGGAATACCAATATTATAGCCCAACTCCTTGCAGTTATTGGGCATACGCTAATTGCGATTGCAATGGGCTTAATGATCCAACTTCATGTTGTATTTCAGCCGATGCTGCTGGGATTGCTAACGGCCTCCAATGCTCTAGCCTCCCAGGGCCTCCCGGTGACCCTAACCACAAAGCACAATTGATTGAAGTAAAAGGATGGCGGCTGGGTAGTATTCAGACAAGCACAGAAACTGTGACATTTACGCCTTCCACTGGCAATCGTTCAGACATAGATTACAACACTACAACTTTACCCACCAAGATACTGGATGCGATTGAAATACAGACTGGGTCTAGCAATTGTAGGAAGTTCAATTTGACGCACGGCTATTTTCAGGATCCTGCTGGGACTTCAAGCTATCACAAGCACCTTAGTCTCACTGAATTGAAGGAGTTGAGTTGTGACAATACCACCCTCAACGAACCATATTCATTCACTTATAACGGCAATTTCATTG
>JANPLH010000131.1:0-4681 GCA_031426435.1 Saprospiraceae bacterium | reverse complement strand
TCGCTTGGGGCGGAATGGCTTTTGACCTTGCCATCGTGCCGCTTTTGATTTTCAAAAGGACGAGGTGGCTTGGTGTTGGCCTGCTCGTGTTTTTCCACCTTACCAATTCAAGCCTCTTCGAGATTGGAATCTTCCCTTGGTTTATGCTGGCCGCAACCGGGCTGTTCTTCCCGCCCGATTGGTTTAGGAAACTGACAGCAAAGCTTGGCCTTGGCCAACAGGCTGGTACGTCAAAAAACGAAAGGAAGCCAGCCGTGCTTGCCGGGCAGCCCCGCTTCGCTGCAATGACCATCGCTATGGTTGGTATTTGGGCATTGCTCCAGGTTGCCGTTCCACTGCGGCATTTCTTAATACCAGGCAACGTCCATTGGACCGAGGAAGGCCATCGGTTCTCCTGGCACATGAAGCTGCGGGACAAAACCACAAGGGCGAAGTTCCTCGTGCGGGACGGTGCCTCAGAACAGGAATGGGTCATCCAGCCTACGGAATACCTGACCCAACGACAGGCCGTGAAAATGGCAAGCCGTCCGGATATGCTCTGGCAGTTCAGCCGCTATTTGCGAAGCCAATACATCGCCAAGGGCCACCCGGCCATTACCGTCCACGCAGTTGTGCTTGCAGCACTGAACGGCAGGGACGAACAGCTTCTGGTAAACCCAGAAATAGACCTGTCCGAAGTGTCCTACGATAACCAGCCAGCCGACTGGATTATTCCGCTCTTGGCAGAAAGGAACGGCAAGAAAACCCAAATAACACTGCCAATTGAAATAACTGCCGCCCCTAGTACCGCCACCGGGGAGGCCACTAACATGGATTAACTTGACAATCATATTTATTAACTAAAACAATTTTTTTATGTTTTTCAACAACACTTTCAAACCGAAGCAGCAGTTGGGCAAGCTTTTCTTGTTGCCATTGCTCGCTTTCCTTTGGGTATTGGCTGCCGGGTTCACGGTCGGCGATGCCCCCAACAAGGAAATCAAAAACGCCCTAAAAGCCAAGCTTGACAAGCAGGCCCATCAGGAGCTTTTGAACAAATACCTTGTTTACTTCACAGCGGAAGATGGGTCGTTCCCTTCCGCCAGCCATGACGACGACGATGAAGGCTCAACAGGTTCTGGTTCCGGCGGTTCAGGTTCCAGCGGTTCGGGTTTCAGCGGTTCAGGTTCCAGCGGCGACGACGATGATGGCAGTTCGCTGCCAGACGAAGTCTGCCCTACGCCCATCATCAACGTACCTGCGACACAGAAATGTGTCGGAGCTCCTGTGGTGTTCACGGCACCTGACTTGGGCTACCCATGCCTTACTTACACTTGGGACTTTGGAGCTAACGCAAACCCACACTCAGCAACCGGATTAGGCCCACACACGGTTGTGTTTACCACTGTAGGCACTAAGTCCGTCAAATTGAGCATTGACAACGGATGCGATAACGATAACGGCTCTGGCTCCGGTGGCTCTGGCTCTGGTGGTTCTGGTGGCTCCGGCGGCTCTGCTGGCACTGCTGGCTCCGGCGGCTCTGGCTCCGGCGGTTCTGGTGGTTCTGGTTCCGGCGGTTCCGGCTCTGGCAGTTCCGGCAACGGCCAAGGAGTCATTTGCTCTGGAAACAATGGCAGTAGCGGCTCAGGTGGTTCTGGCGGCTCTGGTTCAGGTGGTTCTGGCGGCTCTGGCTCCGGGGGTTCTGGCGGCTCTGGCGGCTCTGGCGGCTCTGGCGGCTCTGGTTCTGGCAGCGCTGGTTCTGGCGGCTCTGGTTCAAGCAACGACAGCCCATGCGGCGGTGTGAACGGTAGCGGCTCAGGTGGTTCTGGCGGCTCAGGCGGCTCAGGTGGTTCTGGCGGCTCTGGTGGTTCTGGCAGCGCTGGTTCTGGTGGCTCTGGCTCTACTGGCTCTGGAAGCACTGGTTCTGGTGGCTCTGGCTCAGGCGGCTCAGGCAGCACTGGCTCTGGTGATTGTCATTGCATCCAATGCAGGGTAACAACTACGGTCACTTTTATAGTTGAAAACTGCAACCTCTGTGCCAACCAAGGCGGTGACACAGACGGCGACGGCGTTTGCAACAACCAGGATTGCCAGCCAAACAACCCGGCCTTCCCGGCCACACCCGGCTCGCCTTGCAACGATGGCAACTCTAACACCCAGAACGATGTGGTAACTTCCAATGGCTGCGGCTGCGCAGGCACACCTGTGTCCACCTGCAACGTGGCCGTCAATGGGTGCGTGATTAAAATCACTGGCCTGAACGCCACCAACAATGCCAAGATTTTCGACAGCAACTGGAACATCATCTTCGAGTGCAACCCTTGGACCGGTAACGCTTGCGGAAGCAATATCAGCTTCACCGTTCCTTCCAACGGTTCCTACTGGGTACAGGCTTGCGGCAGCACCATTTCCTACACCGTGTCCGGCTGCACGAACAACCCATGCGCCAACCAAGGTGGCGACACCGATGGTGACGGCGTTTGCAACAACCAGGATTGCCAGCCGAACAACCCGGCATTCCCGGCAACGCCAGGCTCGCCTTGCAACGATGGCAACTCTAACACCCAAAACGATGTGGTAACTTCCAATGGCTGCGGCTGCGCAGGCACACCTGTTTTGGTTTGCGACAATATCACAAATGGCGGCACGATTGGCTTCGGAACGGCGTGCACGGCCTCCGTACAGCATTGCCCAACATCGGGCCCAGCCCCGGCTATTGGCAATTGCGCTTCCCCATCGGGAGGTTCTGGCAGCATGGAAACAGTTTGGCTCAAGAGCACCACATCTTGCTCCGCACCAACTACCACTACAGCCCAGATTGCAGCAGGCCTTGACCCGCACTGGAAGATGATACCCGGTGCAACTGGTCTTTCCTATAGCCCTGGCAATGTAACTCAAAACACCTGCTACCTGCGCTGCACTCGTCGTGCTGGATGCCCTATATTCATTGAGTCGAATATCATTTCCCTTACCATCGCACCCAACTGCGGCGGCGTCAGCGGTACGCCTAACTGTGCAAACATTGGCATAGCCACTCAACCTGGGAAAATTGTAATCACTGGCCTTAGTGCTCCTATCACTGCAATTCAGATTTTTAATTCCGGTTGGCAGACCTTGCACAACTGTTTTGGAAATTGCCCTTCACCTACTGCCACTTTTGCCGTGCCGGCTGGCACGAACTATGTGAAAGTGAAGTTCTACAGCGCCAGCTACCAGTCCATCTGCGAGGTGAACCAAACGGTGAATGTGCCCAATGCCCTCATTTCCGATTTGAACGAGCAGTTCGACTTCATGGCCGAAAAGCAGGAAGAATCAACCAACCTGGTATGGATTCACAATGGCAGCTACCATGTGGAGAAGTATATTTTGGAGCGTTCGGCCAATGGTGTTGACTTTGAAGTCATTGGAGGCTTGGACTCAAAGGGAAGCGCCGTGCAGGAGTTGTACGAGGATTTTGACCTTGAGCCACTGACAGGCGACAATTACTACCGTGTTAGGATGTTAGACCTTAACGGCACGATTTATTTCTCTGAGGTACAAAAAGTTTATTTCGCTGACGTGGTAGATTACACCCTATTCCCCAACCCAGCGAGTGATTTTGTGAAACTCAATCTGGAGAAGTTGATTGGGCAGGAAAATCTAACCATCACCATCTTCAACAACCTGGGCCTCCAAGTCAAGCGCATCGAGCTGGACGAGGTCTGGGGCAAATACTACCAGATAGACATCAGGGATATACGGGAAGGCCACTATACGGTTTGGCTTGACATACCTGGAAAGCGTCCAATCGCTAAGAAAATGGTAGTAGGTAAGGTTTAAACAAGTTTACTTCTGGTAAGTAAATTGCCAGTATTTATACTTAAAGAGTTTGGGGCTTAAAAACCCCAAGCTCTTTTTCTTTTTAGCATACATCGTTGTGTACCGTTCAAAAACGAGAAAGGCCAATTGGAAAAAATGATTTTAAATTTTGAAATCTCCTTTGAACTACTAACTTTGCCCAGATTATAAGCTGCTCTTAAAAATTATTTGTTCCTGCCATTCAGTCTTAATTATCGCCAGCTGATTTGTACTTTGATTAGATAAAGGTGACTTGCCTTAAACCCATTCTTATTGTATCTAAATAGTTTACTGAGTCCAATTAATGCATTGCATTGAGAGGCCTTTTTATACCCTTTTCCCTTGGTAATCACGAATATAGACATTGATTAAAACTGCTATATATTTATTAACCAAAACTTCATGTTATGAACAACTCATTTTTGACATTTAACAAATCCCTGTTAAATCAAGCTGGTATACCTATAGTTCGTGAAAAACGGCAGCATCTCTTTGACCAAATGGCTGTCTGCAAAGACGAGGTATTACCTCCCTGCAAAATCAGATAAAAGTTAAAAGCTGTGCATTTGCTAGCCACTTTTTAAACCTTCAAATTTTCAACAATCACTTTTTACAATGACAAAAATTATGAACATTCGCTCAAAAGGGTCATGTTTCGCCAGAAACAAAGACCTTTTCGCCGTTTCCTCTCGGGGAATTGGCAGTACTTCTTTGAGTTTTAAGTACTCAATGAACATTCGGTTGCTTTTATCAGGCTTTCTATTTTTTCAAAGTCTGACCAACCATGCACAAACCACGATTGGTGGCGTCAATTTAGGCAATCTTCCCAACTACCTTTTTTTCTTTGCCAACGGTAATGTGGACG
>JANPLH010000130.1:0-6740 GCA_031426435.1 Saprospiraceae bacterium | reverse complement strand
CACCTTCAGTTGGTCGCCATCCAGTGCCCCGCCCGCCGGCGAGCGCAGGAAATTGGCGAATGCCTCGGCGTCCCGGTCGGCGAAGCGCAGGTCGGGGATGTCCTTGTCCTGGTAGTCGGAGATGCCGATGACGACGGCACGGGTGGTGGTGCCGCCGAGGTCGAGGGACTGGGCGGATAGGGTCCCTACGGGATGAAAAAGGGCGGTGATGAGGGGAATGAGGGCAAGCAGGTATTTCATTGTTGATAGGTTTTAGTCTTTGATTTGGTTCCCAAAAGGGAAGTATTTTTTTAATAATTCATCTAGCTGTTCTGTGTGGTGGAGGGTGATGAGGTCCTTATCCTTTATTAGAAATGGGAGGTCATCGTAACCATACTTAAAGGCCAGTTCGAGCCATTGCAGGGCAGCCATAGGTTGGTCTTGCAGGGCTTTGGTGCAACCAAGGTCATAGTAAATGGCGGCTTCGGTAGGGTCTAAAGATGCTGCATTGCGGAGCCAAAACTCGGCGGCTGTGTAGTGCTTCATTTTTAGGTTCAAATTACCCAGAAAGGCAACGGCGACGGGGTTCCAGGGGGCTAGGTCAACGGCCAATTGGGCATATACCAGGGCGCTATCGAACTCTTGCTTTTGATTGTGCAGCAAGGCTATGTTTAGGTACGGGATGCCCCATTGCGGAGCAAGGTAAATGGCCTTTAGGTAAAAGGATTTCGCATTATCGGATTTCATCAAAAAATGCAAAATGCCAATTTCGTTGAGCACAAATGGTGCTTCTGGCTCATATCGCAGGGCAAGCTGCTGATTTCCCAAAGCCTTTATCAAGAGCAGGGAATCCTGTTTTTTTTCAAAATCCAGCCTTGCCGTCAGCCCCTCGAAATAGTAGCGTTTGCACTGGACGATGTTGTGCATAAAATGCTTTTCACCCAACAGCTCCACCACCCTTGCCATGTATGTGGGATATGCGGCGTAGTTTCCACCGTGCTTCCAGCGCCGTTGCAGTTCCCGGGTGTCGGTGCGGAGGTAGTCGTTCAGAACTTGCTGCGTTTCATCCTGCAGGGCGGCGGCGAGCTGTCGGCGCAAATGGCTGTGCAACGGGCGAATCGAAGGCTGGGTGAGTAGGCTGTCGTAGAGGTCGGAGGTGCAACGGCCCGCAGGTTCCATCAGCTTGCCCAATTTCATGGTGAGTATGAAATCCTGGTACCACTGGCGTGTGCGGTCATCGGCTTTGGCGAGCAGGGAGTCTTCCAGTCGGCTCAGTTCTCGGCTCACCAAGGCTGGAAACTGGTTGGTGCCATTTCCGGAATAAGCTTTTGCTGGTTGGGTGGCATCAAAACTGGAAAAGAAGGCATTTTCATTGGAAAAAGCCATTAGCATTGCATAGCCACCGGGGGCTTTCTTTCGCTTGGAGCGGAGGTACTTGCCCGCTTCTTTTGGGGAAATCAGTTCATTGCCGTTCATGTCCGCCTCGCCGAGCAGCCCGTCGAGCAGGATGGGCGAAAAACCGTTCACCATTTGTTTGGGGTCTTGTGGCTTGTCCAGCGTCTCTTCCAGCCAAGCAAAAGGAAAGGATTTTTGGATGGCTTCGAGCCATTGCAGCCATATTTCAGCTTCTTCCGATGTCGTGAAACCGATGTTCAGGTCAAAAACAAGACTGTATTTCAGGGTTTTCCTCATGGCGATTTCCTGCATCAAATAGCAGATTCTCGCCAATGGCATACTGCCCGCCCTGCCGAGGGCCAATGGGGAATCGGCAAGGAAAAGATGGGGCACAGGGCCATCATCGGATTTGAGCAAGCGGGCGTTTCCAGCAAAGTAGAGCGTGATTTGGTCGCCAAGTTGGCTTTCCTCTTCCAGCCAACCAATGGCAGCGGTAAAGCTGGCCATGGTTGCCTGCTCGCCCGTCAGCAGTTGCACATGGTCGGCAGGCAACAGGCCGCCCTCCCTTGAGCGCAAAAAAGCGGCAAACACCTCTGCATTTTGGTGGTTGGCCGACAAGGCGGGCAGCAGGCTGTCCTGTTGGGTGGAAATGCCAACGACGACGGCTCTCGTGGTAGAAGGTGAGAGCGTGAGAGCGTGAGCGGGTGCGCCAATTTTGGGTTGGGCGTAAAGCTGACCGCTAAAAAGGGCAATAAACAGGCAGAAAATGATGGTTGTGTTTTTCATTTTTGAAATGTGTTATTCTTTTGAGTAGTCTTTATACGGTGGCATCCAACGCTGCTCCCAGGCTTGGAAGGCGGGGAGGTGGCGGAGGGGGTCGAGGAGGGGGTCATACACTGTTCCAGTAATAATCAGTACTTGGTTGGGGTGCCAACCTGCTTTTTCGGCTAAATCTAATTGTCGAATCGCTTCTTCCGGCTGTTCGATATGGGCATAGGCACACGCCATCCAGAATTGGTGCCAAGGGTCACCATTCAGGGCTTGGTCAGCTGCTTCAATAGCTTGACGCATTTCATCGAGCTTGCCGAGGCGTTGTAGGGCAATGATTTGATAGCTGTAATTCTCGCTGTTTTGGGAGTTCTGTTTGGTATAAGAGACAGGCAAGTTGCCCAAAAGACTATCCAGAGAAATTCGAGCCGCTTCGGTTTTACCTTGCAACCATTTAATTTCCGCCAAGTCGAAAAAGTACCTGCCCGATTTATCGTTGATAGCGGCAAGCATACTTTCAGCTTGGGGAAGTTTGCCCTGCTTTTTATAGAGCATAGCCAAATTCAGCCTGTTGTAGTCAAAGGTTGACTCCATGCTTAAATTATCATTAAGCCCGTTTTTAAAAGCAGCCTCTGCCTCCGATAATTGGCCTTTCAGGTAGTAAATCCTGCCCAACAATCCGAATAAATAGTTTTTAGGGAAATTTGACATTTGCCGCTTAATGCGTTGTAGTGCCCGGTCGTACTTTCCCATGTCTGCAAAAAGATACCATGACCTATCGTAAGGACTGAAAATCAGCGGGTTGTATTTTTCATCTTGCAGCAACGCCCGTTCTGCATCGACATAACGCCGTTGTTTGTGCAGGGCAATTGCCAAAGAATGCCATTCTTCCGATGCGAGTGAAGCAGGTCTTTTTTCTGCTTTTGCCTGCGCAATCCGAATGCTCATTTCCTGATAGCCGATGGCTTCTTCGTGTCTGCCTAATTGTTCAAGCAAGACAGACAAGCTCACTATGGGTAAAAGGTAATTGGAGTCCAACTGAACGGCATTTTGAAAATATTGACTTGCCATGTCGAACTGCTTGTTCTGCCAATATTGACTGGCAACTATATTGTGCCATAGCGCCCAATTGGGCGCTAGTTCTTGAAGCCGTTCAATATAATAACCAATGCTGTCAATTGGCAGCAGGTTGGCAAGGTTCATCAAAAAAACAGGTGAAGTTGTATCCATTAAATGTGCCTGGCGGGTGCCTTTGATGTCCATCGCTCTGATGGAGTCATACGGAATATCGAGGTTGTAATAATCGTAAGTATCAAAATAGATAGCATGTGCTTTCAGCCTTGGATAGTAGTAATGCTTTTCGCCGACCAGTTCAGCCGCCCGATGATATTTGTCTGCAATTTGGCGGTAACTGATGCCGATTTCACTTTCCAGCATCTCCCAAGCCTTTAAATCTCCTTTTAGTAATCTGTTAAAAACCTGCTGCCCCTCATCCATCAGCGCCGCCGCAAAGTTCCTTGTCATCAGCCCGTGCAGGTCAGCGATGGAAGGCTCCTGAATCAGCAGCTTGTAATAGTCATCAGCTGATTGGCCCACTGAGGAGTCGGTTAACATCAAATTGCCAGCATCGAGCGCAGCAGTGAAGGCGTGGTACATTTCCATGATGCCCGTGTCTGCTTTTGCCAGCGCCAGGTCTTCCAAGCCACGAGAATCTATTTTTTTGAAGGCCATCGCCTCGCCGTTTTTCTGTTGCCGCCATTGCACCAGCGCTTCGGTGTTCACACTGGCGATTTGTGCCGCCTTGCTGCCCACCGTGAACGGGATTTGCGAATGGGGCGCAGCCTCGGCGGGCACTTTGTCTTCGAGGTAGCGGCCCAGTTCTAGCAGGTTCACGATGCCATCGGCGTTGGCGTCGGCCATGCCGTAGAGGGCGTCCACGAGGTGGTAGCTGAAGCAGCCACGGCCGCCGCCCCACTGCTCGCCCTCCAGCGAGAACTCCTCCGGTTGGCAGGAGAGTATTTTCACCTCGTTGGCAAACTGCTGCGCCAGTGCTGCCGAGGTCGCCTTCGAGCCGCCGAACTCGCTGCCCGCCAGCTTGCCCGCCCGGCAGGCATCGGTGATGACCACCGCCTGCACCCCCGCCTCGGAGAGCGTGGTGACGATGTCCTGCAAGTATTGCAGGGAGAAAGCGCCCGCAGCGTACACGGCAGGCGGCGAGTCGTAGGTCAGCAGGAAGCCCCGCTGGAACTTGGTCACCCGCTCCACGTCGCCATGCCCACTGAAATAGATGATGGCCTCGTCGCCGGGCTTGCTGGCAATGATGAGGCCGTCGAGGGCGGCTATCATCTTTCCGGTGGTGGCGTTTTTGTTGGTCAATACCTTGATTTGGTTCTCGGGCAGGCTGCCACCTGCGGGGGAGCGCAACCAAGATGCGAATGCCTCGGCGTCCCGGTCGGCGAAGCGCAGGTCGGGGATGCGCTCGTCTTGATAGTCGGATATGCCGATGACGACGGCCCTCGTCACAGAGTTTGAGAGGGTGAGAGCGTGAGAAGGTGAGAGCGGGGTTGCGCCTTTTTCGGTTTGGGCATTTGCCCAAAAGGGCAGTAAAATCAGGTAGAACAGGATGTTTTTCATTTTACTGAGTTTTGTGAGTTTTTAGGTTTTCAATGCTTCCCCGGTATCCTCGTAGCGATGTCGTAATACTTCGGAAAATGCTTGCGCACCAGTGCTTTGTAGCCCTCGGTCTCCCGGATGGGGTTGAGGAGGGGATCGCAGAGGGTGCCGTTCAGCCACATCAGGGGGTTGGGTTGCCAGCCCATTTCCATGGCTTTTTGTAGGGACTCGATGGCTTCCTGTTCTTGGTTGGTTTGTGCATAAAAACAGGCAAGGTAAAAAGGCAGCCACGGGTCGTTTGCCAGCCGAACACTGGCCGTGTCGAACAAGGGTAATATTTCCTGCATGCGGCCAAGGCGGTCGAGAGCAATTGCGGAGAAAAACAATTCCCAGGAAGAACTAAAATAGTGCGGCACATATTCAATCTGAGTACTGTCAACAATCCAACGGAAATAAAATTGGGCGGTATCCTTCATGCCCAATTGGCGAGCCGACTCGGCAACTATGTAGAGCATATAGGAGTAGGGTTGAAAATTCTTTTTTGCCAAATAATAAGCCCTATCTGCCTTGCCCATCGTCAGCCAAGCATGGATTTGAGGATAATCTGCCTTGTCGCCCGCTTTTTCCCATGCGGCGACAGCTTTGAATGTGTCGTTCATGAAGTAAAAATATAAGTCGCCCGGTGAGCCGTGCAAATCAGGTTCTCCTGTGAGTTTCATCGCATTTTCGCAAGCCTTGACAGCATTTTCAAATTCCTGCAATTCGGGTAACACGACTCTAAGGTGTCTATAAGTACTAATCATTTTACCCTCTGAAATTTTTTCACCCTGCAACAAAAATGCCTTTGCCTGCTTATATTCTCCCAACCTCCAAAGAGCATTGCCAATATCAATGCATTCATAAGCTTTTATAGAAGAAGGGTCTGCTTCCATTTTTTGGATAAATTTTCGGACATACAATTTCCTCCAAAAAACAGCCGAATCTTTTTGCCCGAGTTCCTCATACGCCCACGATATCCCGTTGTATGGTCTCAGGAAATTAGAATCCATTTCGATGGCTTTTTTGCAATGATAAATGGCTGGCTGTGCATGGGTGACGGAATATGCCAGTGTGTAATATATCAAAGCCCAATCCGGGGAAATATCGGCTGCCTTTTGGAAATGTTCATTTGCCTTCGATGACTGATTCGGAAAGGTATTCCCCAACTGATAATAAGTCACCGCCGCCGTACTATCCCATTCCAACGACTTTTCCAACAGCCGTCTTTTTTCCCCAGTCCGCCAATCAGCACTGCTGTCCGGGTAGTTCTCCTCCCGGATCGTCATCGCCCGAAAGTAAAACTCCTTTGCCTTCAAATCCCGCCAGACGTAGTGCTTTTCGCCCAAAATCTCCGCAGCCCGCTCAAAATAGGCGGGCAGGTGGTCGTAGTTTACCCGGTTCGCCCAGATATTGTCCAGCACCTCCGGGTCGGTTTGCAGCACCTTGTTGAGGATGGTCTGCCCCTCGTCCATCAGTGCGGCGGCGAGTTTGCGCTTCATCGAGCCATACAGCGCCACCATTTCCGGCTTCTCTATCAGTATTTTGAAATAGTCATTGGCGCTCTTTCCGAGCGGCGACATCAGTTGGCCGGAATCAATTGCCGCAAGGAATTGAGCGTACAAACGGCGGTCAATGCTGTCCATTTTTTCGAGCAGACGGCTTTCCATGCCCTTGTTTTCGATGGCTCGGAAGGCCACTGGTTGGTTTCCTTTGGCGGCCCTTCGGGTGGCCACTTCGCTTTCACGCACGTTGACAATCTTGGCCTTCACGGGGCCGGATACCATCGGCACCTGGCTTTGCGGTTCGGCTTCCTTGCTCACATGGTCTTCGAGGTAGCGGCGCAGTTCGAGCAGGTCCACCGAGGCATCGTGGTCAGTGTCGGCAAAGCCGTAGAGGGCGTCTTCGAGGTGGTAGCTGAAGCAGCCACGCCCGCCGCCCCACTGCTC
>JANPLH010000129.1:0-3581 GCA_031426435.1 Saprospiraceae bacterium | reverse complement strand
CGGTGACGGAATAAGCGCCGCCAGATATGCCGGTAAGGTCTTCGGAGATGGCCGCATTTGACCATAGATAAGAATAGCCGGGCGTGCCTCCATTTGCAGTGAGATTGATAGCCCCATTTGAGGTGCCATAAGGGTTTTCGTTGGTAACGCTGCCGCTTGCGCTTAGGGCCGTAGCAGGTTGGGTAATGCTGGCGCTTGCAGTGCCCACACAGCCGTTCCTGTCCGTGGCAGTCACCAAATAAGTGCCGGGAGAAAGGCCGGAAATGTCTTCAATGGAAGCACTATATCCACCGCCTGAACGCACCCATGAATAGGTGTTCGGCGAAATGCCGCCCGTGACGGTCAAATTGATTGATCCTGTATTAATTCCTGAGCAAAGGATATTGGAGGGCGTGGCAGTCAGGGAGAGCTTACTGACTACTACCTTGACGCATTTTTCGGTACCAGGACCACAATCGTTGCTTGGTTCAACACAAACGTCGTAAGTACCCAATGCGACATTTGACCAATCAACTGTAATAATGCGTGTTCCTGCTCCTGATGTTACCGTCGCCCCCGTGGGCAGGCCCGACCAGGTATAGCCTGTGGCCCCTGCAACGGCTGGAACGGAAAGCGTGTTCGAGCCTTCTTCACAGACGTATTCTGCATAAACGACAGTGATAAAAACCGTTGCCGTTGATGATTTTGTTGGAGATGGGCAACCGTCGTCAAATATTTGGTAAGTGAATTGGTCGGTACCAGTGAAGCCAGGATTTGGTACATAATAAACCGTGCCGTCTGGGTTCACAGTCGCTGCGCCATAGCTCGGATTTGCCGTAATGGTCAGAGTGCCAATATTCAGGCTGCCATCCACGTCGTTGTCATTGGTCAAGACCGAAATGGTTAATGGCAGGTTGACCGTCGTGGCCACCACATCGTTCACAAGGGCAGGCGGATCGTTGAAATTGGAGAAATAAAGTGTGACCGTTGCCGTATCGCAATATATGGTAGGGCTGGTGTTGTCGCAGGCCCGGTAAGTAAAGGTGACCAACTCATCATCCACAAGGCTTCCGCTTGGTATGAATTGGATGGTCTTATCAGGGTTCACCGTGGTTGTCCCTTTTCCCGCGGGTGGTGCAGTTACGATGGATACGGTAGTTATGTTGTTGTCCGGGTCGGAGTCGTTCGCCAGTACATTCAGGTTTGTGGTCGCACTCACACAAAATTCATCATTCAAGGCAACCGGCGGTTCGTCAATCGTAATATTGATAGTACTGTTGAAAGTGCCGGAGGTAACTGTGCTGCCGTTCACATCAATAGCACCACTTACAGTGGCAGTATTGGCAGCCGGATTGCAGTTGCCAATAACTTTCATTGTCACCGTGACATTGGCGGTAGCGCCTGGTGCGAGGGTTCCAAGGTTTGCCCAAGTGACAGTGCCGCCCGAAACACTGGTTTGCGCTGGGGATGCACTGATGAATTGCAGGCACGAGGTGCTGAATATATCATACAATGGAAGCGTCGTAATATTTACCGTTCCGGTATTAGCGACGGCGATATTGTAAACAATGTTATTATTGATGGTAAATGGTCCTGTCGCAGGGCTGGTTTTTGTTTTGGTAACGGTCAAAGAGGATGGAGAATTTCGGGTAAAAGTCTGCGTCTGTACGCTAGTCACCGTGCCTTCAGTGCCTTCTTTTGCGGTATATTGAAGGCTGTAACTTCCAATTACGTTCACAGGGTTTGTCCACGCATATTCATAGGTTCTTGTACAGCCAGAAGTAGCAACAGAGGTCGCTGCCACTGTCGTAGGGCCTCCTGTTGGTGGGGTTATTTGCAAGTCAAGTCCTGTAATATCGCTAAAAGCAAAAGGGTCGCTGACCGTAGCCCTTGCATATACCGCGCTACCCGACAATGCACTCGTCACCACGCTGCCACCAGGATATGCGGCATTGTACACAGCCCTTGAATCAATATTGATATAAGTGGTAACTGGTAAGCTGATGGCAGAGGGCTTGGTCTGGCTATCATAGTCAATCTTAAATGTAGCACCTGTCTCTGTTGAAGTCACCACCAGCACAATGGCTTGACCTGCCGGAACGGTCACATCACTGCCTAGCGTACCTGTCCATGTCAACGTACCAGCCCCGCTGTTGTAAGTCGGCGAAGACAAAGAAATGATATTGGTGCCGCCGTATCTCAGCAAAGCTGTAATGCTCGGTGTGGAGGGCATGGAACCACTGACAATGCTTACATAATTTGTGACGGTTATCGTTTGTCCCGATTTGATGGTCAGTGCGCTGCACAGCGTTGGACTTTGCGTAAAGGTGGCAATACTGGGTGCGTTGTAGGTAATACTTAATGTTGGGCGGGAAGAACCAGTAGCATGTTCTCTTGAGTTGAACGTTTTTGTGAGGGCAATACTCTCGTTCTCCAACTTCACTAATGCACCCAAGTTATTGGCAGGCGTAGTGACCCAGCTTTGTACTAAGCTCTGGATATTCCAAGCATTAGCAGCATAACCTGCCACGGATGTGGTCGCCGCTGCAGTCGCGTTATAATCCCCTCCTCCAGTTGTCCAACTTGTGCCTGCAAGACGGTTGTTCCAGCTTGCGGCAGTTGAAGCCGTACCAGAACAAATCCCTGGCCCCTCAGTCCATGAAGTGGTAATTTGGTGAATGCTCACGTTAGTTGCCGTAGTAGAGCCCGCAGAATTCGTCATAGTCAAAGTAGCCGATGTTATGGTCGAGCCAGTTGGGATGCTTGATAGGTCAAACATCAGCAACCCATGAACAAGCGCACCAGTAGAGCCACCTGCTACATCGAAAGTAGTACAAGTGCCATAGTTACTTGATGCAGAGGCTTTGGTGAGGTAAGTATCACCTGACGATGTTAAAGAAACTGTAGTAGGTCCAAAAGTTGCTGTTTGCGCAGTGGTAGCATCGGAAGTCGTAACAGGGTCAATCCTGTCCAGTGATTGGGAGGGGTCGGAGAGGTAGAGCTTCTTAATTTGTACGGTTTGTGTAAAGGCAAAGGATGTAAAAAGCAAACCAAAAATCACCAATACCAAAGGCCGCCTAAATCCATTTTTGGAAATAAGAATAGCAGGTTTTAAACTTAAAAACATGCTTCGAAAGGATATGTTTGTAGCGGCTTTAGCCATGATATTAAAAGTCATTTATCAGAAAAACACAATTTTGCTTACCCTTTGATTATATCTGCCGGTTGTGGCGGTATGTCATTTAGGGTCACGGAAAAACAAGTTTGTCCTGCACTGGTACAGCCGAGGGAAACCGATTCCACACAAATCTGCCCACCGATATTGCTCGTCCACGAAACTGTAATCTTGTTAGTTCCTGTACCTGCCGTAATGGTAGCACCGGCAGGAACCGTCCAATTATAGGTATAGCCAACGACACTGGGTACGGTATAGGTAATACCGGTATCCCCCACACATACGGGGTTCAAGCTTGCCGTCACCGTTCCCGGATTCGTCGGCACACATTCTGAATCGTAGCAGTCAGCAAGACCATCACCGTCGTTGTCTATGCTATCGTTGCATTTTTCGGGTTCGTAAATGGTGACAGAAGTGGTTGTAGTAC
>JANPLH010000128.1:0-20677 GCA_031426435.1 Saprospiraceae bacterium | reverse complement strand
AACGCTTATTTGCCAGCCAATTCACAGCACAAATACTGGAAGCGGCTTGCTCGGGTTGCTCTTGCGCTGGAAAGTTCCGTGGTAGATGGTAGAGGGCCGCAAGAGCCGCTTCGCTGAACTCTTACTGGAACTGTGTTTTCTTTCAGGATTGGTTTTGTAGCTTTGCCGGGAGGGTGGGAAGACTTGGAACAACGGAGAAATATAATTCTTGGTCGCCATATAATTATGCGATGAACAATCCGGTGAGGTTGATTGACCCGGACGGGCGGGCGCCGGAACCTCCTGTTAACGGACTGGAACTTTTTTCGGATGATACAGGGATTTATTATTGGAATGCTGGAAACAACAACTATGACCGTTATTTCACTACAGAGGGTAGTGACCAAGTTCAGGTAGGAACATACTCGGCAGATGAATTCAAAGAACCCATTGGCAACTATACTATAATATTTGATTTATCAGGTGAAAAAGCACCAGACCAATTTAATCCAAAACACACATTGGAAAATTTGGCTGGATCAACAATGGCTTTATATGCCTCGGAAGAAACACCGTGGAAAGACATCTCAGACCAATCGAAATACCCTGGTGTCAAAATTTTGAGCAATGAAAATATGAATGGGGCGGTGACGATGGGCAATATGATATTTACAAACCCAGATATGGAAGATGCCGATAACTTAGACCATGAATATGGGCACTATCTAGATTTCAAGCATCATTTCAAATTTGATAAAGGTGCTTATTTTAGTGAAATTGGTATACCCAGTTTCATAAGTGCAGCAACGAAATCCGAACATGAAACGTCAACTACTGAAAGGCGGGCCAACAGGTTGGGTGGGGCGTGGAGTAATAACAAAGTTTTAAAAGATAAATTTAGAACCGAGAAATGAAAACTTTCTTAATAATAGCTTTTGCACTGATCATTAGTGCCTGTGACCCAATGGACAACAGACTGAAATTCCAAAACAAAACAAATGATGATGTTTTTGTCAGGTTCTGTTTTATTGATAGTGTAGAAATACATGGTTCAAGTGGAGGGTTACGCTTAGTTCCCAAAACAGGAAATAAGGCAATTGGAATTATAGGTACTTGGGACTCAGAATACAAACGAATGAAACCGATGCACCTGATGCACGTCATCGTATATGACAACTATAATTTTTTGGCTGACCCGATTGAACAAAGCACCAAAGTAAAGAGCGATAGTCTTTTGCGCATTGGCGATTATCAATTCAAAAAATATAGTTATGAGGAATTGGTGTCAAGAAAATGGAAAGTCGTATATCCGGACGACGGTTTTGAGGAAGGCGTTCCACTTGTGGATGAGGAAAAGTAACCCACTGGCACAAGGACTTACAATTAAAGAAGACCCCCGTTGGCGCAAGTCTTCAACAATTCAATAGTAGCAGTCCCAAAGTGTCTTTAAAATATGCACCGTTCCAGCAAGCGTTCCCAAAGGGACAAGTGAGTGGAGCGGCTCTTGCGGCGCATTGCCATGCATCGAACTTTTGCCAACTATGCTAAAGCCGTTCACTCAAGTGTTCTTCTATTCATTTCCAGCAGCCCGCAAGTCTTTGCGAAAACCCACCGTTCCACCAATCGTTCACAAAGGACTAGTGAGCGAAGCGTCTCTTGCGGCCACCAACGGGATGACGTGGCACCTTGAATTTCAAAAATCTCTTCCCCTCCTTATCAATATAACAAGAGATATTTAGAAAAAGGTTAAAGTTTGGATTGGTCTTTGAAATGTGGAAATAAAGCAAAATATTTGACTGCGTTTTCTTGAAGGAGGACGATTCAGCTAAAAAAAAACATAAAAATGCAAAAAGTAGCATTTTTTAATACGGCGCTTCCGGGCGGTAACTTGGTACCTACCCAGGTACAATGGTCAAGCGAAAAAGCTTTCCAATTTTATTCTAAACAACATTGGCTCATCGGTGCCAATTACGTACCTGCCAATGCCATCAACCAGCTTGAAATGTGGCAGGCCGAAACTTTTGACCTTGCCACGATTGACAAGGAGTTGGGTTGGGCGCAAGACTTGGGCATGAATACGCTCCGGGTCTTCTTGCACGACTTGCTCTGGGTACAGGACGCAGAAGGTTTCAAACAACGCATAGACCAGTTTTTAGGTGTTTGTGAGCGGCGGGGCATTCGTCCAATGCTGGTGCTGTTCGATAGTGTCTGGAATCCTTACCCAGAACTTGGTCCGCAAAGGCATGGCAAGCAAGGCGTACACAACTCCGGTTGGGTGCAAAGCCCCGGTGCTGTTATTTTAGCGGACGAATCGAAATGGGGAATATTGAAAGATTACGTGCAGGACATCATAGGCTCCTTTCGCACGGACAGCCGCATACTCGCATGGGACTTGGTCAATGAACCCGACAACCCCGTTATCGAGTACCAGGCAACTGAGTTGGCTCCCGAACTGAAAGCAGAGCAGGGATTCAAATTAACAAGGAAGGCGTTTGAATGGGGGCGTGCTGTTTTTCCGGAACAACCCATGACAGCCGGCCCTTGGCGGGGCGATTGGTCGGTGAAAAACATCAGTAAGATGAACCGCTGGCTTGCCGAAAACTCGGACATCATCACTTTTCACTGCTATGGCAATGCCAAAGAATTTAGACGGTGCATCCGCTTGTTGCGTCGCTTCCGGCGGCCCATGATTTGTACCGAATACCTTGCCCGGGCGAATAACAATACGTTCGAGGCTATTTTGCCCATTGCCGAAAAATACAACGTCGGCATGATGAACTGGGGCTTCGTTTCTGGCGTGAGCAATACGATTTTCCCATGGACTTCCTGGCAGCAACCATTTGTTGCCGAGCCTGAAATCTGGCACCATGATATTCTGCGCCCAGACGGAACTCCTTACAAACAAATGGAAGTGGATTTCCTTAAAGTGATGGCGAAGAAAGGAATAAAACAAGCGCTTCATCAACATTAAGAAGAGAAGAAGAGTTTGCAGCGCACCCGAAAGCTCCGACTAATACATACTGACAGATTCCTTGAAATATTGTCAGGCTCCTCTCTTGCTGGCATGCGCTTCCAAAATTTTCCTTCCCCAATCTTTTTGAAATCCGCCGGAACTATTCTTACCTTTGCCCCGCTTTAGAAAAGTATATATGTTTGCTAGCAAACATCATCTTTAAGCACCCCTTGTAGCTCAGTTGGTTAGAGCGCCGGATTGTGGTTCCGGAGGTCAGCGGTTCGAACCCACTCGAGGGGACCTAAAAGCATTACTTCTTCGGGGTAATGCTTTTTTATTTTGTGTTATCAAGGATTGAAGGATTGAGGGATTGAAGGGTTTAAGGCGGCTTGCCGGAACCCCCATTCAATCCTTCAATCCCTCAATCCTTCAATCCTTCCATCATGGAAAGAGGCAATATTCCACGCAAAATCAAGGGTTTTCGGGACATAGACGCAGACATGAACGAGCTGCGGCAAACCATCATTCGGGAAGCCAGCAGGGTCTATCGTTCCTACGGGTTCGAGCATTGGGATACACCTGTTCTGGAGTACGCCGATGCCCTCGGCAAGTACATGCCCGACGAGGATACGGTGGACAAAGGCGTTTACAATTTCCGAAACCCAGAGGAGGAGCCGATTCTCCTGCCCGATGGCTCCGAAATGCGGGACGCCGGGGCCAAGGTCGTTATGGATTTTCATCCATTGGCCATGCGCTATGACCTTACGGCACCGCTGGCAAGGGTCTATTCCGAGCGGCTTTTCATGGATGTGAAACGTGGGCAAATCATGGAATCCAACGCCCCGCTTTTCCGCCGATTCCAGTATGGCCCGGTCTATCGCTATGAGTTGAAACTGTTGCCCGGCCGCTTCCGGGAGTTCTGGCAATTGGACTTCGATACGGTCGGCACCTCCGATGTGGCTGCCGATGCCGAGGCTTGCATGATTCTCTCCGACGCCCTCGAAGCCATCGGCTTGGAGCGCAGCACCTATATCGTAAAAGTCAATAACCGCAAGGTTTTGAAGGGTTTTTTGGAGTCTGTTGGCATTGACAATGAAGAGCGGGAGGGTGCAGTTCTGCGGGTCATTGACAAATTGGATAAAATCGGCTGGGACGACGTGAAGCTCGAACTTGGGCAGGGTAGGGCGGACGCCTCCGGCTCAAAAATAGAGGGACTTGGCCTCGCCGATGCCGTCATTGAAAGAATCGTTTCGTTCCTGAAACTGGCGACGGGCGTGAGCGCCCGTGCCGATGTTTTACAAAAATTCGAGGAGGTTGCTGGCGAAAACCCGACGGCTGCGGAGGGCATTGCAGAGCTAAAGAAAATGGATGCCCTTTGGGTAAAACTCGGCTTCGACGAATCACGCATCATTTTCGACCCCTCGCTGATGCGGGGTATGGCCTATTATACAGGCCCAGTTTTCGAGGTGGAGTCGCTGTTGACGGTAAAAGATGAAAAGGGCCGGGAGCGTCGCTATGGCTCCATTTGCGGCGGTGGCCGCTATGATGGTTTGGTGGAAAAACTGCTCGGCCTCAAAGTACCCGCTACGGGTGCCTCCATCGGCGTTGACCGCTTGGGCGAATTGCTGCGAATGGCAAAACCGGGTCAAGTAACGGCACAAGGCCCTGTTTTCATTGCTTATTTCGACGACGAATTGCAGTCGGAATATTACCGAATTGCAAGGGTCTTGCGGGATGCTGGTATCAACGCTGAAGTCTATGTTGGTAATGCCAAAGGCTTCAAGAAGGTGAACAAGCAAATGGCCTACGCCGACAAAAAGAATTGTCCGCTGGCTATACTATTAGGTGGCGACGAGGCGGCCAAGGGCGTTGCAACCGTCAAAAACCTAAAGCTCGGCAAGGAACTCGAAAGCACCACGACCGACAAGCAGGCTTGGATTAGCCAGGTACAGCAGGAAGTGCCTTTGGCCGATTTGGTGGCTTATGTGAAAAATCAACTTGCCCAATGAAGTCATTTATAAAGTCCGCCATTCTCGACAGTATTTCCATGAAACAGGCAATGCTGCACGACGACCGCTTGCTGACCATTGTGCAAGGGGTTGTGAATCAAATCGTTGCGACTTTCAATGCGGGCGGCAAGGTGCTTTTCTGCGGCAATGGCGGCAGCGCCGCCGATGCGCAACATTTGGCGGCAGAGCTTTCCGGCAGGTTTTACCAAAACAGGAAGGCGCTGTTTGCGGAAGCGCTTCATGTAAACTCTTCTTTTATCACAGCTGTTGGCAACGACTTTGGCTTCGATGCCATTTACGAGCGGGCCGTGGAAGCGATGGGGCGTGAGGGCGATTTACTGTTTGCGCTTTCGACTTCCGGCAATTCAACCAATGTGCTGAGAGCCATTGCGAAAGCGAAAGAAATCGGGATGAAAGTCGTGGGAATGACAGGCGCTACTGGCGGCAAGATGGACGGCAATTGCGATTTTTTCATCAAAGTGCCATCAACGGACACGCCTCGGGTACAGGAGGGGCAGGTGTTGGTGGGGCATGTGATTTGTGCGCTGGTGGAGCGGCAGTTGTTTCAATGACAGCAAATAGTAATTATGCCGTCGCATACCCTGAATATGGACGGGCATATTCCGGCTGAAATCCAAGTACAATATCGGATTTGGGGACCCCCAGTTCTTCCAATTCGGCTGCAAGGTCTGTGTCCGTCCAATTTGCTTGCAACCAAATTTTGCCATCTGTCTTAATATCGAAATGAAAGGCTACGGAATGAACATAACGCTTTCCGTCCCATCCTAAAGTGACCAACTGAAAGTGGTTTCTTTCTTTGTCTGCAATGACCTGATTTTCAGTGTTTTGCATGTTGGCTGGCAAAATGGCTGCATGTTTTTCTAACAGCGTTATCAATATTTTTTGATACTTCTTTACTTTATCCATTTTGAAACTGTTTCTGTCATTGGGTCAAATACCAAAATTTTGATGTCAAATTTATCAACAGCAATTCGAATGGCTTCTATCCCAAAATAGGTGATATAAACATTTTCCGGAACCGCAAGCACCAATAACCTATCTGGCTCTTTGACTTCAATTCCAATCTCGTAATTCAAGTATTGGCCAAGAGCTGCGTGGAATTCATAAATGAATGAGGCACCAACAAAACTCTTGATTTCAACTGCAATCTTTTCGTTCATGCGCTCTGCTGCAAGCAATTTTTCAGCACCCAAATCCACATCGTATTGTACGCCAAGGATTTTAACCTTGTACGGGTCAGCGGTGATTTTCCAACCATCCGATTCAAGTTCTTTTCTTACAGCGTGATGAAATAAATCGTTGGCCATTTGCAGTTGAATTTTTACAAAAATAGCATTATTTAATCGTAAAGGTATTTTCCTTCAAAAACCATCTTTGCAGGCCCACAAAGCCAAATATTCTCAAAACCGCCTTCTGCTTTCTTTTCAAACCTGACCTTTAGTTTCCCACCTTTAGTAGTAATGCCAAGCTCGTTGGTTTGTAGCGATGGGTTGGCCAAAGCATAAGACAAAGCTGCGGCCGTCACGCCCGTTCCGCAGGAAAAGGTCTCATCTTCTACTCCCCGCTCATAAGTGCCTACTTCGATGCCATCGGCGGTTTTTTCTACGAAATTGACGTTGATGCCTTCCTTGCGAAAACGGTCGGAGTAGCGTATGACCTGCCCGCTTTCCACGATGTTCATGTCGGAAAGGTCTTCCACGAAGACGACGTAGTGCGGCGAACCAGTGTTTAAGACAAAACTGCCGTCCCCTGATTCAACTTCGGCCACATCCTTCATTTTTAGTTCAACCCAATTGCCTATTACTACAGCATCGTGTGGGCCGTCAATGGCCAAGAAATGACATTTTTCACCAATGACGCCGAGGCTGTGCGCAAAGGCAGCTATGCAGCGCCCGCCGTTGCCACACATTGTACTTTCCCGGCCATCAGAATTGAAATAGACCATTTCGAAATCGTAGCCTTCTGTGTTTTGGAGCAGGATGAGGCCATCGGCCCCTACGCCAAAGCGGCGGTCGCAGATGCGCTCAATCAGAGCGGTATCTTGCCGGCTCAGGTATTTTGTCAAGCGTTGGTCAATCATGACAAAGTCGTTGCCAGTGCCTTCGTATTTGTGGAACGGTATTTTTTTCATTGAAAAGGTTCAAAACGGCTTGTGCCATTGAAGTTGCAAAATTATTTTATGCCATGAATTCCATTGGATAAAACAATTTTAGCTTCAAATTCATTTTTTTACCATTCAAAATGCCCAACTTGCGGACGATTTTGGGTGAATTTGAAAAACGGACAAGCCAATTTGCAAGGTATGATTGATTGTCTTCTCTTTTTTGAACAAATTGCGAGTCAAAATTACCCATTTCCGTATCATCTGATTTATGAAAAAGCATCTTCCGATAGCCGTTTCCTCCATTTTCAGCGCATTGCTGGCTGTGTTGCTGTTCAATTTTTTTCAAACACCACGCACGGTCTATATTGACAGGCAGGATGGTTCGGCTGTATATGCCAACTATGGAGAAGCCGATGCATTCTATGGCAATGCGCAACGCACTTTCCTTTCCGCTTCGCCCACGGATTTCATTGCGGCAGCAGAAAAAGTGACCGCCTCCGTGGTGAACATCCGGGCCATGGAAAGTTCTTCCTATGGCTGGTGGGGCGGCAGCTCGCATGGGGCATCTTCGGGTTCTGGCGTCATCATTTCCAGGGACGGCTATATCGTGACCAACAACCACGTGATTGAGGACGGCAACAAGTACCAGGTAACAATGAACGACCACCGGGAATACGAAGCCAAGCTCATAGCCACCGACCCATATACAGATATTGCACTGTTGAAAATCGAAGAAAAAAACTTGCCCGCCGTCTCTTTTGGCAATTCCGATTCACTTCGGGTTGGGGAGTGGGTGCTTGCCGTTGGCAACCCCTTCAACCTGGAAAGCACCGTGACTGCTGGCATCGTGAGCGCTAAGGGCCGCAGCATTGACATCCTGGAAGGCGAATACACCATCGAGTCTTTCATACAAACCGATGCTGCAGTGAACCCAGGCAATAGCGGCGGTGCCTTGGTGAACACCAACGGCGAATTGGTGGGCATCAACACGGCCATCATCACCCGGTCGGGCAAATACGAGGGCTACTCTTTTGCGATACCTTCTACATTGGTACAAAAAATCATCCGGGACTTGCGGGAGTATGGCGAGGTAAAGCGGGGTTTGCTTGGTGTGAAAATTGGTCCCGTGGACGACCGCATTGCCCACCAGCTGAACTTGCCTTCGGTGGAAGGCGTCTATGTCAGCAGCGTGACTTCCAATGGTGGTGCCGAGGAAGCGGGCCTTCAAGCAGAGGATGTAATCGTTGGCATCAATGGCTTGAAGATTAGGTCTATCCCAGAATTGCAGGAACAGGTCGGCAGGATGCACCCCGGTTCCATCATCAAAGTAGAATACATTCGGGGAAGTAGGCGGTACTCGGCCAATGTGACCTTAAAAGACAAGGACATGGCCTCCACCATTGTCGTAAGGGGCGATGAAGATGCAATGCTTGGGGAATTGGGGTTCACTTTGCGGGAACTGAATTCGGACGAACGTCGCAAACTACGGGTAACGGGCGTCTATGTTGAAAACATCAAAGTCGGGAGCGTCATCGAAAAAACGGAGATGGACCCTGGCTATATAATTACCAAGGTCGGCGACGTAAAAGTTAGCTCCGTTCAGGAAATTATCAATGAATTGAAGAAGCATCGAGGCTCGGAGGTTTATTTGGAAGGTTTTTATGAAAATTATCCGGGTGAGTACTATTATACCTTTATGGTAAAATAAAGCTGCTATTTGGTGCTTATGGGCAATGAAATTTGCTTTGGGCTACCGCCAAATGTGCTATCCAGCAGATTAGTTTTGCTGGAAACTGAAATTGACTTCCACAAGTCCATTCTACCAATGCTATCCTGTTATATTTGCGCCCGAATTGGGCAACCCTGCCAACAACGCAAACCATTTTTATGCTTTTTATGAAAAAACTTGTACTTGCAGTCTTCCTGATTTTCGTCGGTTTTATTGGGATTGCAACTGCCCAAAAGGGCGGAACCGTGCGTGGTAACGTGTTTGACAAGGCCACCGGTGAGCCAATGATTTTCAGCACCGTACTACTAAAGGGCACTACCATTGGAACAGTAACGGACGAAGACGGATTTTTCAGCATTGGCAACATACCGGCTGGCAATTATGACATGGTTGTTTCTTCCATTGGTTTCGATAGTGCGGCTGTTAAAATCACCATCAAGGACGGCGGTATTTTGAACCAGCGGGTGATGTTGACTGAGAGCAGCATTCAACTTGGCACAGTCGAGCTTTCTGCCAGAAGAGAAAACGCCAGGTCGGATGTGTCCGTTTCCAAAGTGACCGTTACTGCCAATCAAATCAAGGCACTCCCAGGTACGGGTGGGCAAGCTGATATTGCTCAATACCTGCCAGTATTGCCAGGCATCATATCCACTGGCGACCAAGGTGGTCAGATTTATATCCGAGGTGGTTCGCCCATTCAAAACAGGATTATGCTCGATGGCATGACCATCTTCAACCCTTTCCACAGCATTGGTTTCTATTCCGTTTTTGAAACGGAAACCATCAAAACGGTGGACGTGCTCACTGCAGGATTCGATGCCGAATACGGTGGCAGGGTTTCGGCCATCGTTGACTTGAAGACTAGGGAAGGGAACCGGAAGCGGTTGGCTGGTTTGGTAAGCGCCAATCCGTTTCAGGTGAAATCAGTGATTGAAGGGCCTTTGAAAAAATTTGAAGAAGGCGGGGGAAGCTCCTCTTTCCTCTTTACGGCAAAGCATTCTTTTATTGACAAGACTTCGCCAGTGCTGTACCCGTATGCTGTAGATACCACTTTCTATCCAACAAGTGGGGAAGGAATTTCGGAAAAAGACCGCAAGCGACTTCCTTTTTCTTTCACCGATATTTATGGAAAGCTGTCCTTCCTGTCCAGCAATGGTAGCAAATTGAACCTTTTTGGCTTCAATTTCAATGACAACGTAAATTATATCGGCGTGGCAAAACTGGGTTGGACAAACACAGGCGGAGGTGCCAATTTTACGCTGATTCCACCCAATTCCAACTTGGTAATTGGTGGAACGATAGCCTATTCCGACTACAATATTGAACTAAAAGAAGCCAACGAAGAACCTCGTTCAAGCGGCATCGCCAATTACAATGTGAAGCTCAATTTTACCTATTTTGGCTTGCGGAACGAGTTCAACTATGGGTTTGAAATAATCGGAATGGACACCAAGTTCAAGTTCCGAAACTTTGCTGGAAACACGATTGAGCAAAACGATAACACTACTGAACTGGGGGCATACTTAAAATACAAGGCCAAACTCGGTGACTTTATCATTGAACCAAGTCTTCGGGTGCAATTATATGCTTCGCAATCCACTCGCAATATCGAGCCACGACTCGGCATGAAATACAATGCCACTGATTGGTTGAGGTTCAAGGCAGCAGGTGGGTTTTATTCGCAAAACCTCATCAGCAGCGTAAACGAATTGGATGTTGTCAACCTTTTTGTTGGATTCCTCACCGGCCCGGAAGAGCGGGTCACACTGCCAAACAGCAGCAAGATTGCACCCCACCGTTTGCAAAAAGCCTATCACGCTGTAGTTGGTGCAGAAATAGACCTCGGCAAAAAAGTAGAGGTGAACTTGGAGCCTTATTACAAAAACTTCACGCAGCTCATTCAAATCAATCGGAATAAGCTGGAGCCTACCGACCCAAACTTTGTAACGGAAACAGGCTTGGCTTATGGCATTGACTTTACCATCAGGTATGAAACCAAAAAAGTTTATCTCTGGGGCACTTATTCCTTGGCGAAGGTCAACCGGGATGATGGCGAGCAAATCTATCCAACCATTTTTGACCGCCGACACAACGTGAACCTGCTCGGTACTTATAAATTCGGCAAAGACCTGGCTTGGGAGGCAGCCCTCCGCTGGAACCTTGGTTCGGGGTTCCCGTTCACGTTGACGCAAGGATTTTACCAAGATTTCGATTTCAATGATGGCTTGAATTCAAGTCCACTGACGGGCAATGGTGAACTTGGCGTACTGCTCGATAAAAAACGAAATGGTGGCCGTTTGCCATTTTACCATCGTATGGACGGTTCGATAAAGCGGGTGTTCAAGTTCGGCAAATATACCAGCTTGGAGGCCGTGGCAAGTGCCACCAATATGTACAACCGGGAAAACATCTTTTATTTTGACCGGGTACGGAACAAGCGGGTGAACCAATTGCCAATCATGCCAAGCATAGGCGTGACCTTTAATTTTTAAATATTAATTGCCATATTGTTGCATTGTTTAATTGTTGCACGTATCACGAAAACAATTTAACAATCCAGCAATTCAACAATGTTCGCATCATGAATCTTCACGAATATCAAGGAAAGGAAGTTTTGAAACGCTTTGGCGTAGCCATTCAAGAAGGCATAGTGGCCACTTCTGTTGACGAGGCCATTGCCGCATGGCAGAAAATAAGGGAAACCACGGGAACCGAATACGTGGTGGTGAAGGCTCAAATCCATGCAGGTGGCAGGGGCAAAGGTGGTGGTGTCAAAGTTGCCAAAAACCTTGACCAACTAAAGGAACATGCGGGGAACATCATCGGAATGATGCTCAAGACGCCACAAACCCCCGGTGGCATGAATGGCCCCGGCAAGCTGGTGCGCAAAGTGCTTATCGCAGAGGACAGCTACCGTCCTGATTTCGATGCGTGCAAAGAGTTCTACATGTCCATCCTCATGGACCGGGAACGCAAGTGCAACGTCATCATCTATTCCACCGAAGGGGGCATGGACATTGAAAAAGTGGCAGAGGAAACCCCGCACCTTGTTCACAAGGAATACATGGATGCATCGCTCGGCCTGCAAGATTTTCAATGCCGCAAGATTGCCTTCAACCTTGGGTTGAGCGGTGTGGCATTTAAGAACATGGTCGGTTTTGTGCAAAAACTTTATGCCGCTTTCATAGGGGCAGATGCCTCCATGTTTGAGATAAACCCAGTGCTGAAAACTGCCGATGACCGCATCATAGCCGTGGACAGCAAAGTGGCTTTGGACGACAACGCCCTGTACCGCCACCCCGACCTGGAAGCCATGCACGACTCCGACGAGGACGACCCAACCGAAGTAGAAGCCAAGTCTTATGACCTGAATTACGTGAAATTGGATGGCAACGTAGGTTGCATGGTGAACGGCGCTGGTCTTGCCATGGCCACGATGGACATTATCAAGCTGTCTGGCGGTGAGCCTGCCAACTTCCTGGATGTCGGTGGCACAGCCGATGCAGCCCGTGTCGAGCAAGCTTTCCGTATCATCTTGAAGGACCCTGCCGTAAAGGCCATCCTCATCAATATCTTTGGCGGTATCGTGCGTTGCGATAGGGTAGCGCAAGGGGTGGTGGATGCCTACAAGAACATGGGGAACGTCAATGTGCCCATCATCGTGCGCCTGCAAGGCACCAATGCCGACCTTGCGAAGCAAATCATTGACGAGTCGGGCTTGAAGGTGCAGTCGGCCATCTTGTTGCAAGAAGCGGCGGACAAGGTGAAGGCGGTACTTACTGCTTAATTCGGTGATAATTAGTTTTTTACAAAAATAAAAGCGCTGTTGGGATTTGATTCCAGCAGCGCTTTCGTTTTCCACCGAAGTTGTTTTCAGGAAGCTTCAAAAATAAAAAAAGCCCTTGCGAGCATGTCGCAAAGGCTTCGTTTTAGTACCCCGTACGGGATTTGAACCCGTGTTAACGCCGTGAAAGGGCGCCGTCCTAGACCCCTAGACGAACGGGGCGTACTTAATTTGCTGTGTGCCTTTCTTCAAAAGCGGGGCAAAGATATGTCCCTTTTGAGAAAATCAAAGCCTTGGCAAAAATATTTTTCTCATCGGTCAATAGATGCACAAATGCTACCTAAAAATTGTGGCAGGTGTTACCTTTGCGCCGCTTCGAAAAACACAGGCTAAAACCATAGGGTACAGCCACTTAGTTCCGAACCTTGCCAAATTATTTCTCGGCCTTTGGCCGTTGCCTGTTCAGTCATTTACCATTCGACTTTACCATAAAAATTCATAAACCAATTTTCAACTATGGCTATCAGAATTGCAATCAACGGATTTGGCCGCATTGGCCGCATTACCATGCGCAACTTGCTCAAAAAAGAAGGTGTGGAGGTAGTGGCTATCAACGACCTGACCGATAATCAAACACTTGCCCACCTTTTCAAGTATGACACCATGCAGGGGAAGTTCGAGGGCGAAGTTTCTGCCGACAACGAAAACCTCTATTTTAACGGCAAAAAAATAGTGGGCCTTGCTATGAAGAACCCAGCGGAGCTTCCGTGGAAGGCATTGAATGTTGATGTCGTGATAGAATGCACGGGCATCTTCCTGGACAAAGAAAAGGCTGGCCTTCACATCCAGGCTGGCGCTAAAAGGGTGGTTCTTTCTGCACCCCCAAAGGCTGACGATGTGCCTACCTACGTGATTGGTGCCAACCACGAGAAAATGACGGCCAATGACCTTATCGTTTCCAACGCAAGCTGCACGACCAACTGCCTCGTGCCAATGGTCTTGGTGCTCGACAAGGCATTCGGTGTGGAGCAGTTCTTTATGAACACCATCCACGCCTATACTTCCGACCAAAACATCCAGGACGGCCCGCATAAAGACCTGCGCCGTGCCCGTGCTGCTGCACAAAACATCGTGCCTACCAGCACTGGCGCTGCAAAAGCTGTAGTATTGGTTGCGCCGCACCTGAAAGGTAAAATCGCTGCACACTCCCTGAGGGTGCCAGTGGCAACAGGTTCCGTGACCGACCTCGTCTGCACCATCAAAACCGCAGCAACGGTAGAGGAAATCAATGCAAAATTTGAAGAAGCTGCCAAAGGTGAGCTCAAGGGAATACTTGAGTATTGCACCGACCCAATCGTGTCGAGCGACATCGTGCGCAATACCCATTCTTGCGTTTATGATGCTGGCTTGACGCAGGTGAACGGCAATACCTGCCGTATCGTGGGTTGGTATGACAATGAGGCTGGCTACTCTGCCCGCCTTGCCGACCTCGCCGAGATGGCTGGCCTCCAGCAATAAATAGAAATTAGAAATTAAGAAATTAGAAATTGCGCTGATTATCAATCATTTGTGCAATTCTTTTTCTAAACTAATTTCATTGAAATGCTTAAGAAATGTATTAGTATGAAAAAGGCACTATCCGGCATTGTGGCTGAGGTAGTGTCTTTTTTGTTTGACATAAACGGAATATTTCCCCAAACCCATTATTTTTTTTGAATTGAAAATATTGACACCAACAAACCAAAGCGCCCCAACAATCCAACAATTCAACAATATAGCAATCATTTGAACCATGAAAAATATCAATTTCCAAGGCAAGAAAGCCATCATGCGGGTGGACTTCAACGTGCCGCTCGACAAGCAATACAACATCACCGATGATACCCGGATGCGGGAAGCATTGCCCACCATAAAGCATGTGCTGAGTGGGGGAGGGGCAGTTATCCTCATGTCTCACTTGGGTCGTCCATTGGACAAGCTGAAGGAAGACGGCACGGTGAACGTTGAGAAATTCACCCTCAACCACCTCACCAAGCATTTGGCAGAAATGCTTGGCACCACTGTCAAGTTCTGCCCAGAAACCGTTGGTGCTGCCGCAACGAAAATGGCAGCCGAGCTCCAGCCAGGCGAGGTGCTGCTGCTGGAAAACACCCGTTTCCAAAAGCTGGAAGAAAAGGGAGACATTGAGTTCTCGAAGCAATTGGCAGCTTTAGGCGATATTTATGTCAACGATGCCTTTGGCACCGCCCACCGTGCCCATGCAAGCACCACGGTCATGGCGCAGTTTTTCCCGAAGGAAAACCGCACGTTTGGTTTCTTGATGGAAAACGAAATCAAGCATTCTGAAAAAGTGCTGAATAACCCGGAACGACCATTTACTGCCATCACGGGTGGGGCAAAAGTCTCCGACAAAATCGTGCTGCTGGAGCGCTTCCTAGACCTTGTTGACAATATCATCATCGGTGGGGGCATGGCCTATACTTTCGTTAAGGCACAAGGTGGTAGTATTGGCAATTCTTTGGTGGAGGATGATAAATTGCCAATGGCCATTGACCTACTTGCTAAAGCAGCAGAAAAGGGAGTTCGCATTTATCTGCCAGTTGACAGCATAGCTGCTGACAAATTTGATGCAGAAGCAAATTTTCAAAATGTATCAAGCAACACTATACCCGATGGATGGATGGGCCTTGATATTGGGGATGAAGCTCGAACTGATTTTGCGAACGTGATTGCTAATTCAAAAACCATCATCTGGAACGGCCCGATGGGCGTGTTTGAAATGCCCAATTTTGCCAACGGTACCAAAGCAATTGCATTGGCCGTTGCCGAAGCAACCAAAGACGGCGCATTTTCGCTCGTAGGTGGCGGCGATAGCGTTTCAGCCGTAAACCAGTTGGGATTAGCCGATGAGGTGAGTTTCGTGAGCACGGGCGGCGGTGCCATGCTGGAAATGCTGGAAGGCAAGGAGTTGCCCGGCATCAAGGCGATAACGGCTTAGTGGAAATTGGAAATTGGAAATTAGGAAATTGAAGATTCACGACAGTAAATTCGGGTCGTCATCCAGATACTTAATTTCTCAATTTCCAATTTCACCTATCAATCCAATCCATTTTCTCATTGGTTTGAACAGGGCCGCAGCCAACTTTTTGCAGGAGCAACAGCACTATAATACCACCGATGAGGTAAAGCAGCCAGCTTGGCTTGCTGGAATTCGGTGGCTGGTCTTGGTGCGGCGGTTGCGAATGGATTGGGTCATTTCTTTTCATTTGGCAAAGCTAAGTAAACAGACATTAGGCAATAGACTTTAGGCAAGTTATTGGCTATCAATTTCTTATCTAAAGTCTATTGTCTAAATTCTATTGTCTGCAAACTTGCCAATACCTAATTGCCAACTTCAACACTTAGCTTTGCAATCTTGACCAAATAAATTTTCAAAAAACATTTTCACGCAGTGAATAGCAAGCGCAATCAATCCCTATTTCGCCTCGGACTCATCATTGGCATCGCCATTTTCGCCAACCTGCTGGGCAATTTCTTTTTTACCCATTTCGACCTCACAGAAGACAAACGCTTCACGCTCTCGGAGCCTACCCATCAGTTGCTGCGCAACCTCAATGCAGAAGTATATGTGAATGTGCTGCTTGCAGGCGAGTTCAATGCAGGCTTCAAGCGCCTACAACGCTCCGTGACCGAGATGCTCGACGATTTCAAGTCGGAGTCAGGGTTTGTCACTTACACCTATACCAACCCCGGCGAAGGCTCCGTGGAAGACATCAATGCCCGCCGAACAGAGCTTGCCAAGGACGGAATCGTGCCCACCAACCTGCGCATCAAGACCACAGAAGGAACGGAGGAGAAGTTCATTTACCCTTATGCCCAAATCAGCTATAAAGGTCGCACAGCAGTGGTTGACCTGCTGGACGAAGAGGCCGTGGGCGCCAACCCCGATGAACAGCTGAACACCTCCATTAGTCAAATGGAGTACAAATTTGCCAATGCGATTCACAAATTGGAAAATGGGGTGAAAGAGGTTATTGCATTCACCGTAGGCCACGGTGAACTTGGTGAAATGGAACGGGCCGACCTGGTGCGAAGCCTGCGGGCTTATTACGAAGTCGGCACTTTCAATTTGGACAGTGCCTTTGTCATCCCACCTGACGTGAAGACGCTGATTGTGGCCAAGCCGAAAGCCCCCTTCAGCGACCGTGACCTCTTCATCATGGACCAGTACCTAATGGGCGGCGGCAGTATTCTGTGGCTCATTGACCCACTGAACGTGGAATTGGATTCCATGAGGAAGCAAAACAGTTATGTGGCCAGGGACTATCCTTTGAACATCAACGACATGCTTTTCAAGTACGGCGCAAGGGTGAACCCCGACCTGGTGCTCGACCTGCAATGCTCCAAGATACCGATGGTTATTGACGCAAAGGGTTCGATAGACTTGTTCCCTTGGTATTATTTCCCGGTCATCATTCCCAACTCCGACCACCCGCTCGTGCGCAATTTGGATGGGATAAACCTGTATTTCCCCTCCTCCGTTGACACCATTAAAACAAAAACCCCCGTCAAGAAAACAGTGCTGCTTGCCACTTCCGACCATAGCAAGATTCAGCCAAATATTACACGCCTCAATTTTGAAATACTGCGCTATGGCGATGAAATAGCAGCTTCATTTGACAAAAAACAGATTCCTGTGGCGGTGCTGTTGGAGGGCGTTTTTCCTTCTTTCTTCGAAAACAGGGTAACGCAGGACATGCAGGACGGCCTTCGCCAAATCAACCAGGAATACAAGTCGCAGAGCAAGCCAACCCGCATGGTCGTGGTGGCTGATGGTGACATAGCCCGAAACTTCATCAATAACAAAACTGGTGCCCCAATGACCCTTGGCCGCAACCCTGTTGACCGCATTACCTACGCCAACAAGGATTTCCTCATCAATGCCATTGAATACCTGCGGGACGATGTTGGCCTCATAGCGGCACGTGGCCGGGAGGTGAAGCTGCGCCTGCTCGATACCAATAAAGCCAAAGCAGAAGAAACATTTTGGACGGTAATAAATATCCTTGGCCCCTTGGTTTTGCTTGGCATTTTCGGCTTTGTTTTTAATTGGTTGCGCAAGCGGCGGTATGCTGTGCCAGCCTAATGACTGAATCGCAAAGGCATTGCCATAAACCTGAAATCCTAATTAAAATCTTCACGTAAAATCATGCTTAAAATGAAAAATCTAATTCTCTCATGCTGCGCCATTGGCCTATTCTTGTTGAGTAGCTGCGCAAATGTTTATTATGCCCCAGACGCTAAGTCGAGGGCCAACAAGCACAAAATATTTGCAGTCTTGCCTCCCAAGGTCACCATTGCAGCCAACAAAAAAGTGGATGCTGAGGCCATTAAGGAACAGCAAAAGTCGGAGTCTAATAATTTTCAAAAAGAGATGTACAGTTGGCTGCTTCGTCGCAAGTCCCAAGGCAAAATGCGGGTGGAAGTACTGGACGTAGAGACGACCAATGCAAAGCTGACTAAGTTGGGGTATTTTGATTCCAATACAAATACCCCCGCTGAATTGGCTGAAGCCCTTGGCGTGGATGCGGTGCTCACTTCCAATTATTCCCTCAGCAAACCCATGAGCGAAGGTGCCGCTGTTGCCGTCGGGGTTATTTTTGGGGTATGGGGAAGAACCAACGAAACCGCTGTTTCACTGGAGCTATATGACAAGCAAGAGAAAAAACTGCTATGGAGCTTCAACCATGAACTGGGCGGCTCCATCGGTAGTTCTCCTGCTCAATTGGTGGATGCACTCATGCGGAAGGCGAGCAAGAAGATGCCGTATATAATGGAATAAATTAAGCCATTATTATATTAAAAGCCCTTCCAAGCAATACTGTTTTGGAAGGGCTTTTATATGCTGGGTTTACCCAAAGCTTGACAATCAAGCGGCCTGTGAATTCCTGGCACTCATCAGCCGCAATAACGGTGGCCAAGACATCAGAACTGGTTGGATTCCCCTACCATGCCGGGGGATTTGGAGGAACTAATGTTTCATGGGATATATTTGTGAAAAGGCTCTAACTTTGCCCAAAGAAAAAAAATAGATGGTGGGAATTCAAAATCTTTCAATCCCGATTAATATTGACCTTGCTCAATTCATCGGATACTTCAAACAACTTTCACCAGAAAGCAAGGCGATTATTTTTGCCGAGTTGAAGAAATCCATGTTGGTTTCAAAAAGTCCTAAAACCTCTTTGAAAGGCACTGTATTGTCCTATGTCGCACCATTTGACCCTGTGTCAGAAAATGATTGGGAAGCAATTTCATGATAGTTTTAGATACACATATTCTGATTTGGTGGCTCAATGAAGACACAAGGCTATCCAAAAAACACCTTGAAACAATCAACAAGGCCGAAAATATATTTATCAGCGTCATTACACTTTGGGAGATTGCTAAACTAGTTGAACATGGTAGAATCAAACTCACCATTGATGTTCAAGAGTGGCTAAACGTCATTGTCTCATCCCCCAAAATCCAGGTAGTGGAGCTTTTGGTGGAAATTATTGTCGAATCAACCCGTCTTCCAGGCTCCTTCCATAAAGATCCAGCGGACCAACTCATCGTAGCAACTTCAAGGGTACTCAACTGCAATCTGCTTACCGAGGATGATAAAATCTTGAAGTACGAGCACGTTCAAACGGGTTAACCTACCTTTTCATTTCCCCATTTTTATCGTTCTTTGCCCCAAACAAGCAAACCGTGGCAAGAACCAGCATGACAGTCGTGGGCGGTCAGTCCCGTGAAAAATCGGAGAAGGTGACGCCGCTCATGGAGCAGTACTTCAGGATGAAGGCGAAGCACCCGGAGGCCATCATGCTCTTCCGGGTCGGCGATTTTTACGAGACTTTTGGCGAAGATGCCGTAAAGACCTCCCGTGCCCTCGGCATCACGCTCACCAGCCGCAACAACGGCGGTCAGGACATCGAACTGGCCGGATTTCCCTACCACAGCATGGACGTTTACCTGCCCCGGCTCGTGCGGGCGGGCTACCGGGTGGCTGTCTGCGAGCAATTGGAAAAGCCCTCGCCGGAGAACAAAATCGTGCGGCGGGGCATCGTTGAGGTGGTGACGCCGGGCGTGACGACCGACGAAAAGCTCCTCGACCACAAGACGAACAACTTCCTCGCCTCCATTTTTTTCGGTAAAAAAGACCATGCGGGCATCGCTTTCCTCGACATCAGCACGGGCGAGTTCATGGTCAGCGAGGGCGATATGGCGTACATGGACAAGCTGCTGCAAGGCTTCAACCCCTCCGAGGTCATTTTCTCGAAAGGCGCTGCGAAGCTGTTTGAGCAGCAGTTTGGCGACCGATTTTACACCTATACCCTTGACGACTGGGCATTTTCCCATGATTTTACCCAAGAAAAAATAAAGGAACATTTCGAGGTCGCTTCGCTCAAAGGCTTTGGCATCGAGCACTTGGAGCTGGCGCAAACGGCTGCCGGGGCTGCCCTCCATTACCTCGCCACCACCGAGAACAAGAACCTCAAGCATATCACCGCCATCAGCCGGATACACCAGGAGAAGTACGTCTGGCTCGACCGCTTCACGGTGCGCAACCTCGAACTGCTGCACAGTCCGCACGAGGGTGGCACCCCGCTCATCCATATCCTCGACCAGACCGTGTCGCCGATGGGTGGGCGGCTGCTGAAGAAATGGGTGGTGCTGCCGCTGACCTCTTTGAAGGAAATCGAGGCACGGCATGAGGTGGTTTCGTATTTTTTGCAAAACCCTGATTTGGCGAGCGAAGTGAGCAGCTATATCCGCCAGATGGGCGATTTGGAACGCCTGATTTCACGGGTGCCACTGGGCAAGATACAGCCACGGGAAGTCGTGCAATTGCGCAAAGCGCTCGAAGCCACCGAGCCGCTGAAGGTGCTTTTGGCGGCCTCCGGCAATGTTTTCTTCGAGAAATTGGCGGAGGGGCTAAACCCCTGCAAGACCCTCCAAAACGACATCAAGCGGCAGATAGTGGACGAGCCGCCCGCGCTCATCTCCAAAGGCGGCTGCATCGCCGACGGCTTCCATCCCGAACTCGACGACCTCC
>JANPLH010000127.1:0-1380 GCA_031426435.1 Saprospiraceae bacterium | reverse complement strand
TGACGGTCGGAAAAAGCTCTACAAAGGTGATGTTACTTTGATGCGGTGATGAAAGGGCAGTTGGCAGTGAGGGTAAATGGTTTGCAAATTGGAAAAGTTGAGGATACCCGCCACCCAGTTTTTTTGGGTAGGCCGTCGTTCGTGCATCGGCCAGCCCAATAAATTGGACGGCCACAACCTACCTCGGCACCTCTATCTTCTTCAAAATATCGTCAATCACATCCTTGGTTCCAAAACCCTCCATCTCCCGTTCCGGCGTCAAGATGATGCGGTGGTTCAGCACCGGATAGGCCACGAAACGGATGTCGTCGGGGGTCACGAAGTCCCGGCCACTCATGGCGGCGATGGCTTTTGATGCTTTGAGGATGGCCAACGAAGCCCTTGGCGAAGCGCCGAGGAACAGGTCGGGATGCTCACGGGTGTTGTGCACCACAGCAGCGATATAGTCCAGCAGTTCCTCCCGGATTTGCACCTGCTCCACCAATTTGCGGCAAGCCGCAATGCCCGCATCGCTGAAAACGGGCTTCACATCCGCCTTCACGGCCATGCTGAAATCGCTGCGGAAGCGGCGAAGGATGGCCTTTTCCTCCTCCAATTGGGGGTAGTCCACATTGATTTTGAAGAGGAAACGGTCGAGCTGCGCCTCCGGCAACTTGTAGGTGCCCTCCTGCTCGATGGGGTTTTGCGTGGCCAACACGAAGAAAGGTTGCCGCATCTCGTGGGTCGTGCCGTCAACCGTCACCTGGTACTCCTCCATCACCTCGAACAGGGCGGCCTGCGTCTTGGCAGGGGCACGGTTTATCTCGTCAATCAGGATAACGTTGCTGAAAACTGGCCCCGCATTGAAGGTGAAATCTGAGGTCTTCATGTTGAACACCGTGGTGCCCACCACGTCGCTCGGCATCAGGTCGGGGGTGAACTGGATGCGGGAGAACCCCACGTCCAAGGTTTTTGCCAACAGTTTGGCAGTCAGCGTTTTAGCGATGCCCGGTACGCCTTCTATAAGCACGTGGCCATTGCAGAACAGCGCCGCCAGCAGCAGGTCCATCATTTCGTTTTGACCGACGATTACTTTGCGCAGCTCGTTTTTCACTGCACCAACGGCGTTATAGACAGGGGCAAGGTCGAGGCGGTTTTGCTGCCAAGCGGGGGTAGACGGGTGCGAAGTCTCAACGTCGGGGAGGTTCGAAACCTCCCCGACATTTGATGCCACAAGCTCCGTTTCAGCGGGTTGAATTGGGGTTTCTGGGGTGGGTTCTCCCGGTAGTTGGGTCTGCTCGAGGTGTTCGTTTGACATGGCTTTTATGAATGATGAATGGTAAAATGATGAATGATAAATGGGGTTTTGAGGGTCTTGCATTTAGACGAATACGGCGTCTC
>JANPLH010000126.1:0-14220 GCA_031426435.1 Saprospiraceae bacterium | reverse complement strand
GTCAGGATGTTTTACGATTTTCATGTGATTGGTGATTTGTGATTGGTGACTGGTGATTGGGCTGACCGATCACCAATCACTATAAAATCATTTTTTCAATCGGCACCACCAGAATCCCCTGTGCGCCATTGGCTTTCAGGTCTTCGATGATGTCCCAAAAACGGTCTTCCTGCACGACGGAATGTACGCTGCTCCAACCTGATTCGGCAAGGGGCAGCACCGTGGGGCTTTTCATGCCGGGCAGTATTCTGATGATGTCCGGCAAGCGGTCGTTGGGGGCATTTAGCAGGATGTACTTGTGCTTTTGGGACTTTTGCACAGCCCGGATGCGGAAGAGCAGTTTATCAAGGATAGCCTGTTTTTCCGAGGGCAGGTTTTGCGAAGCGACCAAGACAGCTTGCGATTGCAGGATGGTCTCGACCTCTCGCAATCCATTGGAAATCAGCGTACTACCTGTGCTGACGAGGTCGCAGATGCAGTCGGCGAGGCCAATGCTGGGTGCTATTTCAACGGAGCCGCTGATTTCGTGGAGGTCGGCGCTGATGCCGTTTTTTTGTAAAAAATCGCCCAAAATCTGCGGGTACGAGGTGGCAATGCGGGTTCCTTGCAGGCTGGCCACGCCGTCGTATCGGGCGGCTTTTGGCATGGCAAGCGAGAGGCGGCATCGGCCAAAACCGAGTGCTTCAATGACCTTGATGCGCTTGTTTTTTTCGAAAACGACATTCTCGCCAACGATGCCGCAGTCGGCCACGCCGTCTTCGACATACTGCGGAATATCGTCGTCACGTAGGAAGAAGACTTCGAGCGGGAAGCTGTCGGCCACGGCACGGAGCCGCCCGCCGCCATTGGAGACGCCGATGGAGCAGGATTTGAGGAGGCCGACGGAGTCTTCGTAGAGGCGACCTGATTTTTGGATGGCAAGGCGAAGCATGGAAATTGGTTAAATTAGTTGAATTGGTTGAATTGGTTGAATCGAGGGAGAAACTAAAAAAGGCTTGCCGGGCGAACCGACAAGCCTTTTTTGAGCATGAATAAAATCATTTCACATCAAAAAGCAAGACTGCTCGCCGTGGACGGTGAGGAGAAATGATGATGATGTGTAGGAATGAATTGAATCATGAGGCGGCAAAACTAAGTGGGTTTCAGTTGCGGTGCAATTTCTTCCCTGATTTTTTTTGGTCAAATGACCGAATTATGACGAATTGTTTGCGAAGCCCCCCAGAATGTGACCTTGGTTACATAGAAACCTGAGGGATAGTATAAATTTGCACGATATTTTCATTGCTGTGAATGCCCTTTTACCTGCGAAATATTTGACCAACCGTGCAAATTGATATTGCCGAAAAATTGTTGCCCCGTGTTTTTCCCTTTCTGACTTGGTGGCCGGAAGTGAACCGAACGACCATAAAGGCCGACCTGATGGCTGGCCTAACGGGTGCCATCATCGTGCTGCCGCAGGGTGTTGCATTTGCGAGCATCGCCGGATTGCCACCTATCTACGGGCTTTACACGGCCATGATTACGCCCATAGTTGCGGCGCTTTTCGGGTCGTCAAGGCACCTGATTTCAGGGCCTACAACGGCGATTTCGCTGGTGGTTTTTGCCGCCTTGACCCAACTCGGTGCTGAACCCGGTACCGATGATTTTATTTCCAAAGCATTGACAATCACGCTATTGGCAGGGCTTTTTCAGTTAATTTTGGGACTGGCCCGCATGGGTACGCTCATCAATTTCGTGTCCCATGTGGTGGTGGTCGGGTTCACGGCGGGCGCAGCGTTGCTCATCATGCAGAGCCAAATGAAGCACTTGCTGGGGCTGGATGTTCCGGCTGGCACTACCTTCCTGGATACCCTGCAAACCATTGCCCTGAACATCCATCACAGCAATCTTTATGCTTTAGGCATTGGGGGGTTCACGTTGCTGCTGGCCATCTTATCCAAAAAATATTTTCCGAAAATCCCCAACCTCCTTGTGGCGCTCGTGGGTGGCAGTTTGCTGGCCTTTGGCCTTTCGCAATTACTTGGTAGCGAGGCGCTTGGGCTGAAAATGGTCGGTGAAGTACAGGGCCGCTTGCCGAGGCCATCGGTGCCCGACCTGAGTTTTGAATCGCTAACGCAATTGGCACAAAGCGCCTTTGCCATTGCACTGCTTGGCTTGATAGAGGCGGTAGCCATTGCCCGCTCCATTGCGGCGAAGTCGCAACAGCAGATTGATGGCAACCAGGAGTTCATTGGGCAGGGGCTATCGAACATCGTGGGCAGTTTTTTCTCCTGCTATGCCGGGTCGGGGTCGTTTACCCGCAGCGGCCTGAACTACGAGGCCGGTGCAAAAACGCCGCTTGCTGCCGTCTTTGCTGCCGTCATGCTTTTGCTGGTAGTGCTTATCGTGGCGCCATTGATTTCCTACATGCCCGTGGCAGCCATGGCGGGCGTCATTCTGGTGGTTGCCTACAACCTGATTGATTTCCGCTTCGCAAAAACGGTGTTCCGTTCCAGCAAAAGGCAAAGCATGGTGATGATTATCACGTTTATTGCTACCCTCGTGGCAGACCTCGAATCGGCAGTCTATCTTGGCGTTATGTTCTCGCTGATTTTTTACCTTCAAAAAGCATCTACGCCCAATGTGGCCGTCATGGCTCCCGACCCCGACGATGCTAATCGCCGCTTTACCTACCTGCTGCGCAAAAAACTGCCTGAATGCCCACAGATGAAGACCCTTCGGCTCGACGGCTCCATTTTCTTTGGCTCAGTCAACCATATTTCCAGTGAAATCAGGGAACTGGTGGACGAGGCTGCCCCTGAAGTACATACCCTGCTCATTGTTGCACAGGGAGTGAATTTCATTGACGTGGCGGGTTCGGAGTGGCTGTTAAATGAGGCAAAACGCTGGAAACAAAAGGGTGGGGGCCTTTATTTTACGGGCCTGAAACTGAATGCACAGGAAACGCTCATCCGTGGTGGCTTCCGGGCAGAGATAGGTGAGGACCATTTTTTTGTTTCAAAAGAGGAAGCATTGAAAGTGTTGGTACCGAAGCTTCAGGATGAGATTTGCGCTACTTGCAGGTTCCGGATTTTCCATGAATGTGCAGGGAAGGCGAACAATTTCAATTAATTTTCCCCATCGTTCATATCGTCCCAGTTTTTCCAAAGCACAATGATAGATATGATGATAAGGACTGGAAACACGATGTAAAGGTCGAAACGAAAGCCAAATTGCACGTCATTATAGGCCCGTTGATGTTCCATTATTTTTAGGAAAACAACAAAGGCGAGCCATATCGCAATAAGGTTAAAAAGGTAGTTTTTTTGCTTGGGTTCCATCGCACATAAATTATATGACCAATCCAGCGTTGCGGCTATGTTTTCAATTTTATGAAACTAATCGAATGGAATGGATTCGTTCTAAAATAAGTAGTTGTGCAAGAATCTTAGTAGCTTACTGTGCGTCAAATCCTAGTCTTGTAAACAAAACGGATGCGCTTAAAATGCCATCCATCTTCGCTAGCAAATGTATACTTCAATTTTACGAATCAAGGAAGGTGTCAATATTTTTTTGAATTTCTTGCTGAATCTGCCCACTTTTGACCCCATTTTTGATCAACATGGCGAAAAATAGAGTAGGTACAACCACCAGTTCGTTTGGCACCAGCGGCAGGATTAACCACGATGCTTCCAAGTTTTACGGTTCAAGGCTATATACTGAACTGAACGGGAATCATGTGGCAGATGTCGTCGTCAATCCGTTCCCAAAAGCGCTTGAAAACCGGCTATTGGTGGCCAGTTCCGTAGAGATGATGGAGGTTCCCGATGGCTCCGTCCACCTGATGATCACCTCCCCGCCTTACAATGCCAACAAGGATTACGACGAAGACCTTTCACTCACGGAATACCTCGACTTTCTCAGGCAAGTGTTTACGGAAACCTATCGGGTATTGGTGCCGGGAGGTCGTGCCTGCATCAATTTGGCCAACCTGGGCCGCAAACCGTACATCCCCCTCACCTCCCATATTGCCCTGCTCATGCAGGAAATCGGCTTCATCATGCGGGGCGAAATCATTTGGGACAAAGGGGCCAGCTCCACTGCCAGCACCGCCTGGGGCAGTTGGCAGAGTGCCTCGAACCCCATCCTGCGAGACATTCACGAATACATCCTCATATTCTCGAAAGGCGACTACAAACGGCATTTGACCAAAAAGGATAAAGCCGAAAAGCTCAGCACCATTGGTCGGGACGAGTTCCTTGAGTGGACGAAAACCATCTGGCAAATGAACGCTGAATCAGCCCGGCGCATTGGCCACCCGGCCCCGTTCCCGATGGAGCTGCCGCACCGCCTCATCCAGTTGTATTCTTTTGAAACGGACGTGGTCCTCGACCCGTTCATGGGCAGCGGCACCACGGCAGTGGCCGCATTGCGCAGCGGCAGGAAGTTCATCGGTTATGAAATCGTGGAAGCGTATGTGGAGTTGGCGAAAAAGCGCATCGCCGCTGGTTAGAAGTGCTGTTTCGCAAGAAAATTATCGGTTCTAATACAAAATCCACCACCCATTTTTGACCATCATACCTGCATTGTGGCCTTATTATTGGTCTAGCACTTTTACATGCCCGTTCGAGAAATCATAAACCCATCATGGAGCCCCTACGACTTTTTGCATGTGGTTGGATGGTTAAGTGGCGTAAAAGTCCGTCTTTAAAAGCTCGTCTCAATTTGCCTGCAAAATATACTCCTTGAAGTCCTTCACCGGCCCGTTATTGGCATTTCCATCAAAAGCTTCTATCGCCTGCTGGTTGCTCATGAAGAAGCAATCCGCCCCAATGGAATCGGTCAGCCCCCAGCGCCCCAGCGTGTCCCGAACCGGGCCGATGACACTGGTAAAATGCACTTGAATGCCCCGGCTACGGTTCTCCACCACCCACTCTTCCAAGGCATGTATGGCGCTGCTGTCGAGGTGGCTGATGCTATCGGCGTTTAGCACCACGAGGCGCAGGGCTTCGCCTTTTTGAGCAATGAGTTCGCCCATTTTATCCTTGAAATAATTGATGTTCGAGAAATAAAGCGGGCCATCGAAGCGCACCACCAGCACATCGGGACGCTGCTCCAAGTTGTCGAAGCGCTGGATGTTACGGTAAAACATGGAGCCAGGCACCTTGCCCAAAACCGCCACGTGCGGCCTCGTGGAGCGGTAAATAACCATGCCCAATGACAGCACAACGCCCGCCCCAATGCCCGTTTCGATGCCAAGCGACAGCGTGATGAGGAAAGTGGCGGCCAGCATCCAGAAGTCAGAGCGGTCATTGTGCCAGAGGTGTTTGGCTTCCTTGTAGTCAATCAGTCCGGCCACTGCCACGAGGATGACGGCGGCCAGCACGGCGTTCGGCAGGTTGTAAAACAATGGCGTCAAAAACAGCAGCGTCAGCACGATGAGCGCAGCACTGATAAGACTGGCGAGGCCCGATTTTGCGCCAGCTTGGTCGTTCACCGCCGTGCGGCTGAAGCCGCCAGTGACGGGCATCCCTTGGAAAAACGCAGCGCCGAAATTGGCCAAACCGAGTCCGACCAACTCTTGATTGGCGTCCACTTGGTAGTCCTTGTGCTTGCTTTGTATGGCTTTTGCTACCGCAAAACTCTCCATGAAACCCACCAGCGAAATGGTCAAAGCGGCTGGAATCAATGATTGCAGCGCACCAAAATCAAATGACGGCATGGACAGCCCTGGCAGCCCGGACGGCACCTTCCCGACGATTTTCAGGCCCAATGCTTCCAAGCCAAAAACGGTCACTGCGAGAATGCCAAGCACTACTGCCACTAGTGCGCCGGGCAGCGCTTTGTTTACTTTCTTCGAAAATTTGATGACGAAAATGGCTACGATGCCGATGCCGAGCGCCAGCAAGTTCGTCTCGCCGATGTGTTGCGCTGCCGCAAGGACTATCTCGTGGGCGTGTTCGCTGTTCGGGATTTTGATGCCCAGCAAGTGCTTCAATTGGCTAAGCCCGATGATGATGGCCGCCGCCGAGGTGAAGCCGCTGATGACGGGGTGCGAAAGGAAATTGACCAGAAAGCCCAGTCGGAAAACGCCCATCAGGAACTGAATCGCACCCACGAGAAAGGCCAACGTGAGCGCCAACAGCAGGTAAGCTTCTGGCGTCACTGGTTTCAGCGCCCCGATGCCCGATGCGGTGAGCAGCGCCACCATTGCCACCGGCCCTACCGCCAATTGCCTCGATGTGCCAAAAATGGCGTACAAAATCAGCGGAATGGTAGCGGCATACAGGCCATGAATAGGCTCCAACCCGGCCAACATGGCGTAGGCCATTCCTTGCGGAATGAGCATCACGCCGACTGTGAGGCCAGCCGAGAGGTCGCCGGAGAGCCATTCTTTCTTGTAGCTTGGGAGCCAATTGAGGGCGGGGATGAAGGATTTTATGCTAGACATTTTTTGAAATAATGAATTGGCGGGTGAGCTTGATGCTCAAATTTTGGGCAAAGCTACCCTGTTTCCCATTTTAGTCGTGTGATGCAAATTACATAGGGCGGAGCAGCTACCTTTGCGCTTCAAATTTTTTAATGCAATATCCAATCTTCCAAGGCTTGAAAGTCGTTGAACTGGCCAGCGTGCTCGCTGGCCCAGCCGTCGGCATGTTCTTCGCTGAACTGGGGGCCGAGGTCATCAAGGTGGAAAACAAGACCACGAGCGGTGACACGACACGCCACTGGAAGATGCCCTCGGAAGACCCTACCAGCCTCGAATCTGCCTATTTCTATTCGGTGAACTGGGGCAAGCAACACGTCTTTCTCGACCTAACGCAAGCCGCTGACCGTCAGCAGCTTATGACTTGGCTGAAAGATGCCGATGTGGTCATTTCCAATTTTAAGAAAGGCGGCGCAGAGAAGCTGGGGCTTGACTGTGTTTCGCTGGCGCAATGGAACCCCCGCCTCATTTATGCCAGCATCAGCGCCTATGGCGAAGACGACCTGCGCCCCGGCTTCGACGTGGCCATTCAAGCTGAAACGGGCTGGATGCACATGAACGGCGAACCCGGCGGCCCGCCCGTCAAGATGCCCGTAGCACTCATGGACCTGCTGGCAGCGCACCAACTGAAAGAGGGCATCCTTGTCGCCCTGCTGCAACGGGAGCGTACTGGGCGGGGCGGAGAGGTCACCGTCTCGCTCTTTGATGCGGGCGTGGCCTCCCTCGCCAACCAAGCTACCAACTGGCTGAACCTTGCCCATTTGCCACAGCGTATCGGCAGCCGCCACCCGAACATTGCGCCGTATGGCGAAATCTTTCTGGCGCAAGATGACAAAATGCTCATCGTATCGGCGGGAACAGAGCAGCAGTTCCGTGAGCTTTGTCATTTATTAAATGCGCAGCAAACTGCTGAGGATGAGCGATTTGCAACTAATGCATTTCGCTTGCAACACCGAGATGCACTTGCTTCGCAACTGCAAGCCGCCTTCCGCTGTTTCCCTGCCGAGGTGATTTTGGAGAAATGCCATGCCGCCTCGGTGCCAGTAGCGCCGATTCGCAATTTGCAGGAGGTGTTCGATTTGCCCGCTGCCCAGGATTTGATTTTGGAAGAAAAAACGGAGGCAGGGGGAGTGAGCAAGCGGGTGCGGACGGCAGTGTTTAAAATGAAATAGGATGGGACGCAGATTGAACGGATTTGACGGATTTACACAGATTTATAATCAGTTCAAATCAATCAAATCCATTCAATCTGTGTTCCATTAAGTCATACGGAAAATATGCTCGAAGATATCCTTGCCCAGCTTGCTCCTACCCAAACCAAGCTCATTGCTGTGTCGAAAACCCATCCTGCGGAGCGGGTGCTGGAACTGTACAACCGGGGCCAGCGCATCTTTGGGGAGAACCGGGTGCAGGAGCTGACTGCCAAATACGAGGCACTGCCCAAGAATATCGAGTGGCACCTCATCGGGCATTTGCAGACGAACAAGGTCAAGTATATCGCCCCGTTTGTGGCTTGCATACATTCGGTGGACAGTTGGAAACTGCTGGAAGAGATTGACAAACAGGCCGCCAAACATGGCCGAGTGATTGATTGTTTGTTGCAGTTCCATATTGCCGAGGAAGAATCCAAGTTCGGGCTGAACATGGAGGAGGCCGTCGAATTGCTCCAACACCCTGATTTTCAATCGCTTAAAAATGTGCGCATCACAGGCGTTATGGGCATGGCCACTTTTACCAATGACCAAGTGCAGTTGCGGCGGGAGTTCCAGCATTTGCGAAGCATTTTTGAAAAACTGAAAGCCCAGTTTTTTGGGGCTCGCCCCATTGGGGAGCAAGCCAGTTTTAAAGAAATCTCGATGGGCATGAGCGGCGATTACAAGCTGGCCATTGCCGAAGGCAGCACGATGGTTAGGGTGGGTACGCTTTTGTTTGGGGCGAGGTGAGACTAACCCATTTGGTTTAATTTCAAACTAAACCTTCTGCTGCCCCCAGCGTTTCCCCCAAAGTCCGCAACTTTGCCCCGCAATACTTAAATATTTTATGAAAAAAGCAACCACACTTGGCGAACTCAAAGCCTCAAACTACCGCTCCCGCTCTGTGCAGGACGAGCTTCGCCAAAACCTCATTCAAAAACTGAAGAAAAAGCAGACCGTATTCGAGGGCATCTTTGGCTTCGATGACACGGTGCTGCCCGACATCGAGCGGGCGGTGCTGAGTAGGCACAACATGGTGCTGCTCGGCCTACGGGGGCAAGCGAAGACCCGTCTTTCAAGGATGCTGGTGCAACTCCTCGACGAGTGGATGCCCATCGTGGCGGGCAGCGAACTGAACGATGACCCGCTGACGCCCATCTCCCGTTTTGCCTTTGATTTGATTGCCGAAAAGGGCGACGATACCCCCATCGAATGGGTACACCGCAACGACCGCTACGTGGAAAAGCTGGCTACACCTGACGTTAGCATTGCCGACCTCGTGGGCGACGTGGACCCTATCAAGGCGGCCTCGCTCAAGCTGCCGTACTCCGACGAACGGGTCATCCACTTCGGCCTCATCCCCCGCTCGCACCGCAGCATCTTCGTTATTAACGAGTTACCGGACTTGCAGGCCCGAATCCAGGTGGCATTGTTCAATATCTTGCAGGAAGGCGATATGCAAATCCGGGGTTTCAAGCTCCGGCTGCCGCTGGACATCCAGTTTGTTTTCACTGCCAACCCAGAGGACTATACGAACCGGGGCAGCATCATCACGCCGCTGAAAGACCGTATCGAGAGCCAAATTTTGACGCACTATCCCCGCACCATCGAGGTGGCGCACCGCATCACGCAGCAGGAAGCGAAACTGGCACCAGAGCAATTGAAGTCCATCCATGTGCCGCTGACCTTGCAGATTTTGTTGGAACAAATCAGCTTCACCGCCCGTGAGAGCGAGTTGGTGGATGAAAAGAGCGGTGTCTCGGCCCGCCTCAGCATCAGTGGCTACGAGAACCTCGTTAGCACCGCTGAACGGCGAATGTTGATGAATGGCGAGAAGACCGCCACGGCCCGTGTCACCGATTTTTGGGGCGTCATCCCGGCCATCACTGGCAAGGTGGAATTGGTCTATGAAGGCGAGCAGGAAGGCCCCTACGTCGTGGCGCTCGAACTGATTGGCGACTCTATCAAAGACGTGTTCTTCCAGTTTTTCCCTGACCCCGACAAGCTGCGCAAGGGCCGTGAGAGCGACCCTTATGGTATCATAAAGGCTTGGTTTTCAGGCGGTAATGCGGTGAACATCCTCAACGATGCGCCAGAGCAGGAGTTCCGTAAAGAGCTTGACAAAGTGGCTGGGTTGCGCCGCCTCGTGGAGTCAAAGGATTTGCCGAAGGAGCAAGTTTATACCTTTATGGAACTGGTGCTGCACGGCCTTGCCGAGTGCAACGTCATCAACAAAAACTTCGTGGAGGCCACACTGACCTTCAATGATTCGCTTGCGGATATGCTGAACGAGGAGGGCGAGGAGGAGGATGATAGGTTTTAGATTGATGGGACACAGTCAGGACTGATTTGAGTGATTCTCACAGATTTAATAGCATAGCAAAGAATCAGTGAGAATCACTCAAATCAGTCCTATCTGTGTCCCATCTATTATAGTTTTTTTTTGTAAAAAAAGCTTGGCATGAAATCCATTTTTTCTTCGATATTCCTGACCCTCGGTATCTTATCAGCTTTCCCAACGGTGGCCTCCGGCCAAAACGAAAGCACTCCCTTTGCCCTAGATATTGCGAAGCACCGGGCGGAATACATGCAAGGCTTTTTGACAAATCCCCGCTCGCCACTTGATTCCAGCGACCTCGGCAAGCTCCGGTTTTTTGCCCCAAACGAAAAATACCGGGTAGCCTGTACCTTTCAGCGGACGCAGGACGAGCAACCGTTTGACTTGCCGACTTACAGCGGCATTACGAGGCTATATGTAAAATATGGGGTGCTTTCGTTTGAAATAGATGGCCAAAAACTGCAATTGGCGGTGTATAAAAACCTCAGTTTTGGTAATAACCCTATTTATGTCCAGCACCTTTTCCTGCCGTTCCGGGATGCCACCAACGATGAGACGACCTATGGCGGGGGCCGCTATATTGACCTAAAAATATCGGACGTGGAGGCGGCCGTGCCTATTATTGATTTCAACAAATGCTACAATCCCTGGTGTCATTACTCCGATGGCTTCAATTGTCCGATACCGCCTTCCGAGAACACCTTGGACATGGCCATACAAGCTGGGGAGATGAACTGGGTGGGGGAGAAGAAGCACAAGTAGTTTAACTGACCTCCGACCCTCGCCAGCCACCCTTCGCTTAAGGTCCCTTTCGTCATGGCGAAGACAAGAACCCGCATTGCCACCCTATCTTGCGCAACCATTGTTCTCATCGGCTTATCATTTGCGGCTTTGGTTACTTAGCTTTGCGCCTCCGCAATTCCCTTTGCTGCTGGCAAAGCAGGAACTGCCCATTTTCAATAAAACGTCTAATTCAGCATGAAAAAATTATTGACTACTTGTACCGCACTGCTCACGGTTTTGGCGCTGTTTGGCCAGTCGTCGGCAGGTTTTTGGGGTGAATCTACCCGCAACGATTTTGCCCGGCCAACCTTTATGCCGCAAGCATGGCGGGCGCTCTCGCTCGATTTGGATGCTATGCGCAATTACCTGCGCCAAGCCCCTATGGAGTTTACAGCTGCTGCGAAAAACCAGCCCTTGGAGCTTTCACTACCCATGCCCGATGGTACCATGGAGGCCTTTTCCGTTTGGGAATCGCCCATCATGGAGCCAGCATTAGCCGACAAGTACCCGATGATAAAGACGTTTGCCGGAAGGAGCAAAATGAATCCCGGTACGACGCTTCGCTTTGATTATTCGCCACAGGGCTTCAACGCCATCGTGCATACAGGTACCCATACGATTTTAGTGGTGCCCAACTCGCCAGACGAGCAGGTTTACCTCAGCTTTCGTTTGAAGGATGTTGACTTTACTACTCCGGAAGCCAACCAGTTCCATTGCGAAGTGAAGCATTCGGCAGAAGAAATGGAGTCATTCACCGAGAATTTTGCCCAGCCTACCGACCGGGCTTCGGTGCCAGTTGACCTTTATACCTACCGCCTTGCCGTGGCCACCACCTCCGAGTATTCTCAGGACTATGGCGATACGCCAACTACGGTTTTGGCGAACGTGACGACCGTTGTGAACAACGTCAACAGCGTCTTTGAGCGGGATGCGGCGGTGCGGCTTGTGCTCATCGCAAACACGGAGCAGGTGTTCCATTACTCCAATCCCGACCCCTATACCAATGGAAATACATCGGACATGGTAGATGAAAACCCACCTGTTCTGAATGCTGCATTCACCGTAAACGGTTATGATATTGGTCATGTTTTCGGTACGAATGGGGGTGGACTGGCCAGCTTGGCGGGCGTATGCAATGGAGAAGGTGGCTTGTCGCAATATCCAAAAGCAAGGGCTGCCTCCTGCAAATTTGGTCCGTATGATGGCCCCTTGTTTTACCTCATCGTTGGCCACGAAATGGGCCACCAATTCAGCGCAACACATACCTTCAATAGCTGCGACAACGAAAACGAAACACCAGAGACAGCCTACGAACCTGGCAGCGGTTCTACTATTATGAGTTACAATGGCAACCAAGTATGCGGTGCAAACCACGTTCAGCCGACGAGCGACCCATTTTTCCATGTCAATTCCATGCTGCGCATCCAAAACTTTACCCGTGTAACCGGAGGCAGCACTTGCAAGCAGGTCATTGCCGAAGGCAACGAAATGCCTGTGGCCGATATCCCAATGACAGGCGGTTTTTATATCCCCAAGTCAACGCCGTTCAAGCTAACTGGCAGTGCCACCGACGTAAACGACCCCAACACGCTGACCTATACCTGGGAGCAGTACGACCTTGGCCCTTGGAGTCCATTGGGTTCGCCAATTACCACGGCACCTTTGTTCCGCTGGTACCCGCCAACGACCAGCCCGACCCGTATTTTCCCCAAAATTGAAACCATCGTGGCCAATGCGAATGATATCAGGGAAGTGCTTCCGACAATAGACCGGGTGCTCACCTTCCGCTTTGTGGCAAGGGACAACCATCCCGATGCAGGTGCCTTTAATTACGAAGAGATTGTTTTCAACTGCAAGGCCAGTACCGGGCCGTTCCTCGTCACCTACCCTAATGCTGCTGAGACTTTTGCCGTAGGCGATTATGTGCAAGCGACGTGGGATGTTGCCAATACCGACCTTGCCCCGGTGAACTGCCAAAAAGTTAACCTTCACCTCAGCACCGACGGCGGCCTGACCTACCCAACTTTGTTGGTGGCAAATGTGGAAAATGACGGCAATGCCTACGTGGTGATGCCTAATACGCCTACCACTACGGCACGTATCCGGGTAGAAGCGGCGGACAATATCTTCTTCGATATTTCAAACCAAAACTTCACCATTACGGCTCCGACGCAGCCCGGCTATATCCTCACGACCAACCCCAGCCAAGGCGGCTTGGCTTGCGACGATATCAGTTTCGTACTTCAAACTACCGCCACAGATGGCTATAATGGTCAAGTGACTTTTTCCGTAACGGGCCCTCCAAGCGGCATCATTCCGACCTTCAATCCTGCAACCGTCATGGCTGGCCAATCATCCACGCTGACGCTTAACACGTCTGGCGTGGCACCCGGTCAGGTAACGATAACGGTGTTGGCCACCTCACCGGGCTTGCCTGACCAGACTCGTACCCTTGTCATCACGGTCGTGGATACCGACCTTTCGGGCATAACTGCCAGCTCGCCCGTGGATGGCGCTGCAGGGGAGGAAACCCTTCCCACTTTTGCTTGGACGGACCTGCCCAATGCGGAATATTATGAAATCCAGATAGCCACTGACCCTGGCTTCACGCAAATCGTGGATTCCAATCCAAACGTGAACCTTGCTGAGTACCTACCATCCATCACCCTTGAGGATGGCACCGTTTATTACTGGCGGGTGCGTGCCTTCAATGCCTGCGGAACAGGCAGTTTTGGTGACCCATTCAGCTTCCGCACGGTTCAGCAAACTTGCATCGCCAAGTCCAGCAGTGGCGACCAAAACAATATCATCATCCCTTCCGCTGGAACGCCGACCATTAGCTCAAAGCTCAATATTCCGCAAGGAGGCACCATCTCGGACGTGAACATCACACAGGTCAAAGGCAACCATACTTCCATCCGGTACCTTGAAATGCGGGTCAAGGGGCCTGACAATACCTCGGTGGTCATCCTTTCGGAACCCTCCTGCAACGGTTCCAATTTCAACTGTGGCTTCGACGACCAGTCGCCGTTTCCGCTCGTGAATTGCCCACAAACGGATGCCAAGTACAAGCCCGTTGGTTCGCTTGCCGATTTTGTTGGCAAAAACTCGCAAGGCGACTGGACGCTGGAAGTGGAGGTCGTTGACAGCGACGGCGAGGGTGGAAAATTGGATAATTGGGAGCTTGAAGTCTGTGCAGGTTTGACATCTGCCAACCCGGTCATCATCAAGAACGATACCCTGGGTGTGCCTCCAAATGGTACGAACCGGATTTATCTGCCAAACTTGGTGGCGACGGATGCAGACAACTTGCCGAGCGAATTGGAGTTCACCATTGTGACCAATACGGCGCACGGGCAAGTCAAATTGGGCAACCAAGTATTGGGCGTTGGCAGCCATTTCACCATGCAGAACATCATCAACAACTCGTTGACCTATAC
>JANPLH010000125.1:0-3593 GCA_031426435.1 Saprospiraceae bacterium | reverse complement strand
TAATGCTGAGTTTATTAAACTAAAATCATTTTGCATCCCTACCTCCATAACCTCAAAGTATGCCCTGATATAAAACTCGTTTTTTATGGTGTCAATCGGCGCAAAGTTTTTGTCAAAAACTTCGAAAGTGCCATTGCCAACTATCTTATATTCTTCTTCGCAGCAGCCTTGTATTACAACTGAAGTTGCCATAATTGCGATGTAAATAACCAATGATTTTAAAAAGAGATTTTTCATTGAAATGCAGATTTAATCCTGATTCAACTTTTTCACCATCGTCAAAATAGTAGCCAGCGCCACCGTTTCCCCCGTCTCGTCATAAACATCCACGAGCAGCTTCACGATGCCCTTCGCCACGTCGTCCTCGCTTTTTTTCTCTTGGTCAACTTTTTCCTTCACCGTCAGCCGCACCCCGATGGTCATGCCGGGATAGACGGGCTTCGTGAAACGGCATTCGTCCAAGCCATAATTGAGCAGTACCGGGCCTTTTTTCGCATCCACGAAGAGGCCAGCGGCTTTGGATAGGATGAAATAGCCATGCGCCACCCGCCCGGTGAAGATGGTGCCTTCGAGCGCCGTGGCGTCCATGTGGGCGTAGAAATTGTCGCCGCTCACGTTGGCGAAATTGGTGATGTCCGCCTCGCTGACCGTGTGCTTGGCCGTCACGACCGTCTCCCCGATTTCCAGTTCCTCGAAATGTTTGCGGAAGATATGCACGTCCTTTTCCGTCTGCCGACCGCCTTGGTGGTACTGTCCCGTGACCGCCGTGAGGAAGGTCGGGTGGCCCTGCACCGCCGTGGTTTGGAGGTAGTGGTGGAGGCTGCGCATGCCGCCGAGTTCGCCGCCACCGCCCGCCCTGCCGGGGCCGCCGTGGTTGAGCAAGGGAAGCGGCGAGCCGTGGCCCGTGCTCTCTTTGGCGCATAACTCGTTGAGAACCAATATCCTGCCGTGGTAGGGCGACGAGCCGATGACATAGTCCCGTGCGATGCGCTCATCGGCGGTGACGATGCTGCTGACGAGCGAGCCTTTGCCCATGTTCACCAGTTCGATGGCGTCGTCGAGGTGCTTGTACGGCATGAGGGTGCTCACCGGGCCGAACACTTCGATGTCGTGCGAGGCGGTCTTACGGAAGGGGTCGTCGTTGAGCAGCAGCATGGGCGAGAAGAAAGCGCCCGCCGTTCGGTCGGCTCCGACCACTTCAAACTCAGCGTCTAAATTGCCGAAAACGATGGGCGTATGGGCGGCGAGTTCCTCCACCCTTGCCCGCACCTCGTCCACCTGCGAGCGCCCGACGAGGCTGCCCATGCGCACGCCCTCCACCTGCGGGTCGCCGATGGTGGTCTTCGCCAATGCTTGGCCGAGTGCAATCTGCACGTCCTCCAGCAGGTTTTCCGGCACGATGATGCGGCGGATGGCGGTGCATTTCTGCCCGGCCTTGGTTACCATTTCTCGGTGTACTTCTTTGACGAAAATATCGAACTCTGGCGTACCCGGCACTGCATCGGCGCCCAGCACGCAGGCGTTGAGGCTGTCGGCTTCCATGTTGAACGGCACCGAATTGGCGATGACGGCGGGCGTGGACTTTAGCATCCGCCCCGTGTCGGCAGAGCCGGTAAACGTGACCACATCCTGCCCCATGACCGAGTCGAGGAGGCCACGGGCGCTGCCGCAGATGAGTTGTATTGCCCCTTCGGGCAATATGCCAGACGCCACGATGTCCTGCACCATGGCATGGGTGAGGAACGAGGTCTGCGTGGCGGGCTTCACGATAGCAGGCATCCCGGCCAGCAGGTTCACGGAGATTTTTTCGAGCATCCCCCAGATAGGGAAGTTGAAGGCGTTGATGTGCACGGCCACCCCATGCCGTGGCGACATGATATGCCGCCCGGCGAAGCTGCCCTCCTTGGAGGATTTCACCACCTCGCCATCCACGAAGAAGGTCTCGTTGCCGAGCCGACGGCGCAGGCTGGCATAGGCGAACAGCGTGCCGATGCCGCCCTCGATGTCCACCCAAGAGTCCACCTTGGTGGCGCCCGTGGCGTAGCTGAGGGGGTAGTAGCTTTTGCGCCGCTCGTGCAGGTAAAGCGCCAGTTTTTTCAGCATGAGGCCCCGCTCGTAGAAGGTCATGCGCCGCAGCGTCTTGCCCCCGATGGTGCGGGCGTGGTGCATCATGGCCGGGAAGTCCAGGCCCTCGCTGCCTGCGGTGGCGATGACTTCGCCGGTGATGGCGTTGTGGAGGGGTTGGGTGTGGCCCTGGGCGGGTTGCCAGTGGGATTGGGTGTAGTTGGATAGGTTCATTCTTTATTATTGGTTAGGTAAATTTAGGAAATCATCAATTGTACATTCAATCTACTTGCTCTTTGGTCAAGAAGTGGGCACAGCATTTCGTAAAGCATGAAGGAATAGGTTTCAATATGAAAATCGAAATCTCCGGGCGTAGGTGCTTCATGGGGAAACAAAATTTTACCTGTCTGATTTAAGTATTCGATATTTTCTTTTGAACCACATTTAATTTTAAACGCAATTTCACAGGTATTATCACCGTCAAAGCCATGTCCAGTGGCTTTAACTTCAATTTGCTTTTTATTTATATTTGGCTTTTTCCACGAAATCAAATCACAACGAAAACTTCTTATTTTCAGGAATAATTCAAGCCGATTTGTGAGGTTTTTAAATTCCATTTTTTGCTCAATAAGAAGGATTAAGTCTTTGAAAAATGCACTGACAATATCTATGAAACCAGTAAGGAATTCGGGTTTCAAAATTTTTATCTTACCTGTTACTTCATTAATAGAAATATTGGGATTAGTCACTTTTGTGCCAGAGGATTCTTGAAGATTTACCTTGCCACCATTGTGTGCTATTCTATTTCGGATAAACTGATAGTCCTTAAATTTAGTAAAGTAGGCTTCTAAGTTTATTTCATATGAAGTCTTAAGTGGAATTTCAACAACAAGGTCTAAATAATTTTTTGCTGATTCAATATAATCACGCCCCCCCAAGTGGTCAGGAGTTATACGGTATTCCCATTCCTCCTGAGATAACTCACAAAGCCGTTTTAACTCAAATTCAAGAAGTCCGTATATTGTGAGCAGTAATGATTCAAAAAAAATATCAGAAAGAACGTCATAATGATGAACTAATTCATTTTGAGTTTCGTCATAATAATCATCTATTTCTAACTCTCCCGAAAGATAATAAGCTTCGTCAGGTTCGCAACCTTCTTGTAATGACTTCTGATATTTTTCGTCTGATTTTAATTTATCTTGTTTCTGTTTCAGCTTCAAAGAGTCAAGTTTCTGTTTTTTTTCGTTCTCATAAAGCATGATAGAGGTATCAATATGTCTCTTCAATAAATTCAGCCTTTCACCGATGTTTGAACCGAATTCTTCAATCGGATGCCTCTTATGTATATATTCGTCAACGTAGTACATCGCAATTTTTTATTGAATTAACTCAGTTTTTCATCCAGTTTTTGCAAGTTCCCCCGCCCGCAAAACTACACCCTTTCCCTCCACTCCCAAGCATCCTGGTAGTGAAACCATCAAACCAACCCCTCAAAAATCTTCGGATTGCGATGAGCGCCTACTACG
>JANPLH010000124.1:0-47524 GCA_031426435.1 Saprospiraceae bacterium | reverse complement strand
CTTGATGTTTGGCCTGCTGAATCCCCTTTGCAAGGGCGAATTTTTTTCCTGCTCTTTTATCGTCACAAACAACTATATGTAAGTGACTGTATCTGCGTTGCAAAGGTGATAATATATTAAAAGAATTATCAGATGATTTATGGAGCACTAGGATAACTTCGAGGGAACGGTAGGTTTGATTTAGGATACGGTCAAGGTGTTGCTCCAAATTGGCTGCTTCGTTGCGGGCGCAGATGACGATGGAGACGGCTAACGGTGGACGGTGGACGGTGGACGGAGCCGAGGAATCCGGAGTTTCTTCAATGGGGTGCAGTGCCAATTTTCCAAAAACGAAAATCCAGAAAAACAGTTGCACCGCCGTGGCGGCAAGAAAGCCATAAAGCAAAATGGATTCAAGCATGATGAAGCGGTGCGTCAGGTTTGGTGCCGGTGGCAAAGGTAGTCAAAGCAAGGCGTTGACGGTTTGGAGTGTTTTTGCATTAAAAGAACCCTTACTTTTGTCACCTTTCTAAACCCTCCGTGCAACCACCGACTTATGACAAAAAGCGAATTTTTCGAAAAAATAGCGCATCAGCTTCACCAAGCAGGTTTTACTGTCGTGAAAAAAGACGATGCCCGGCCTTGGGGCGGTTTCTTCGTCATTGACGAGGGGCAGGCACACCGTTTCATCGAAACCTATTTCCCTGGCGTGCCGCTGTCCGATTTTGAAGGTTTTGAAAAACTCAGCCCCAAGTTCTTGGTCGTTGGTCCCGGTCAGCGCTTATCTTGGCAGTACCACCATCGTCGCAGCGAGATTTGGCGGCTGATAGAAGGCGTGGCAGGCGTGGCCACGAGCTCAACCGACGAACAGGGTGAAGTGAAAACCCTTGCCCTCGGAGACCTCGTCCGCCTCGAATGCGGCGAGCGCCACCGACTCATCGGCCTCAACGGCTGGGGCGTCCTCGCCGAAATTTGGCAGCACACCGACCCCGCCCAACCCTCCGATGAGGAGGATATCGTGAGGGTGCAGGATGATTATGGGAGGTAGATTGCTTCATTGCTTCATGGTTTCACGGTTTTCCCTCACAACGACAACCATGTAACAATGAAGCCATGCATCACTCCTTCCCCTTCGTATCCATCACAATGGTCACTGGCCCGTCGTTGAGCAGGGACACTTTCATGTCGGCACCGAACTCGCCCGTTTGCACCTCCAGACCCGACGTTGCCCGAAGGGCATCCACAAATTTTTCATACTGCGGAATAGCGGTATCAGGCCTTGCTGCCCTGATAAAGGAGGGACGATTGCCCTTCTTCGTGCTGGCATGTAGGGTGAACTGGCTGACCACGATAATTTGACCCTTAATATCTTGAACAGATAGGTTCATCAGTCCGTTTTCATCGCTGAAGATGCGCAACTGCGCAATTTTTTTGGTGAGCCAATCAATGTCTTCAGCAGCATCGGCTTCCTCGATGCCGAGCAGGATGAGCAGGCCGGAGCCTATTTGGGATTTGACCTCGCCCTCAATGGTGACGGAGGCTTGGGAAACTCTTTGGATGACTGCTCGCATGGTACTGAAAGACTGATTTGTTGATATTGGGCACAATCATAAGCGTTTTCCATCAAAAAAGTTAAGCAGCAATGGCACCCTCCATATTCCTCCTAACTCCCAACTTCGTTTCGTAGTTTTGCGCCTCCACCAGCAGGGCGAGCCTTGGCCGCCTACTGGCAAACATACTTCAACCGATGGCAAACACAACCCCGCAATGGGAAAGAGATAATAGGCTTCAAATGTACGAGCGCATCATCCGTTGGATGTGGCGGGTGGTGGCGTTGAGCATCGGCGGTATCCTCGTCTCGCTGTTGCTGCTCTCTTTTTCCGACCTGCCCGACACGGAGGAACTGGAAAACCCCCGCAGCGAACTTGCTTCCGAAATCATTGCCGCCGACGGCTCCGTGTTGGGCCGCTATTTCATCGAAAACCGAGTGCCGGTGGCCTTCGACGAAATCTCCCCGTTTGTGGAACAGGCCCTCGTGGCCACTGAGGATGAGCGCTACTATAGGCACTCTGGCATTGACTTTCGGGCTTTGGGGCGGGCCATTACCAAGACGTTTATCCTCCAAGATAGAAGCAGCGGCGGTGCGAGTACCATCACGCAGCAGTTGGCCAAGTTGCTTTTCACAGGGAAAAAAGCGGACAATTTTTTGAAGCGGGTCGTACAGAAGCTGAAAGAGTGGATTATCGCCGTGCGCTTGGAGCGCAAGTACACCAAGGAGGAAATCATGGCAATGTACCTCAATAAGTTCGACTTCCTGTACGACAGTTATGGCATCAAATCGGCGGCCGAGACCTATTTTGCCAAAAGCCAGGATTCACTCAATATCCAAGAGGCGGCCATGCTGGTGGGCATGTTGAAGAACCCATCCTTGTTCAACCCAAAAAGAAAATTGGAGAAAGCCACGCAGCGCCGATCAGTGGTGTTCGACCAGATGCGGAAGAACGGCATCATTTCAGAGGAAGAATACGACTCACTTAAGGTACTGCCCGTTGACCTCACCCGCTTCCGTCGCAAAACGCATACACAAGGCCTTGCCACCTACTTCCGATCCTCGCTGGCCGAGGAGTTGATGAAGGTGATACTGCCTGGAGGAGACGCCCGTAAGAAGGCTGACGGCGTACCTTATAATATATGGAAGGACGGCCTTAAAATCTACACGACCATTGACCCCATCATCCAGGAACATGCCGAGCGGGCAATGGAGGCGCACATGGCCAAACTGCAGCAGCGCTTTTGGAACCTATGGTTCAAACGGAAAAAAATCTCCCCTTGGGATTTCAAAGACTCCGAAACGACGGATGCCGAATTGGCTTTTCGCAAGCGGAAACTTGCGCAGTTGGTGCGCTACTCTGACCGTTACGTGGTCATGCGGGACGGGGCCATCGGCTCCCTGGAGGCCGACCTCGAAAACCAAGTGAGCGGCCTCCGCCTCGATGACTCCGCCATCGAAAAAATGCTCAAAGGGAAAGAACTGAGCGGCCCGCAACGGGAAGCCATGCAGACGGAGCAGTGGAACGAACTCAAGCGCAAATGGCAGGCGCTGCAAAAAAAGGTGGAGAAAGAGTTCAACAAAAAAGTGGAGATGGTAGTGTTCGACTACAACGGCAAGATGGAGAAGGATACCATCATGTCCCCGCTCGACTCGTTGAAGTACCACCACATGTTCATGCAAATGGGCTCGCTGGCCATTGACCCAAAGACGGGCCACGTAAAGGCATGGGTCGGCGGCATCAACCACAAGTATTTCTCGTATGACCATACCCGCTCCAACCGACAGGTGGGTTCTACCTTCAAGCCTTTTATCTATGCTACCGCAATAGCCCTGCAAGGTGTATCTCCCTGCATGGAGGTGGACGATGTGCCACGCACCATCTCGGCCAATACCGGCAATTTCCAACTCCTGAAAGACTGGACGCCAAGGAACTCAACCAACAAATATAGCTATCGCAAAATGCGGCTGCGCAAGGCACTCCAGCAGTCTGTCAACTCGGTCTCCGTCTTTCTCATGCAACAACTTGGCAGCACCGAACCAGTCATCGAGCTGCTGGACAACATGGGCGTGGACACGAAAAAAATACCCAAGCAGCCTTCCATCTCTCTTGGCGCTGCCGACATGAGCGTGATGGACATGACGGGCGCCTACACCACCTTTGCCAACAACGGCTACCACAGCAAGCCCATTTACATTACAAGGATTGAGGATAAAAACGGGCGCACCATCTATTCGCAGGACGAGCAGGACAACCAAGCCTTGCAAGAGGAACCCAATTATGTGATGGTGGAAATGCTCAAATATGCCAGCGGTGGCATGGGCCTCAGTAGTGAAATCGGAGGCAAGACAGGTACTACCAATAATTATGTGGACGGCTGGTTCATGGGCATCACGCCGAGCCTCGTTGTAGGCACTTGGGTGGGTGGCGAAGACCGCTGGATACGTTTCACTTCGCTCGCAGAAGGGCAAGGAAGCAAAATGGCGAAACCGTTCTGCAAGGAACTAATTTCCCGACTGGAAAAAGACCCCAAGGCCACTGGCTACGATGCCAAAGCCCGATTTCAGCGCCCCGGCGGCGACCTCAGCATCGGCCTCGACTGCAACGACTATGACAACCGGGGCAGCGACGACGAAACGGGCGGCGGTGATGATGGTGGAGATGGAACGACACCTGCTAATGATGGCGGGGTTTATGAAGACCCGTTTGGGGGAGGATGAAGTGATTTCGGATTGGCGATTTCGGATTTCGGATTGGACCTGCCTAAAATCTCATATCGTCTATCTTAAATTTTATATCAAACCTCCCTTGGAAAGGGTTCCCAAAATAATTTCCGAAGGATGGCTGTTCTTTAAAGAAAAAAGATTCCATGAAAACAGCGGCCATCATATTCTGCATTGTAGCACTCGGTGCTTTTGTCTTTGTGATGGGCAAAAAAAGCAGTGGCTCGAAGCCCGTTTTTTATGCCAAAGTCATTGCGAAGCAAGCAGAAAACCTACTGGATAGCGATACCGTCAACTGGGCAGATTTTGACATAAAGCGAAAGCCCGCTGAAAGACCATACATCGAAATTTGCCAGAAGGCAAAAAACAAGAAACAGCAGCTTGCTTCGCAAAAAGTTGATGAGGCAGGTAAGGTGTTTGAAACGCTGTTGCTTAACGAAATCATCCCTTACTGGTACGGTACCGAATGGGATTTCAACGGCCATACCGATACGCCCGGCGAGGGCAAGGTGGCATGTGGATATTTCGTTTCTACCACTTTACTGCAAATAGGTGTGAACCTAAACCGTTATGAACTTGCGCAGCAAACGCCTGAAAATGAGTCAAAATCGCTGGCAACTGGTGGTAAGGTGATTGAAATATCGGGTGAGGACATTAGCGAGAATTTGGCCAATATCAAAGCAGCCATCGGCGATGGAATTTGCTTCGTGGGCTTAGGCAGGAGCCATGTTGGCTTCTTGGTAAAAAGGAAGGACGAGCTTTTCTTTGCCCATTCGAGCTATCTTTCGCCGGGTGTCGTCATCATCGAGTTGGCTTCAAAATCGCCCGTTTTTGCGCCTATGACAAGTATTATATCGTTGAGCTATCCAATAGCGAGGCGTTTATTAGAAATTGGCTAAACAACGAAAAACTGAAAGTAATCAAGAATCAATGAGCAGATATTTACCCTTACTAATCTTGGCTATTGGAGTCTTTACGCAGTGCGTACCACCCTCGGAAGAGAAGGCGATGGGCGTTCACTTGGACAACACCAACCCAAGCTACCAAGCCGTGTATGACCTAAAGGACCGCAGCCAGACGGACAGCTTGCTTCGCTATTTCAAGAGTAAGGATGCCACCCTGCGCTACATGGCGGCCATTGCTTTTGCCTCCATAAAGGATAGCACGGCCATTGACAGTTTGGCGAGTTTGCTCCGCAACGACGTGGAAGAAGAAGTGCGCATCGCCGCTGCCTATTCGCTGGGCCAAATTGGCAACATAAAAGCCCAACAATTGCTGCTCGAAGGCTTCGAGCGGGGCGACACAGCGGGCGTTTATAAAAACGTGAACGCCGCCATCATGGAGGCCATTGGCAAATGCGGCAACCGGCAAATGCTCGACAATTTGGCCAATATCACCACCTATAACCTGAAAGACACAGCGCTACTGGCGGGCCAGGCTTGGGGCATTTACCGATTTGCCTTGCGTGATTCCGTCACGGAAGCAGGCACCGCCAAGATGCTCGACTTTGCCACCAGTTCCAAGTATCCGACCGATGTACGTTTCGTGGGTGCCAACTACCTTTCCCGTGCTAAGAAAATTGAATTGGCAAATGGCGACAGCCTTATTGGGCCGGCGCTCGCAAGGGAAGAAGACTATCGGGTGCGCATGGTGCTGGCCATTGCCCTTGGCAAAACAAAGACCGAGCGGGCCGCCAACGCATTGCTTTATCAATATAACATTGAGCGGGATTATCGGGTGAAATGCAACATCCTGAGGGCATTCGTCAATTTTGATTACTATTTGGTAAACAAAACGGCCTATAACGCCCTTTCTGACCCCAGCTTACCCGTGGCCGTCACAGCGGCGGATTTTTTCCTCAAGCATGGCGTGGCCGAAGAAGCTAGCACCTACTGGGAAGTGGCCAAACAGCCGGGCCGCAAATGGGAAGTGGCCACGGCCATGTACGCCGCGGCCTCCAAGCACCTGCCCTACGGTTTTGAGGAGACCCGAAAGTACCTCAACTGGGAAATCAAGCGGCGGTTCGAGAACGCCGCATCACCCTACGAAAAAGCTGCCGCACTGAACGCCCTCAGCCAATACGGCTGGAACTACCGCTACATCCGGGATGCGGGCTACCCATCCGAGTTCATTGTCGTGCGCACGGCCAGTGTGAAGGCGCTTGCCAACATTGCCACCATGCCCAATTTCAATGGCTTTTTTGGTGGGGGTGCAACGGCCCGCCGGGAACTTGTGGAATGTTTCACCGACGCCATCAGCACGGGCGACCCCGGCATGATGGCGGAGGCTGCCATTGCCATGCGAGACTCTTCGGCCAATTTCAAATCGGTATTTGACAGCGTGGTTGTTTTGGAAACTGCCCTGAAAAAACTGAGATTGCCTCAGGAAATTGAAACGTACAATGAGTTGAAGCAAACCATTGAATATTTTAAGGGTGCCAAGTACAGCCCACCGAATAAGGCGAAATTTACCCATAAGATTGACTGGAAAATCATCAGCGACCTGAAGCCAGGCACCAGGGTGACCATCAAGACCAAAAAGGGCATCATCAGCCTCGACCTCATGGTGGATCAAGCGCCTGGCACAGTCTCCAATTTCCTAGAACTGATAAAAGACAAGTATTACAACGGAAAGAATTTCCACCGGGTGGAACCCAATTTCGTGGTGCAAGGCGGCTGCTCCCGTGGCGATGGCTACGGTGGCCCCAATTATGCCATCCGCTCAGAACTGCCTTATATGCACTACGACCAAGAGGGCTATGTGGGCATGGCTTCGGCTGGCAACAACACCGAATCGGCGCAGTTTTTTATCACCCACAGTCCAGCACCCCACCTCGATGGCAGGTTTACCATCTTTGCAAAAGTGGCAGAAGGCATGGAGGTAGTACACAAGCTTGAAATTGGAGATATCATCGAAGAGATGACCATCGTTGAACCTAAGTAGCAGTTGGCCCCAAAGGGGTGAACAGTTGACCCCAAAGGGGTGAACAGTTGGCAGTAGGCAATTGCACAAACCATGAAACCATGCAACCATGAAACCATTTTCACCTAACCATCTAACAATCAAATCAAGATGAGATCCACACCACTGACAGAAAAGCATATAGCCCTTGGTGCAAAAATGGCCGAGTTCGCTGGCTATAACATGCCCATATCCTACGCTGGTATTCGGGAAGAGCATGAGTGCGTGCGCACGGGCGTGGGCGTATTCGACGTGTCGCACATGGGCGAGTTCATCGTGCGTGGCAAACAGGCGCTTGACCTCGTTCAAAAAGTGACCTCCAACGACGCCTCCAAACTCGAAATCGGCGACGTGCAGTATTCCTGCATGCCCAACCTACAAGGGGGCATCGTGGACGACCTGCTCGTTTACCGCTTGCCAGAAGATATGTGCGCCGAGGGCGAACAAGCCTTCATGCTCGTGGTGAATGCTAGCAATATGCAGAAAGACTGGGACTGGATTGCGAAGCACAACTACTATGAGGCTAAAATGATCAACATCTCGGAAGATACCGGGCTGCTGGCCGTGCAAGGCCCCAAGGCTGCCGAAGCGCTGCAATCGCTCACAGATATTGACCTGAACGGCATGGAATACTACCATTTTGCCAAGGGCCGTTTTGCTGGCATTGACAATGTGCTGGTGAGCGCCACGGGCTATACTGGCTCCGGTGGCTTCGAGATTTATGTGAAAAACGAGGACATGGAGCGCCTATGGGACGCCATTTTTGCTGCTGGCGCAAACTTCGGCATCAAGCCCATCGGCCTCGGCGCACGGGACACCCTTCGCCTCGAAATGGGCTTTGCGCTCTACGGCAACGATATTGACGACACTACCTCCCCGCTGGAAGCCGGCCTCGGTTGGATTACCAAACTGAACAAGGGCGATTTCAACGACAGCGATTTTCTTAAAAAACAAAAAGAAATGGGACTCAGCCGTAAGCTTGTTGCCTTTGAGGTACTCGACCGCCGGGTTCCTCGCCACGATTACCCCATTGAGGATTTGGCGGGCAATGAAATCGGAAAAGTAACTTCCGGTACGCAGTCGCCATCACTCGACAAGCCCATCGGCATGGGCTACGTGACAACGCCTTTTGCGAAGGAGGGAACTGATATTCAGGTAGTTGCAGGCGGAAAGCGGCTGGCGGCCAAGGTGGTGAAGTTGCCGTTTTATAAAGGTTGATTTGCTTCACAGCCTAAAACAAAGAGGGCTTTTAATTCGCTACAAGCGATTTAAAAGCCCTTTTTGTTTACTTTTTTTCCGGTCTTTTATGGCAGGTACTCCGTCTTTAATTTCAAGTATTTTTCTTCATTGTCAACGCCAGGCAACCCACATGCTGCGGCTTCAACGGCAAGTAGTTGGAGCCGGGTCTCGTACTTTGCTTGGCGGGATGTCAACCATAGCGGCGGCAATTCCTCATTTTCCGCTTTTTCCAAAATCTTTTTGATGCCAGAAGGCTCGTACAAGAATGGGCAAATCATATCAACCGCAAAGGCATCGGCCTTCGTGACCTTTTCTTCGTCAAAAATCAGGTGAGGAACAGCAACGGCATATTTGGGCAGTTCTGGCACCGGGTTTTCCAGCAGAATGTCGCCGAGAGTCACCCCGCCAAACTCCTGCTTTACCCGCTCTATCAGCAGGTCGGAGTCCACGTAGTATATTTCATGGCCGATGACGCCGAGCAGTTCGCTTTCGGTATCGAGGTATTTCAGCAAGCCAGTATAGACGTAGAAATGTCCGCCGGGCAAGAAGAAGGCAGTGCGCACCTCGTCGTCATGGATGATGCTTACCGACCAGTCGAAGTCCATTCGTCGTTGCACTTGGGCAGTATTGAGCATGGTGTTGAACAACTGTTCAACGTATGCATAAGCTGCCGGGTAGTCCGCCTTGTCTAATAGCGTGATTTCCGATGTATTTGATTCGAGCGCAAGTTGGAACGCCTCGCCAATCTTGACCTGGTCTTCGGTGGTCAACTCATCGGGGTTGATGCTGATTATTTTATCGGGAGCCTGGTTGCAGGCGGAAAGCAGTAAAAGGAAGGAGGTCAGTACTGGAAAGATAAGTTTTTTCATAGTTTTTTTTTAAAAAATGGCAGGCAGGCAATCTGCTACCGACTGCTGGTTTCCAAAAAATGTTCCAAACCTTGCGGTGGATGGCGATATGGCAGCTTTAAAAAAAAGAACGATGCCCAAATTGTTCAGGCATCGTTCTTTCGCCAAGGGTAAGTCGCTCCCAGTTTCCAAAATACGTATTGGGAAGTGGCTTTATATGAATACAGTAAGTTATCGTGCTGCGAAAAGCGTTTTAGTGCATATCACTGCTCCGGCTGAAAAATGGCAATGACGGCCTTCACTTCCTTGTCCTTTTCCAAAACAGGGAGCAGTTTGAACAGCGTAGTATGCGCATCGAAATCCTCGTACAGGGCCTCTTCCAGTGTGAGCAGTGCTTCCGATTTATTGCCCATCTCAAAAAGGCAGGCGCTGCGGCAGTAGAGTACCTCCGGCCCATAGGTATGCTCATCGGCCTCGTCGAGCACTTCGAGGGCCTGCGCAAACTGGCGGTGCCGCATTTGGAAAAGCGCAAGGTTGACCCAGTGCTGTGGCAATTCTGGGGCGACTTCGGTGGCTTCCCGGTAAAACTCAAGCGCTTTTTTCAGATTGCCAGTATGGTTGTATGCCTCGGCAATGGCGGAGAGGTAGTCTTCGTTTTTGTCCTCCAACCTTATGGCCTTTTGGAGGGCAACCACGGCCCGCTGCCAATCCTTTTGCTTCGCAAAGCAGCGACCGATATGGTACTGGGCCTCGGCATTGAATGGGTCAAAGGCGACCGCCCGCTGGAAAAAGTCACGTGCGACCACGAAGTTGCCCAGTTCCTCGTAGCATTTGCCAATATTGAGGAAGAGGTCAGCGTCCGGCTCGAAGCGCTCCAGCACGTCTTGGTAGCAGCTGAGTGCCTTTTGGAAATCACGGGTCAGCAAGCATACTTCGGCGCACTCCCGGTAGGCAAACTCGAAGTCATCCTTGGCCAGGAAGGCAAACTCGTAGGCTTCGATGGCTTCCTCGTAATTGCAGAGGTAGTACTGGGACGCACCGATATTGTACCAAGCCAACGCATTGTAAGGGTCGTTATCCACGATGTCTTCGTGCAGTTCGACGCTCTCTTCATGCTTGCGGGCATATTCGACTACGTACCACATCCTCGACAACGCCTCGGTATTGGAAGAGTCTTCGGCCAGTGCGGCCTTCAGCACATAAAACATGCGCTCGAACTCACGCAGGCTGTCGAAAATCAACGCTTCGCAAACATAGACCTTGCTCAGGTCCTTGCCCTCTACCACGGTCTTTAGACTGTCGAGCAGGGCGAGGCCCTGACTGTGCAAGCCCATCGTGGCAAGGCCCTCGGCCCGCAGCGTGGCGGAGCGCAACAGCCCCGGTGTTTGGGCATCCACTTGGTCGAGCAGCGTGAGCGCCTGAAAAGGTTCTTTTTTCTCCAACAATAGCTCGGCTTTGCGCAAGTACAAGCTGGGTTGGTACCCTACCTGTGCGATGGCATGGCCCACTACTTCCAGTGCCCGCTCCAGCAGGCACTCGCGTTCGTAGTAGTCCACGAGGTTGTGGTAAGACTGAAGGTTAACAAATTTCACTTGGTTTCTTTCCAGCATGTTTTCATACGTGAAGACCAAGTTCAAAATGGCATGACGGTCGTTAATATTGGAATGCCCCATAGCCAGTTGTTTTAGTGAAAAATAGTGGTTAAAGGTAACGGACTTTATCGCACATATTCCCCGACGTGTCAAACCAATTACTAAACGGTAGGCATCCACGAGGAAACGGTTTGATGATTGCAAGTATTTGATTTTCAATATTTTACGAAAAAAATAAATCGAAAATCAAATCAATTTTTCAGCTTGTTTTTGACTTCATAAAATGCCTGTTTTGAAAATGCGTGAATAGCAGTCGTTTACACCTAAAGCTGATTTGAATTCATTTTTTTTAATAGTGTATATCTGCAATTTCATCACAGGAACCCAGCCAAATGAGCAAGCATCCAGTGTTGTGGCAAACCGCTTCCGGCCTTGTGCAGCGCATAGTAAAGCCGCTGCCAAAAGCAAGTCTATAGCCATCAGTAAAGCCTCCTTGTGGTAGTTGAAAACGGGGATAATTACGGGGCAATCGGAATTTGGTTTCAGCCGCAGGTAATTTGGCGGAAAAAAATTGTGGAAAATAGAGGAAGGCAACGCTGTCGCCTTATGCCACACTTGTGAGGTAGCAATGTTCATGGGTGCATTTTTGTTCATGGGCACCGAAGGCTTCGTGGCCGTCGGCGGCTTATCTTTCGTCACTTTGGGTGGTATGCTTTTCGATGAAAATCGGCGGCAAACGGCACCATTCGAAACTACTCAATAATGGTAGTTTTCAATTTCAAAAATTTTGCCATATTTTTAAAAGGAGTATAAATAGCGATGAATAAAGGCTAAAATCAGTGCCTTTTGAAGAAAAATACCCATATTCAGTCATAGAAGAAGGGCGGCGGCGGCGGTTTTACTTCGCCCAGCGCAGCGTCACTTGCACGGGATAATGGTCGGAAAGCTTGGCGTTGAGCACCCGGTGCCGCAGCACCTTGAACCGGGCATCGGGCAGCACGTAGTCAATGCGCAAGAAGGGGAGATTGCCCGCAAAGGTGGAGCCAAAGCCAAAGCCCTTTTCGCAAAAGCTGTCCTGCTTGTTTTTTGACAAAAGACGATAGACGTAGGAAACAGGGGGGTCGTTCAGGTCGCCGCAGAGGATGACGGGGTGAGGGCTTTTGGCAATATGATTGGCCACTGCTTGTGCCTGCTTCGCCCGGATGCGCACATTGGTGCGGTAGCGGCTCAACACGAACTTGATGTCCCGCCAAGTCTCCTTCTCGCTGAAGTCACCTTTGGTGGCAATCCGGTCGGCGGTTTGGCTGAGTTTATTGGACTGTAGGTGTACGTTATAGACCCTCAAGATTCCGTTGGGCGTTTCCAGGTCGGCCCAAGCGCAGGAGTTTCCGGTGTTCTCGAAAGGAACTTCACCCTTGTTTATGATTGGGTATTTTGAAAAAATGATGGCGTTTTTTGCCTGGTGCAGGTGCTGGTAATTGAAGGTCTGCCGCACCAAATCGATGAACCGCTCGCCTTTCCCCTCTTGCACGCAGAACACATCCGGCATATCAATACTGCCGCTGAACGCCTGAAAATCTGTCTTCAATTTTTCCCGTTTCTCGGTTTTGCCCCAACCATAGCCATTGAGCGAAGCGATATTGTAGGTCAGCACGGTGAAGTTCTTGCTCGATTTTGGAATGCCGCCCGACAAATTGAGGCTAAAAAAACTACCAAAGTACCCTAGCCCAGCGATGATGCAGCCGATGGAAAACAGCGCATAGCGGTTGCGCCGCATGCCCCAGAACACGCCAAAAAAGATATTGCCAAACAGCAGGAAAGGGTAGGCCAGGCCGAGGAAAGTAAGGTGCCACGCCTTTGCCGGATTGATCCACGGCGCTGCATAAGCCAGCAGCGTGACCAGCACCAGCAGCAGGTTCGCCCATCGAGGTATGTTTTTGAGCAGTTTCACAATGGGTGGCTGTTGGCAGTTGGTAGTTGGCTATTGGCCATTGACAAGGGTGCGCTTAGCCAATAGCACATCACTTGTTGCTTGCATTGAAGAGGAATTCCTTCTCTGTAGCCGAGAGGCTTTCGTAGCCCGTTAGTTTGATTTTGTCGAGGATGGCATCCAATTGCTCTTGGTAAGAGAGGCCATCGCTCTTATCGGCTGGACGGCGGGCAGCTCGGCGCTCGGTTCTGCCAGCAGGCTGTTTTTTCAGGTCGGGATTACGATAGGCCACATTGGGCTTAGGGCGTTTCGGCGAAAAAAGATTCTTGAAAAACGAAGTGATGCTATCCATCATCCGGTTTACGGGCACCGTCCAGTCGTTGCCGTGACTGAGTTGATGGGCAATGAGGAAGCCCATGAACGCCCCGCCCAGGTGCCCAAAACTGCCACCAGAATTGAAGTTGTTGGAGATGGCCACCAAGTCCAGGACGATGAAAAAGCCAACGATGAACTTCAAGCGAACCTCTCCGAGAATAAACAGGTGAATCAGGTAATCGGGAGCCGTGGTGCCAGCGATGGTCAGCAGGCCCATGAAAGCAGCAGAGGCACCCAAGGCAAAAGGGGAAAAGCCCCCACCAAGCTGCTCGGCAATGTTCGCTGCCGCAAAATAGGTAAGGCCCCCCACCAAGCCGCTGAGCAGGTACATGGGCAGCACCCGGCGGTCGCCGAGCAGGTCGCCCACGATGCGCCCAAACCAGTACAAGCCGACCATGTTCCAGAGCAAATGCCAAAGGTCTTCGTGAAGGAAGGTATGCGTGATGAATACCCACGGGTGCGTCAGGTTGTGCTTCCAATCAGCGCCAATGATGAGCGACTGCTTGAATTGCTCGAACAGCTCAAAACCGCCAATCGGCACCATAATCAGTTTTGACAGCAAGAGCAACAGAAAGCCCCCCACGTTGACCCATATGATCCGAGTCAGCATGCTGCCGTGGCTAAACTGGCCTTTTACGTCTTGCCAAATCGAACTGAACATATCGAAGTTTTTTACAAAAATAGCAGAATTTCATGGCTTTATTGATTCATGGCTTCATTGTTTCACGGTTGTCGTTATGCGGGCAACAATGAAACAATATAACAATGAAACCATGAAACAATTCAACCATCAATACATCCTCTCCCCCCGCTTTCGCCAGTACAGGATGAGCAGAAAGCCGAACAAGGCACCACCCACATGCGCAAAATGCGCAACCCCAGTCTGGTAAGGGCTGAGGCCCAGGCCAATCTCCAAGGCAGCATAGATAAGGACAAAATATTTTGCCTTCATGCTCACCGGCGGGAAAAGCAGGGTCAGCACAGTGTTCGGGAACTGCATCCCGTAGGCTGCCAATATGCCAAAAACTGCACCGGAAGCGCCGAGCATGGGCGTATTTTTGAAAGCACTGATGGCGGCTTCCTGTACTTCAATGGGTTGATCAGCCAATTTTTGAAGCACAGATTGAATTTCAATATACTGAACGAAGAACTGGAGCGCCAATGCTCCAAACCCCGTAAACAAATAGTAAAACAAAAATCGCTTCGGCCCCCAAACGGTTTCTATCGCTGTACCAAACATGTAGAGGGCGTACATATTAAAGAAAATATGCGCTACGCCACCGTGCATGAACATATAGGTCACTACCTGAAACGGGCGAAAAAACTCAGAGGTGGGGTAAAAAACGGCGAATCTCAAACTTCCCCAGTCGCTCAATTCAGTGATTTCACTCGTCGGCCCACCCATAAAATTTGTCCCAATAAAAACAATTACATTGATGATTATCAGGTGCTTCACCACATCGGTGATATAGAGGTTGTTCATTATTGCTTTTGCGTAAAAAAAATGGTGATGAAAAGCCAAAGATAAACAGGCTGCCAGCCCGCCAAGGCATTCGGCCAAAAAAACATCGTTTACGGCAAAATTGTTGGGGAATGGCGTCAAATACCAATTTGTCGTCCCAGCAGGGGAACCAATCGCCAAGACTATTATCTTCGCCCAGCCAACGCCATCATCATGCTCAAATTCCTTCGCAAAAACATCACGGAAAAAACGGACGAGGAACTGTTGCAACTGTACCAGCAGGGCGGCGATTTGGAGGTGCTCGGCACCCTGTACGAGCGCTATGTGGAACTCGTGTACGGCGTTTGCCTCAAATTTTTCAAGGAAAAGACCAAGGCCGAGGACGGCGTCATGGCCGTTTTTGAAACCTTGGTGGAAAAGGTGCGGACGCAGGAAATCCGGCAGTTCCGCCCGTGGCTGCACGTGGTGGCCAAGAACCACTGCCTGATGCAGCTCCGCAAAAAGAACCATACAATATCTTTCGATGAAATGACTGCCGCCACACAGGCCGAGGTTGTGCAATCTGCCGGGGTTTTGCATCCAGTGGATGATTTTGAGGAGGACGGCCAGCAACTTGCGCTGAAAAAGTGCATCGAAACGCTGCCCGCTCAACAAAAGCACTGTGTCCAGCAGTTTTACTACGAGGACAAATCGTACAAGGAAATCGCCGACACGACTGGCGATGCCCTCGGACTCGTGCGCTCCAACATTCAGAACGGCAGGCGCAACCTGCGCATTTGCATGGAAAAGAGCGGGACAATGGTGAATGGTGATTGGTAATTTGCTTGCCCCTTTGGGGTGATTGGGTGCCCAACACCAGGAACTTCAACAAGTAATGAAAACTGTACCTGAAAATAATTCCTTGCTGACGCCGCTGCTGCGGTGGCTGACTGGCGATGCCACCCGTCATGACGAGCGGGCGCTCGACGCCTCGGCACAGAGCGACCCCTTCTTGGCCGATGCCATCGAGGGCTACCGCACTGCGCCTGAAGCCGACCATGTCGCCGATGTGACAAGGCTCAAGGCGAGGCTGCGCAAAAGAGCGGAACAGGAGCGTGGTGCAGGGTTTTACTTGATGAGGATTGCAGCAGTAGGAGCAGTGCTGGTAGTCGCTTGGGTGGTCGTGCAGCAGTTTGTTTTTAGTGATAAAACAGCCGTGGCGGATGCGGCCCAAATGGAGCAGATGCCAACGGAAGCGGCGCCAGCGACTTCGTCAGATTCGGCACAGTTTGCTATTGCGGAGCAAGAAATGCCCGAAACGGCAGCAGCTCCGACGGCCCCCATTGCGCAGCAAAAGACCTTAAATAAAGGCACAGATGCAGCCCCGCCCCAAGCCAATGTGCCATCGCCTACTGTTGCGCCAGCCAATGATGAAGCCAATAAACAAGCAGATTATGCAGTAGCGGACCAAGCTGCCGCTCCCCAAAATGAAGCGGTTGCCGCTGAAAAAGAAGCTCGGCAAAGCCGACAGGCGGCAGCAGCCAGCGCCAAGGAAGAAGCTGCCAAGGCTGACCCAAAAAATGCAAAAGGCAAAGACAAACCAGATTTCCTTTCAAAGAAAAAATCGAGTGCCCCCGCCAAACCCGCCCCTGCTGCCCCATCAGGCCGCACCATCACTGGTAGGGTGACGGATGACAGCGGCAACCCACTCATTGGGGCGAGTGTGCAAGCCACTGGCTCAGATATTGGTGCCATCACAAACGTGGATGGAAGCTACTCGCTTACCCTGTCCACTGGCACCGAAACGCTTGTTTTCAGCTACACTGGCTATGTGCAACTGCAAATCGGATTGGGCAAAAGCGACAGGCTCAACGTGCAGCTTGCCAACAACGACATGGAACTTTCGGAAGTGGTAGTGACGGCTTATGGCCAATCTGACGACGAGGAAGAAGAACCCGTGGTGTCGCCCCGCCCAGTGGACGGTTTCAAGCAGTTCAGGCAATACGTGGCCGACAACTTGCGCCACCCCGAAGCCAACAAACAGCCCCGTCCCCGCCAAGTGGTTCGGGTGCGTTTCACCATTGAGGACGATGGCAGCCTGTCCAATCTCCTCCCTAAAGGCAATGCCCCGCAAGCCTACAAGGACGAAGCCGTGCGCCTGCTGCGGGAGGGGCCTCGCTGGAAAAGCACTGCCGGTACGACGGCGTCTTATCGCTTTGTGTTTGAATAACGCCTGTTCACTTCTCTCACCTTTTTCACCTTTACTTAATGCTGCGTTCATTTAGGCTTAAAGCTGGCCAGCCATCTTTGCGACATCATTTTGTTGCTAACTTCAGTAAGAAAAATTTCTCACCTGTTTACCAATGTCGCTAACGCTGGCCCGCCCTGACCGCCCGGTCGTGGTGGGTTCTTTTTTTTTACGCTAACTTTCGCCCTTCTTGTAGCCGCCAAATTTATTTGGCAGGCTGTCTAAAGCATTTAAAATGAAGTTCACCGCTTGGTTAAAAACGGCCTGCCAAACAAGTTTGGCGGCCACAATACTGCTCGTTTCCAACTTCTTGCACGCCCAAGACACCCGCTCCTGCGCTCCCAACGACCGCTCCTTCCAAGGCTACTCCTTCATCAACATGGACATCCTGCGGCCACAGGAGCGGGTGGCGCTCGCCCCATTGTTCATGCGCTTCGACAAGCTGTACAGCGACTATTTCGACTCGGTGAAAAAGGCGAACGAAGACGACAACCTCGCCGAGTGGGGTGAGCGCTTCTGTGGTGACGTGAAGGCAGCCGACCTCGCCTATATCATTTACAAATCCAACTCCGACGAGCTTGACCTGCTGCTGACGGCCACGCAGAGCAAGTCGCTGCAAGTGCCGCAGAGCTTGCAGGGCAACAGCTTCGCCGAGTTTGTTTTTGAGAAAAAATGCACGGAAACGATTGGCTACCTGCTCTTTGCGAAGCAATGCGAACCGCACGTCGTAGCCAACGATCGCTGGCAAGCGCCGCAGCGGGACAAGGAGGCCATGCAGGCGCTCATGGCCGAAGGTAGCCGGCAGTTCAAGCGCACCAAGTCGCCCTATATCAAGCTGCGATATGCCTACCAAATCATCCGATTGGCGCACTACGCTGGGCTGCACGAGCAGGTGCTGGAGCTTTGCGACGACCTATTGGCAAAGGTGGACAAAAAGGCCGCTCGCTGGAGCCAGAGCATCATTCCATGGTGGATAGAGGGGCACCGGGCGGGGGCTTTGTTGCGACTGGGCCGCAATGTGGAGGCCAGCTATGCCTACGCCCAGATTTTCAGCAATTGCCCCGGTAGGCGGGCCTCGGCCTACCAGAGCTTTTTGATAAAAACGGATGAGGAATGGGCGGCCTGCCTGCGCCTCTGCCAATCGGACGCCGAGCGGGCCACGCTCTACGCTATACGGGCTGCGGGGGTGGATAGCAAAGCAGTGGAGGAAATGGAAAAAATCTACGAACTCGACCCAAAAAGCTACCTGCTGGAAGGGCTGTTGGTGCAGGAGATGCGCAAGATGGAGCGCAACCTGCTCGGTCTGGAATTCAACGACAAAAAACAACACAACCAACGCTACCACAAGCTACCGCAAAAATACGCAGGCACTTATGTCATTGAATTACAGCGCTTTGTGCGCAAATGCAGACAAGAAGGCAAGGTGGTGAGGCCGGAGCTTTGGTACTTGGCCGAAGGCTATTTGGAGTTCTTGGCAGGTGACTATTATGCTGCCGAGAAGACCTTCAATGCCGTGAGGTCAAATTTGGACAACAAGGTGCTGGAAGAGCAGTTGGCCATTTTTCAAATAGCCCTCAAAATTTCAGCGCTCAAAAAACTGGATGCCGCTACCGAGGACTACGCCTTCGACCTCATCAATGAGGAAAAACGCTATAAGATTTACAAGAGCTTGCCCGATTTTTTGCAGGACAAAATGGCCTGGCTCTACCGAACCGAGCAACAGCCGGGCAAGGCCTTCGCCAGCCAGCACCCCATCTCCGACCTGCTGCCAAACCCCCAACTCGACTTGCTGGACAACCTGATTGCAATGGCCATGAAACCGGAGAAAAGCCTTTTGGAAACCAAGCTGATGCAGGCCTACCCCCTCTACACCCTCCTCGACATGAAGGCCACGCTGCTGATGAGCACCGGCCAGTTCGAGGCGGCGATGGAGACCTATAAGCGCATGCCCACTGAGACTTGGAACGATTTCGGGCAGTTCAACCCCTTCCGGGAAACCTTCAAGGATTGTATGAAGTGCAACGAAATGCGCACTGACACCGTCAGCCTCAGCACCATGATGAACCGGGGAGAACTGCTGCAAGAGCTGCTCGACTTTGACTACAAATCCAAGGGCGACCTTGAAGGTGCCGCCAAGCATTTTTACCTGCTCGGCCTCGCCCATTACAACATGAGCTACTATGGTTTTGCCTGGCGGGCAATGGACTATTTCCGCAGCGGCAGCACTTGGTCTAAGCTGCACAAAGCAAAGGTCGAAGAGGGCGACAGCCGGGTATTCGAGCATTGGAAATACCCCTTCGGCAACCGGGAGAACACGGGAGTGGGCCGTGCGCTGCAATGCTTCAATCGTGCAAGGGAATTGGCAGCTTCGCCGGAACTGGCTGCCAAGGCTGCCTTCCAAGCCGCCCGTTGCGAGCAAAAAATCTATTTCCAGTCGGTGCAGTACAAGCCGGAGCCATGTTGCAACCGAATTCCCCGCATCCCCATTGACTTTTTGCCAAACTATCAGGTATTGAAATCGGAGTACAGTGGCACAGCGTTTTATGAGCAAATCGTCACGGAGTGCAAATATTTTGCGGCGTATGCGACGAAGTGAAGGCGCTGAAAATCAATGCATTAGGATTGCACTTTTGTTTTGTTGTCCATTTCTTCCATTTTGCCTCAAGAAATTTCTATCATTGCTCCCACCTTATGACCTCACCCTAAGCCCATCCTAAAATTCTGACCTAAGTCCCTTTAGCTGGTTTTTTGAGCAGACACAATCAAACAAGGATGAATCGAATCGAATCACGTACCATCTTCATGGTATTTGCATGGCTGGCGGTCAGTGCCTTGGGCTTTTCGCAGCCCGTTTTTATCAATGAATTCCTCGCTTCCAATACCAATGGGGCAACCGACGAAACCGGGCAGCACGACGACTGGCTGGAGCTTTTCAATGCCAGCAACAGCCCCGTGGACATCGGCAGCATGTACCTCACCGACAATCTCGACCTACCCAATAAGTGGATAATACCTGCCACAAATCCCGCCTCCACAACAATAGCACCCGGCGGCTTTTTACTGATTTGGTTGGATGGCGAGCCAACGCAGGGCATCCTTCACGCCAATTTTAAACTCAGCGCTGGCGGCGAAGACATCGGCCTGTTTGCAGCAGACGGCAGCCGAATTGACGCACTCAGCTTCGGGCCACAAACGGCCAATATCGCTTATGGCCGCAGCACCGATGGCGGTTCCGATTTTCAGTTTTTTACCTCGCCAACGCCGCTGGCATCCAACAACGGCACGGCTGGCGGCAGCTTTGCGGAAGCACCAAAAACCTCTGTGGAAGGCGGTTTTTTCAATGGAAATATCGAAGTGGCAGTGACCTCGGCAACGCCCGGTGCCAGCATCCGCTATACCTTGGATGGCAGCGAACCGGACGCCAGTTCCTTGCTCTACAACGCTCCCCTGCAAATCGAACAAAACACCACGCTACGGGCGAGAGCCTTCGCAAACGGCTACCTGCCAAGCCCAGTGGCCACGCAGACTTATCTTTTCGATGCAACGCACACGGTGCCAGTGGTGGCGCTGTCGTTCAAGCCCGAAGACTTCTTCGACGCGGCCACGGGCATCTACCCAAATTACAACGAGGACTGGGAGCGGCCCGCCAATCTGGCTATTTTTGAGTCGGATGGGAAGCTGGAGTTGAACCAAGCTGCCACAGTCGAAATACATGGGACTGGAAGCACGAATTTCGCTCAGAAGTCATTGAAAATCAAAGCATTGGCGAACAATGGCAACGGTTTTTTCCAGTACCCCATTTTCCCCGACCTGCCTTTTGATGAGTACAAAAACTTGCTGCTGCGCAATGGCGGGCAGGACTGGAACGTGACGATGTTTCGGGACGGTTTCGTGAGCAGCCTCGCTGCGGACCTGAGCGACCTCGACGGCATCATTGCGAAGCCAAAAATGCAACTTCAAGCCTTTCGGCCCGCGGTTGCCTACCTCAATGGCCAATATTGGGGCATTCACAACCTGCAAGAGCAAATGAAGTCAGATTACGTTGCGCAGCATTTTGACCTAAAAGAAGGCGAGTTTGACATCATCGAAAATGACGCTGAAGTGGTGGCGGGCGACATAGACCGCTGGAACGATTTTGTGGACTTCCTGAACACCCACAGCTTTTTCAACGACCAACATTACGAGCAACTAAAAATACGCCTCGACCTGCCCCATTTCATGGATTATGCCGCTTTCAACATCATCACCGATAACAGCGACTGGCCCGGCAACAACCTGCGCCGCTGGCGGGAACGCAATGGCAACGACGCCCGCTGGCGTTACCTCAGCTTCGATTTCGACTTTAGTTTTGGGCTGTTGAAAATCGAGGGCAGCAACCAGTTTTTCAATACGGGCGATGCCTCTGCCAACTCGCTCGCACGGGCGCTCGACGCCAACTCCTCCAACTGGCCCAACCCCTGGTGGACGACCCTGCCCCTGCGCAAAGCCATGGAAAGCCCCGACTTCCGGCACGATTTCATCAACCGCAGCGCCGACTTCCTCAACGTGCTTTTTGCGCAAGTAAGGGTCGAAAATCGCATTGACGAGTTCGAGGCCTTGTACGCCCCGGAAATACAACGGCACTTCGACCTATGGTCGCAGGGCTGGAACCCCTGGGCTGACAACCTGCTGATTCTCAGGCGCTTTGGCAATGAACGACCCGCTTACGTCCGGCAGCATTTCGTTGATTTTTTCGATGAAATAACGGGTACGGCGACCGTCAGCCTGAGCGCACAGCCATCGAACGGCGGCGGCATCCGGTTCAGCACCCTCGACCTTTCGCATGAAAAATTGCCGTGGAGCGGCACCTATTTCACAGGCATCGAAATACCGATAAGCGCCGACCCAGCGCCGGGTTTTGTTTTTTCAAAATGGTCGGATGCAACGCTCGGCACGGAGGCCGCCAAGTCGCTTTTGCTGGGCGGCGACGTGGCGATCACCGCCATTTTTGAAAAAGGCTCCACGGCCACCGATGCCATCGTCATCAATGAAATCAGCTACCACTCACCCGACGGCGGCGACTGGCTGGAGCTTTTCAACCCTGCCGACCATGAGGTTGACATCTCTGGATGGGTACTCGAAGACGAGGGCGGCGGCTATTTCAACCTGCCCACCAACACAGTCATGCAGCCCAACAGCTACTTGGTTTTGACGGAAAATTTGACCGAATTCAATGCTTTTTTTCCGCAGGTAAACAACCAGCTTGGCAGCTTTGACGAAGGGGCCCACGGCTTCAAGCTGAACAACGGCGGCGAGCTGGTTACGCTTAAAAACGCAGACCTGCTGCTGATAGACTCCGTGCGCTACGACGACGAGTTGCCGTGGTCGTCGGATGCAGATGGCACGGGCCTTTCCTTGCAGCTCAGCGACTGGCAGTTGAACAATGCCTTGCCAGAATCGTGGGTGGCACAACTGCCGACGCCAGGGCAGCCGAACCTTGTTGCGGCGAATACGCAAACCATTGATTTTAAGCCAATTGGAAGCCATTTGACCAATGCGCTGCCTATCATTTTACAGGCAACGGCGAGCTCCGGCTTGCCGGTTTCGTTTACTGTGATAGATGGCCCCGCTACTGTTTCTGGCGATATACTGACCTTGACGGGATTGCCCGGCACCGTGACTGTGCGGGCCAGCCAGCAGGGCGGCGGTGACTGGCAACCTGCGCCGCCCGTTACCCAAAGCTTTGAGGTGAGAACCCCGCCGAACAGTGACGTCGGCTCGTTTTTCCCATATATCCTGCCAAACCCCATCCGCAATACGCTCGGCGTACATTTCTCCAACGGCGAAGTTGGGGAGGTGAACCTCAGTGTAGCAGCCGTGAATGGGGTGGTATTGCTCCGCAAAAAGTTGGAAAATGTAACTGCGGGCAACCATTTCATCAGTTTCGATGCGTCGGATTGGTCGGTTGGTTTTTATTTTTTGACCATACGGGCTGCGGGTAAACGGCAGGTGGTTGTGCCGTTTATGAAGGGGTAAGCATTTCGTTTTGCTAATTTTGCCCACCACTTTCAACAAGCCTATTTTTTATGTCCAATACGCAAATAGAAACTGCCCTTGCCGACCTCTTTGAGCAATGGAGCGGTGAGCGCCCCGGCCTTGTGCTGCCGCTGGCACCGAGCGGATCGCCCCGCATTTATTACCGTCTGAGCGCCAGCGGCAAGACTGCAATCGGCACCTACAATCTTGATAGGAAAGAGAACCAAGCGTTCCTCACGTTCTCGAAGCACTTCCATGCGAAGGGCCTGCCTGTGCCAGCCATCTACGCAGAAGACCTGGACCGCAGCGTTTATTTGCAGGAAGACCTCGGCGCCACCACGCTGTACAGCTACCTGCTGCAAGCGGGCGACCAGTTCCCCGATTACCTCGTGCAGTTGTACAAAAAAGTGGTGGAAAAACTGGCGTTGCTCCAAATCAAGGGTGGCGAGGGATTGGACTATTCGGCCTGCTATCCCCGCCCTGCTTTTGATAAGCAGAGCATGTTGTGGGACTTCAACACGTTCAAGTATTATTTCCTGAAATTAGCCAAAATCCCCTTTGACGAGCAGGCACTGGAGGACGACGCCCACCGCTTCGCTGAGTGGCTGCTCACCACCGATTGCAGCCATTTCATGTTCCGTGACTTTCAGGCGAGGAACATCATGGTTAGGGGCGGCGAACCTTACTTCATTGATTATCAAGGCGGTAGGCAGGGTGCGCTGCAATATGACCTTGCCTCCTTGCTTTTTCAGGCCAAGGCCAACGTGCCGGATGCCGTGCGCAGCGAACTGTTAGAACACTACCTCGATACGGCGTCGGTTTTGCAGCCGATTGACCGGGCGAAATTTCTCGAATACTTCCACGGTTACGTGCTCATCCGGAGTATTCAGACCTTTGGAACCTACGGCTTTCGGGGGCTTTTTGAGCGGAAGGAGCATTTTGTAAAGAGCATTCCGTTTGCCATCCGCAACGTGCAGTGGATTTTGGAACACGCCCATTTCCCCATCGAACTGCCGGAACTGACCAAGGCGCTGCGGGCCATCACGGAGACAAAACGGTTCGAGCCTTTTGACAAAGACAAGGGCGCTGGCAGTCTTCTGACGGTGACCATCAACAGCTTCAGCTACAAGCGGGGTGTGCCTGCCGACCCTAGTGGCCACGGCGGCGGCTTCGTGTTCGACTGCCGTTCCATCCACAATCCCGGCCTGTATGAGCCTTACAAAAAGTTGACTGGTCGGGACGAGGCAGTCATCAATTTCCTGCAACTGCATTCCAATATGGAGGAGTTCCTCAACCAGATTTACCTGCTGGTTGGCCCTGCCATTGAAAACTATATTGAGCGGAGCTTCACCAACCTCACCGTCAATTTCGGATGCACGGGCGGCCAGCACCGCTCGGTGTATGCCACCGACCAGTTGGCGAAGCACATACAAGAAAAATATGGGGTGAAAGTGACGGTGGCGCACACGGAACAGGAGTTAAAGGGGTGGAAGAATTGATTGGGCTTTAAGTCAGGATTACCTTTTTTTCACCAACAGCCCCATCCCCGCATTTCTTAACCTACATTATTTTTTCCAGCCTTCGCCTGCCCCCATCTTCGCACCATCAAAATCATCAAAATCATGGATCGCAAAGATTTTCTCAAAAAAGGACTCATGGGCACGGGCATCTTCGCTGCCAGTGCTGCCCTCGGCAATGTGGTGAAAAACGATATTGACGAGCTGAAAGAACTTGAAATCATTGGTTTCAACCATATTCCTAATACAAAATCCAATATCATGTCAAACAGCGTATTGCACAAGGCCGATACCCGTGGCAACGCCAACCACGGCTGGCTACAGAGTTACCATACTTTCAGCTTCGCAAATTATTACAACCCGGAGCGGATGCATTTCGGTGTACTTAGGGTGCTCAACGACGACACCGTGCAGGGCGGCATGGGCTTCGGTACCCATCCGCACGACAATATGGAAATCATATCCATCCCCCTCGAAGGCGACTTGGAGCACAAGGACAGCATGGGCAACACCACCGTCATCCGCAATGGCGACGTGCAAGTAATGAGCGCTGGTACGGGCATCAAGCACAGCGAGTACAATAAGAACAAGGACAATCAGGTGAAATTCTTGCAAATCTGGGTGTTCCCGAACAAGCGCAACGTGGAGCCTCGCTACGACCAAATCACCCTCGACCCAGCCGACCGTAAGAACAAGCTCCAGCAAATCCTCTCGCCCAATGCCAACGATGCGGGCGTGTGGATCCACCAAGACGCTTGGTTCCACTTGGCGGATTTGGAAAAGGGCAAAAGCATTGGCTACAAGATTAATAAGACAGGCAATGGCGTCTATGCCTTCGTCCTCAGCGGAGACGTGACCATCAACGGCCAAGCCTTGAACCGCCGGGACGGCCTCGGTGTTTGGGACACCAACGAGCTTTCCATTGAGGCGGATTCCCATGCGGAGCTGCTGCTGATGGAGGTGCCAATGAATGTGTAATCAACCAGACCTTAGAGTTGAGACAATAGACATTAGATGGGCAGGTGCTACCATTTCCATCTAATGTCTATTGTCTAAATTCTAAGGTCTAATCAATAAAACAATAGAAAAATGTCAAAGACAAAATGGGCGCTCGACCCAGCGCATTCCGAAATCCAATTCAAGGTCAAACACATGATGATTACCACGGTGACGGGCAATTTCGACCGTTTCAACGTGGAAGTGGCTGCCGATTCCGCCGATTTTTCCGATGCCGATATATCCTTTTCGGCGGAGACGGCTTCCGTGAACACGGGTAGCGAGCAGCGGGATGGCCACCTCAAAAGTGCCGACTTCTTCGACTCGGAAACTTACCCAGAGATGAAGTTTGAAGCTACGTCCTATTCCCCCGCTGACAATCGCTTGAGTGGAAACTTGACCATCAAAGACATCACAAAACCTGTAAAGCTGGAAGCTGAATTTGGCGGTATCGGCAAAGACCCTTGGGGAAATACCAAGGCTGGCTTCACCCTTTCTGGCAAAATCAACCGCAGGGACTGGGAACTGAACTGGAACGCTGCCCTGGAAGCTGGCGGCGTACTGGTGAGCGAAGACGTGCGGCTTTTGGGCGAAATCCAGTTGGTGAAAGCTGCCTGATTTTTTTGGGAATGATGGCGTGATGTTATACTTTGGAGCGCCAAGTTTTGTCCATTTGAAATTGCTGTTGGCCTTTGGCCGTTGGCTCTTGGCCAAAAGCAAAAGGCCAAAAGCTAACGGCCAGAAGTATAAATTGCGCCATCATTCACCAAATCGCCCTAAACAATGAAAGACATTACCAAGAAATACACCAATGGCGAGGTCACCATCGTCTGGAAACCCGCCACCTGTATCCACTCCACCATCTGCTGGAAACAAGCCACGGGCCTGCCTGAAGTCTTCAACCCGATGGAGCGCCCTTGGATAAAACCGGAAGGCGCCAGTACCGAGCGCATCATCGAACAGGTGCAGAAATGCCCCAGCGGTGCCTTGACTTTTTATCGGAACAACGAGGAAAACGCCCCGGCGGAAGTGGCTACCGAAGCCAAGGTCGAGGCGATGCCAAACGGCCCGCTGATGGTTTACGGCAACATCATCGTCAAGCGGGTCAACGGTACGGAGGAAAACAAAAGCAAAGTGACGGCGTTCTGCCGATGTGGCAAGTCGAGCAATAAACCTTATTGCGACGGCAGCCATATCCCTATGGGGTTCAAGGACGAGTAAACTCAATCATGAAAAGCACCGACATCAAGAAAGTAACCACTGACCGCCCCATCCACGACCTCATTCGCTCCCGCTGGAGCGCCCGGTCGTTTTCCAAAAAAGCCATTGCGCAAGAAGACCTCGAGACCATCCTCGAAGCAGGTTCTTGGGCATTCAGCGCCAACAATGGCCAGCCTTGGCGGTACATCTATGCCCACCACAGCGATACCGAAGCTTTTCAGAAATTATGGTCGTGCCTGATGCCCGGCAACAAGCCCTGGTGCGCCAACGCCGCCGTGCTCATGGTCAGCCTGATGCGTAAGCAATTCGACGATGGCAAGCCCAACAACACGGCGCAGCACGACCTCGGTGCCGCCAATGCCACGCTTATGCTCCAAGCTACTTCGATGGGCATCTACGGCCACCCGATGGCGGGCTTTGACAAGGCAAAGACCATTGAAACGCTAAGCTTGGATGCGGAGAAACTGGAACCTGTTGCTTTTATCGCCCTCGGTTATTTGGACGAAGCGGAGAAACTGGATGAGCCTTTTAAAACAAGGGAACTGACAGCAAGGACGAGGAAAGGGTTGGGAGAGATTTCGGAGCGGTTGAGTTAGTCAGAAAAGGTGAACCCAACGATTAACTGTTTGTCGTCGGTTTTCAACAAAAGGCGCAGCAGGCCGTTTTTAATTCCAGCGTAGTCATTGGATGAATTTTCTACGAAAATAAGGGTTTTTTAAACGTTGAGCGACTGAAATTAAAACTCATATTGGCAAATCCCCAGCCCCACTCGCCACATCCCCAGTCCGCTTCAAATGCATCAGCACCAACCTTAACACCCCGTAATCATATTTCTCCCCAAAATGCTCCTTCGCCTCAGTCGTTCCGGTTGACTGGTACAAGATAAAAAAATCGCTGATTTCCGCCACCTGCTCCTTGGGCAGCACTGCGTGAATATCCAGTTCGCCTGAACTGATGAACTGCGTCAGGTGCGATTCAATAGTGCTCCGCACAAAGCCCCGTTCCAAGGCAATCTGGTCAATCGTCTTGCCTGCTTTCAGCATGTCGAGGCTGAGGCGGCGGGTGTCCGGCTTGGGTGGTTTCGGCGGCTCGGCGGAAGTGATGAGGTTCACGGCGATGTGCTTTTCGGTGCAATATTTTTCAATAATGTCAACGATGGCCGCCCCGAACATTTTCACTTTCACCTCCCCGATACCCTTGATTCGGCGGAGGTTGGTGGCGTCCGTGGGCAGGTAGGTCACCAGCTCCCGCACGGCGCTGGTGGGCAGTACGCCCCAGCCTTCCACGCCGTTGTCGGCAGCGGTTTCGTCCCGCCATTTCAGCAGTTGGTTGAAGAGGGCGGGGTGCGGCACGTCCCTCGGAGCGCTGCTGGTCGGACTGGCCATGGTAGTGGTTTTTTGCTTTGCAAAATCGAGTTCCGAATCGGCCTTGGTGCGCACGTAGGCGGTGGCCGAGAAGCTGTCCACGCATTTTGCGAAGCAGGCTTTTTTGATGAAAAGCTCTTTTTGCAGTGCCTCCAACTGCTCAACGGCCTGTTTTTTCACGGCCTTGTTGTCGGTAAGAGAGGAGATGGCCTTGGCGTCCAGCAGTAGGCCGCCGATTTTTTCCACGAAATAGCCGCCCGCCTTCCGCAGCCGCTCTTGCAGCGCCTCGTTGGCCTCCGGCATTTCTTGCTGCGCAAAATATTGGGCCAGCGATGGACCGAACTTCTCCGCCATTTCAAACACCTCGCCTCGTGCCTTGTCAGACAGCGCCTGCAATTGGCGCAAGGCCGCCGTGCCAAGCGTGTTCTCGTGCTCCTTGTAGGTGCGGTGCAGTTGGTCGAAGTGGCGCTTGGAAGTTTTGAAACTGAATAGCTCCGCCAAAAGCGACTGCTGGTAATCTCGTTTGGCCTGTTGCAGTTGCGCCTCGGTGGGTGCATTTTTTTCAGCCTCCTCGGTATAGTTCTTCACCACCGAGTCCGTCTTCACCGCCGACCAGCCGATTTTTGTGCGCAGCACGATGCCCTCAAAGCTCTTGCAGCGGCTGAGTGCGACATAGACTTGCCCGTGCGCAAAGGCCGCCTGCGCATCAATGATGGCCCGCTCGAAGGTGAGGCCCTGGCTCTTGTGGATGGTGATGGCCCACGCCAATTTGAGCGGGTATTGGGTGAAAGTGCCGAGCACATCTTCGTCCACCTCCTTGGTTTTTTCGTTGAGGCTGTACTTCACGTTCTGCCATTCTACGGGCGAAACGACGATGTCGGACGGCTCGTTAGGGCAGCGGACATGGATTTCGCCGTCGGCAAACTTGGTTACCTGCCCAATTTTTCCATTAAAAAAGCGCTTTTCAGGCTGGATATCATTCTTCACGAACATCACTTGTGCGCCAATTTTGAACTCCAAGGTTTCGTCCGTCGGATAAGCCATTGACGGAAAATCATTCTCGATTTTTGCCTTGAAAAGGTGTAGCGTTTCCGGCAGGGCGGCCAGTCGGGTGGCATTGATGTCGTGCGCCACGGCATTGGTGGCGGTGAGGGTGATATAGGCGTCCTCCTCCCGTGGCTGGAAGTTGAGAACGTAGCGGCTGTTGAGGGTCTGCATCACCTCGTCGTCCATTTGGTTGTCCCGCACCCTGTTCAGCAGGTCAATAAAAGTCTGGTCGCTCTGCCGGTAAATATGCTTGAGTTCAATGCTGACGGGGTCGGTTTTGCGGAGCGACAAACTGCCGAAAAAATAGGGCGTATCATAGTGCTGGCGCAACAGGTCCCATTCGTCCTGCTTCACCACGGGTGGCAGCTGGTGCAGGTCGCCAATCATGAGCAACTGCACCCCGCCGAAGGGCTTGGCATGGTCACAGTAGCGGCGTAGCACCTCGTCAATGGCGTCGAGGAGGACGGCCCGCACCATGCTGATTTCGTCAATCACGAGCAGGTCAAGGCTGCGCATGAGGCTGATTTTTTGCCCCGAAAACCTACGCTGCTGGTTGGCTTCGCTGCGGCTTGCTCCGGGCAGGTGCAGCCCGAACGGCAATTGGAAGAACGAGTGGATGGTCATGCCGCCAGCGTTGATGGCAGCCACCCCGGTCGGTGCCACGACGACCATGCGCTTGTGGCCTTGGGTCTTGAGTTGGTGCAGGAAGGTGGTCTTGCCAGTGCCCGCCTTCCCGGTCAGGAAGATGTTCTTGTTCGTATTGCGAACATAGTCAAAGGCGAGTTCGAGTTGAGGGTTGAATTGGAAGGTCATGTGTTTATCCCATAGTTATATAACAGATGGGGTAAAAATAATTGAATTATGGTCAGTAGGTCATATTTTTCAAATCAACAGCAGCAAGATTAGCATTTGAAAATAGCCTTTATTGAAAAAGTTAATTGAACACTCCGAAATCCCTCGCTGACTTAAATCATTTCAATACCATCAGAATAGCAAGCCCATCCTACTCATAAACCTTATTTTCGCAGAAATTAAAACTAATTGCAAAACTTGAATTGGCACCTCCTCCCCATCTCCGAAGCCCTCCAACTTACTGGGAGCAACCCGAAGGGCCTCACCACCTCCGAAGCACAGGAGCGGCTGACAAAGTATGGCCCCAATATTTTACAAGAAAAAAAGAAGAAGCCCGCTTGGCTCATGCTCCTTGCACAGTTCAAGGACGTGATGATTCTCATGCTCATTGCTGCGGCCATTATTTCTGGACTGGTGGGGGAACTGAGCGATACGGTGGTCATACTCATCATCGTTTTGCTGAACGCCGTGGTCGGCTTCGTGCAAGAATACCGGGCCGAAAAGGCGATGGAGGCGCTAAAGAAAATGTCAGCACCCACGGCGGCGGTGCTGCGAAATGGGGCTACCGTGCAAATCCCCGCATCGGAATTGGTGCCCGGCGATGTTGTGGCACTGGAGGCCGGAGCGATGGTGCCCGCTGACCTGCGACTGCTCGAATCGTTTTCCCTAAAAATAGAAGAAGCCTCGCTCACGGGCGAGTCGCTGGCGGTGGATAAGCAGGTTGAGGAGTTGCAAGACGAGAAACTTCCGCTCGGTGACCGCACCAATATGGCCTACAAGGGGACGCTCATCGCATACGGGCGTGGCACGGGCGTGGTGGCGGCCACGGGCATGGACACCGAGCTGGGCCGCATTGCGCTGCTCCTCCAAGAGGATGAATCCCAGACACCATTGCAAAAGCGCCTCGCCGATTTTAGTAAAAAACTCTCCTTCGCCGTGCTGGGCATCTGCGTGGTTTTCTTCGTGGTAGGCTACCTGCGGGGCGAAGAGCCGGTGCGGTTGCTGCTCACCGCCATTTCGGTAGCGGTGGCGGCCATACCGGAGGCGCTGCCCGCCGTCGTGACCATCGCCCTGGCGCTCGGTGCCAGGCGGTTGGTGAAACAAAATGCCCTCATCCGCCGATTGCCAGCGGTGGAAACGCTGGGTTCCGTCACCTTTATTTGCACCGACAAAACGGGCACGCTCACGCAAAACCGCATGACCGTCACCCAAACCTGGACGCCCGAAACGCCGCCCGATGGGCTGACGCTGGATGCCAAAGCCGTGCTGCTGCGCTGCATGGCGCTCAACCACGACGTGAAAAAAAACGAGAAGGATGAAATGGTTGGCGAGTCCACGGAGGTGGCACTGGCCGCTTTTTCGGCCAGCGAACTCGTTGATTTCAAGCCTGAAAATTTTCCCAGAAAAGCGGAACTGCCATTCGATTCTGTGCGGAAAATGATGACGACGGTACATCAGTTTGAGGACAAGCGCTTTGTCATCATCACCAAAGGCGCCATCGAATCCGTATTGGCTGCATGCGTGGATACCGATGTGGCCGCCATGACCGCCGATGCCGAGCGCATGGGCAACGAGGGCCTTCGGGTCATTGCGTACGGCTGCCGGGTGGTGGACGTTTTGCCTTCGGAAATCAGTTTTGCCACATTGGAAACGGGCTTGCAGGTATGCGGACTGGTGGGCATGATGGACCCACCACGGGAAGAAGCTGCAAAGGCAATCAAGGACTGCCGGGCGGCGGGCATCGTGCCAGTGATGATTACCGGCGACCATCCGGCAACGGCAACGGCCATTGCGAAGCAAATAGGCATACTGGAAAAACCGACCGACAAGACGATGACGGGCGTGGAATTGGGTGCGCTTTCGGAGGGGGATTTTGAACAACAAATCGAGCGGATAAAAGTCTATGCTCGGGTGTCGCCGGAGCAGAAGTTGCAGATTGTCAAGGCGTTGCAAGCTAAGGGCCACTTCGTGGCGGTGACGGGCGACGGCGTGAACGACGCCCCGGCCCTCCGCCGTGCAAACATCGGTGTGGCGATGGGCATCACCGGCACCGACGTATCGAAAGAGGCGGCGCACATGATTCTCTTGGACGACAATTTTGCCACGATTATAAAAGCCGTGCGGGAAGGGCGGCGGATTTTCGAGAACATTCGGAAGTTCATCAAGTACATCCTCACAGGCAATAGCGGCGAGATTTGGACGATTTTCCTCGCCCCACTCGTCGGGCTGCCCATTCCACTGCTTCCCATCCACATCCTTTGGGTGAACCTCGTGACCGACGGCCTGCCCTCGCTCGCCTTGGCCAACGAACCCGCTGAAAAAGACCTTATGCAGCAGCCTCCCCGCAAGCCCGGGGAGAGCATCTTCGCCAACAGGTTGGGCATTCACGTGCTTTGGGTCGGCCTGCTGATGGGCGCCGTCTGCCTCGGCACCCAAGCCTACGCTATCGCCCACGACGACCCGAAATGGCAAACTTATGTATTCACGGTGCTTTGTTTTAGCCAGATGGGGCATGTCATGGCCATCCGCAGCGAGCGGTTTTTCCTGTTCCGGCAGGGGTTGTTCACCAACCCGGCACTGCTCGGTGCGGTTGCGCTAACTTTTGTGTTGCAAATTGCGATTATTTACTTGCCCCCCTTGCAAAATGTGTTCAGAACGGAAGCGCTGAGCTGGCAGGAATTGGGTGCTTGCATTTTAGTCTCGCTGGTGGTATTTCATGCCGTGGAAGTGGAGAAGTTGGTGAGGCATTGGCGATCCTGAATTGTTAAAAAAATAGAGTTTAGCTGGCGTTTGGGCGAGGTGAAAGACTTTTCAGGTGAGACTTCACCTCCTCCCAGATGAACATTTTTGCCGTTCCATTTTTGACGGCAGCTTCACGGCGGTCAAGTTCAGCTTTCAGTTCTTCCGTTAATTCGAAGTCATCCGCCTCCGCTTCTGCTACATTTTCAATAAGGAAATGCATGATTTCTACCTTCTGGCGGCGGTTCAGCTTGGTAATTTCGAGTTTGATGGTATCTACAGACATGGATTTGATTTTCTGACTGCCAAATTAGTCCTTCTTTTTGAAAAATGAAAATACGTGCTCATTTCTCCAAAGGCCGCTTCTTTATCATCCCGCCCTTCGTATCCTTCACCTCGCTGAACACGATGAACGCATCGGGGTCTATTTTTTCCACTTCTTTTTTCAGCTTGGAAAGCTCCAATCGGGTGATGACGGTGAACACGATGTCCGTGGGTTTCAACTGCTCGCCCCGCTTGCCGAAGCCCCGTTTGCCAGCATAAATGGTGACGCCCCTGCCCATTTTCTCGATGATGGCCAAACGAACCTCCTCGCTGTAAAACGAGATAATGGTCACACCAATGTACTCCTCGATACCTTCTATGATGAAGTCCACCGTTTTGGAGGCGGCCATATAAGTGAGGATGGCGTAAAGCGCTGTTTCCACCGACAAAATATAGGCGGCGAAAGAGAAAATGACGATGTTGAAAATGAGGATGACGTCGCCGACCGTCATGCTGGTGTTGCGGCTAATCCAAATGGCCATGACCTCCGTGCCGTCAATGACCGCCCCACCCCGGATGGCAAGCCCGATGCCCACGCCAAGGAAAAAACCGCCAAAAACGGCAATCAGTAGCTTATCATCGGTGACGGTGGGGAACTGCATGAAATGCACCACGATGGCCAATGCCACGATGGCGACGGCACTTTTGGCCGCAAAGCTTTTACCGATGGTTTTGATGCCAAGCCATAAAAAGGGCAGGTTGATGAGCACTAACAAAATGGACAATGGGATGCCCAATACGACTTCTGTGAGCAAAGAAATGCCCGTGACGCCGCCGTCTATGAAATCATTGGGCAATAAAAAACTTTGGAGGCCGAATGCTGCCGATGCGACGCCGAGACAGATGAAAAATGCGTCTTTTACAAATGCGCTGATTTCCACCCGCAAGTTAAGCATTTCCCGCTCCATGACTTTTGGTGGGATGGGGGCGCCGGGGTACGACTTTTGGATGTGCTTTTGAACGACATCGGTGATGATATGCTGAAAGAGTGGCATCATAGGCGGCTACTTTTTTCGCTAAAATAGGAAAATCCAGCGCTAACCCCATCCACTGGCGTATCTTTTTGAGTCAATGGTTAGCTTTGTCGAAAATCTACCATGTCTCCATATCCTTTTGGCTTGGCATCAACAAAGCGGAATTCCTTAATTGCTTTTATCTTAATTTTTGTATTCGGCAACACGTTTGCACAAAATCAAGGCATTCCATCTTCCCCTGCCAATGGCTCGGCATGGGAGTACGTCGGGCCGGATAGCCCCCCAGTGCCGGGGCCAAGTGCCAGTTGGGGAAGCACCGGCACAGGGGCAAAAATCAGGGTCAAGTTCTTCGACAACAAGGCGATGAACTTCCCAAAGGGACATGCCACCGAACTTTATGCCGCAACCCCAACTGGCGGCCTCTTCCGAACCCGCAACGTGCTTGATTCCCTGCCCATTTGGGAGAACATCACCGACAGCACCCGGCTGCCAGTGTTCGGGGTACGTGACTTCGAGATAGCGCCCAGCGATCCCAACACCATCTACATCGGTGCAGGCATACGCTACCCGCTCGACTTTTACCGAACCTGCGGCATCGGGATGCTGAAAACTACCGATGGTGGGCGCACCTGGGAGAAGACCGGCCTGGAATTCATGCCGCCGGGCGACTTTTCGCAGGTAGTGCACGACATCCTGCTGCACCCCAACAGTCCCGATACCATTCACTCCCTCTGTGGCAAGGACTACTACCGCTCCGACGACGCAAGTGCCCATTTTACCCTAAAAAAAACAAACCCCTACCCCTGCCCGGCTGGGTGGCAGCCCGCCTTCCGCTCCATACTCCACAAGCCCGGCAGCCCGCACCGCCTGTACTTGACCGCCGATGCAGGGTATTTTTTTTGGTCAAAAAACAGTGGGGAAACCTGGGAAGAGCTGAGGATTGACAGTGCTTTAGGCGTTACTGAAGATGCGATGCGCATTGACATGGCAGTGTCGGAGCGCAACCCTGAACTGATTTACCTCGGCGTTTCCGCAAGGAAGAATGAGTTCATCCTGCGGTCGCTCGATGGGGGAGGGTCATGGCAGCTTATTTTGAAAAAAAACCTTAGCGGCAGCTATGAAAAGCACGTCTTCGCCATATCGCCCAACGACGACAAGGTCCTTTACGTGGGCGGGCTGTACGTGCATGAAGTGAAAATTGGCCCCGATGGCAAAGTCACTACTAAGCAAATCACCGCCAGCAACGTCCACCTCGACCATCGGGAACTCTGCGTCGTGACGGACGGGAAAGGTGGTGACATCATCTATTCCGCCAACGACGGCGGCCTGTACCGGTCAGTTTTTGATGGAAAAAAATGGGTCTGGACAGACGTGTCTGGCACCGGTTTCAACAACATGCAGTTCTACGGCATCGCCGTGGCCGAGGACTACTCGGTGATGGCTGGCGGCACCCAGGACCTTGGCACCATGTTCATCTACCCCGATGGCACTGGCATGAAGCCCAGCCTCGGCGGCGACGGCAGCGACTGCGCCATAGACCCCTTCAACCCCAGCAATATCTTCAGCGTGAGTTGGGCGCTGGGTCCGCCCGTCGTTTTCCGTAGCACCGACAGCGGCGCAAAATGGAGCCAATGGCGAAAGGGCATGGTGGACAATGGCGACCGCTACCACCACCCGTTGGTTTTCGATGAAAAAGGGACGCTCTTCGCCGGTACGACCAAGGTGCATTACCTGCCGCAAGGGGCCGATAAATGGCGGCAAATAGGCGACATCAACCTTGCTACGAAAGACCCGTGGCGGGTCACGGCCATTGCCCTCACGGGCGATGAAAACGTTTTGTATGCTTATGGCGACCAGCTCTACCGAACCGACAATGCCCTCGACGATTCGGCTGCCGTATGGTTGCCCCTCAATAAAAACATTGGCGACGCCGTGATTTTCAAGCGGGGTGGCACCGTATTGCAAGCCATCGAGGCCGACCCCGAAGACCCCCTGCGCATCTGGATTAGCTTTCGCAGCTACAACAAGCCTTACAAAGTCTATTTTTCCGCCGACGGCGGCGAAACTTGGAGAAACCTCAGCCGGGGCCTGCCGCCCTTCCCCGTTGGTGCGCTGGCCGCACAAGCTGGCACCGACGCCGTGCTGTACGCTGGCACCGATGTGGGCGTTTGGGTCAACTTGGATGCCACCAACCCCGATTCGGAGTGGCAGCCGTTCAACGCCGGGTTGCCCGTTTGCATCGTCAACGACTTTGAGGTGAACTATTGCGAAGGCAAACTGGTAGCTGGTACCCATGGACGCAGCATCTGGGCATCGCCCTTTGCCGTGCCTTCGGCTTTCGAGGCCATCGAAGTGCGGCAGGATGAAACTTGGGATTTTCGGTTGCTCCGCAATGACGTGACCGTGCGCAGCGGCGCAACGCTGACCCTGCGTGGCGAGGTGCGCATGGCTGCTGGCAAAAAAATAAAGGTAGAAAAGGAGGCCAAGCTGGTGCTGGATGGGGCCCATTTGTCCGACCTTTGCGGACGGCCCAGCCTTGGCATTGAAACCGAAGGGGGCAAACGTGGCTTTCTCGGCCTGTTTTTTGGAAAAAGGGCGGGCGAGGTGCTGCTGCTGAACGGGGCCACGGTCGGAGGGATGAGGTGAGGAGGGATGAGGGATGAGGATGAATTGCCTCCGGCAACAAAAAGCATAAAATCAATTTCGTAAAATTATGAAAACGAACTTCTTGCTCATTTTTTCGCTGCTCGCCCTTTGGGCGCAGGCGCAGCACAGCTACATCTCCGACCGTCGGTTTTTTGCGCCAGATGAGCTGATAGGCTACGACTTCAAGCCTGCCGTGAAAGAGGTGCCCAAAGAGCAGCAGGAAGACCTCGACCCCGGTGAGTACAGTTTCGGCATCACGCACTCGAACCTCTACGTGAAGGGCGAGGGCTTGGAAGGCGTTTACAACATCAACAACATGCAGCCAGAGGAATACGGCTTCAAGTTGACGCTGATGAACGCCCGTGACGCACGGTTGCAAGGGCATTTGAAGGTGATTTTGAACAAGTACAGTATGGTGGAGACCTTGATTTTCAGGCGCTCCCCGACGGACAAGGAAACGATTTTTTATCTGCCCGCCATTCCAGGACAAGTGAAGGAGCAGGAAAAAGCCTTTTTCACCGACCGGGGAGAAATGGCCATTGCGCACCCTGACTCGATTTGGGGCAAAAAGTTCCACCCCTTTCTGCGCATACACACGACCGACCGGGTGCAGGAGCGTCTGCGCATGAAGGACAGCACAACCATAAGTTTTGTAGTGGAAATCACCATTGAAGAAAAAGAGGTGAAAAAAAAGAAAAAGGACAGCGCCTCCCCTGCTGCCGACTCATTGGCGGTTGACGTCCCTACCACCCCCGCCGCCGATAGTGCCGCCGCTGCCAGCCCAGACAAAAAAGTAAAAATCACCAAGCAATACTACGTAGTGGAACGTTCCTTCGTGCAGTACGAGGATGGCCTACGGGAAGACAAAACCTGGAAGTACCCCGTAAAGCGCATTTCTGACAAGGAAGACAAGCTCGCAGGGGAGCAAGAAGAGCGCTTCCAGTGGGAATTCGTGAACGACAAAAAAGACAAAATCATCCTGTACCTCAATGGCGACCACAGCGTCAGCTCCATGCTCATCAACGATAAGCGATATTTGATGCGGGGTTTTTGAGTACAGTTGGCAGTTTACCCATGTGGTTCGGGCAGTAGGTTAATTTGGAGATTAGTAGCCATTGGTCGTAGCTTTGCACCCCCAACAATTCAACACCCCCAACAATCCAACAATCACCTTCATTTATGAAAGTCACCGAATATTTTGAGAATGCCAAAGGCCAGACCCTTATCTCGTTTGAGGTGCTACCTCCGCTAAAAGGGGGCAGCATGAAGGCCATTTTCGATACGCTGGACCCGCTGATGGAGTTCAAGCCGCCGTTCATTGACGTGACCTACCACCGGGAGGACTTCATTTACAAGAAAATGCCGAGCGGCTATTACGAGAAAATCGCCATCCGCAAACGACCAGGCACAGTGGGCATCTGCGCTGCCATCATGCACCGCTATGGGGTGGACGCCGTGCCGCACCTTATTTGCGGCGGCTTCACGAAGGAGGAAACGGAGAACGCCCTCATTGACCTCAACTTCCTCAACATCAACAATGTACTGGCCCTGCGGGGCGATGCCGCCAGCTTTGATGGCAGGTTCGTGCCAGACCCCAACGGCCACGAGTACGCCCTCGACCTCGTCAGGCAGATTGATGGGATGAACAGGGGCCAATACCTTGACGACAATATCAAGGACGGCCTAAAAACCGACTTCTGCATTGGCGTGGCGGGTTACCCAGAAAAGCATTTTGAGGCGCCGAACCTCGCCAGCGACCTCGCCTTTGCCAAGGCAAAAGTGGACGCCGGGGCGAATTATATAGTGACGCAGATGTTTTTTGACAACGCACACTATTTCACTTTTGTGGATGAGTGCCGAAAGGCGGGCATCAACGTGCCCATCGTGCCGGGTCTTAAGCCGCTGACGAAACTGCACCAACTAAGCTCCATTCCCCGCCATTTTTATATTGACCTGCCCGACGTACTGGTGGCAGAACTGCAGAAGGCCGCTACGCCAAAATCGAGGCAAGAACTTGGCGTGGAATGGTTGATAGCCCAATCCAAGGAACTGAAGGCCAGTGGCATACCTTGTCTGCATTACTACACCATGGGCGATGCGGATACTATCCGGCAGGTGGCCGAAGCTGTGTTTTAGGCCGAGACCTGCCAATTTTTCGAAACTTGACAGGTCTTTATTTTGCCCTTTTTTCACCAAAGTTTGTAGAATCAAAAACTGCGTTTTAATTTTGCTGAACAATCATCGAAAGATTCCCTCCTTTTCAAGGCACGTCTGAATTCTCATTCGCTAAAAAACAAGTTTGGAATACCACTGAATTCCCGCTTGCGGCGTTCCCTACAGCCGATTTTTACTGTGCTTTTAAGAAGAAATTTTGACAATCATCCTTGACCGCAAGCCCCTGCTGCGGGGCAAGGGCATTTACAATTATTTACCAAAACTTCAAACCTTATGAACGCATGTAAGCTGCTGTACGGCATTGGCCTGTCAGCAATTTTATCCCTGTTTTTCCATGAGAAAACAATCGCCTGCGGTTATGCCTACGTGTCGGACTGCTCCACGCAAATAGACATCGAAGTGAATGGCATCACCTCCACCTACCAAGTGTCAAGTTGCCCGTACCTCACCGTTTTTCCGGGACACAACTTCGGCTCGCCCACCAGCCTGAATATCACCAAGGCCAAGTCGCAGACTTGGGAAAGCTGCGACAACAACATCATGAACGCCAAGCTGTTCTACCGCATTTACCTGCAATCGGGCAGCCCCGGTTCGTTCACGCCTTTTTTGCTGCCGCAATTGACCACCATTGCCAACGGCCCATACCGCACCAAAACAAGGGATGGGAACCCCAACCTGAACCTGCTTTCGGGCCTAAATCCCGGCAGTTATTTCATCGAAATATATTTGGAATCTGACGTGGATTTTGACAACAACGGCACGCCGGACATACAAATCAGGGCGAATAACAACGGGGCGAACTACAAGGCCAGCTTCGTCATACCCACGGGGCAGGGCGGCTCGCTCAATGTGCAGTTGGCCAATAAAACCAATGTCAACTGCAACGGCGGCAACAACGGCAGCGCCAATGTGGCCGTGGCCAATGGCACAGCGCCCTTTAATTATGCCTGGTCAAACGGGGCCACAACGCCGAGTATCGCCAACCTTGCCGCAGGCAACTACACCGTGACGGCTACCGACAACGGCGGCAACACGGGCACCCTCATCGTCAACATCAGCCAGCCAGGGCCGTTCAACGCCAACCTGACCGGGGTGGACGAGACCAGCGCCCCCGCCAACAACGGCAGCGCCACGGCAGCACCCACGGGCGGCACCTCGCCCTTTACTTACCTTTGGAGCACGGGTGCCACCGCTGCCACCATCAACAACCTGAACAGTGGCACCTATAGCGTCACCGTCACCGATTCGCATACCTGCACCAAGACCGGCAGCGTGGTCATCAGCGTTTCGGGCACCAACCCGACCAACTATTGCGCCAGCAGCGGAACGCCTTGGGTGGACTGGGTAACGAGGGTGAAGCTCAACAGTATTGAAAACACATCCGGCAAGGCGCTTTATACCTATTACAGCGCCGTCAGCACCGATTTAAACACGGGCACCAGCTACACCGTCACGCTCGAAAACAGCTACAGCTGGCAGACCTACGACGAGTACTGGAAGGTCTGGATTGACTTCAACCGCAACGGCACATTTGAGGAGCCTGCCGAAGTAGCGTATGCTGGCATAACTGCCGCACCACCGCTGGGTACGCCTACTGCCACCAAAATCGGCACCGTGCTCGTGCCTTCCACCGCCGACCTCGGCATAGCCCGCATGAGGGTTGCTTTAAAAAGGGGCGCTTACGCAACGCCCTGCGAGACCATCCCCGCCGGAGAAGTAGAGGACTACGTGATTAACCTCGTGAGCGGCGGCCCCGTGCCATGCAGCATCACCTCGTCCGTGTCCAACATTGCATGCAACGCAAACGGCACGAACACCAACCCTGCTGACGACACCTATACTTTCAACCTCACCGTGAACGGCAACGGCACGGGAGCCACATGGTCAAGCAGCATCGGCGGCACTAACTATACGGGCAGTTACGGCACGCCCAAGGCCATTGGCCCACTGCCCATCAGCGGCGGCGTGGTCAATTTCACCGTGACCGACGTTGGCACGGCTACTTGCACCGCCACGGGCAGCGTGACGCCGCCCGCCCCTTGCTCCAGCACGACCCCCTGCGCTATCAACGCCACGGCGACTACCCTCATTTGCAGCAACAATGGCACTCCCAATGACCCTGCCGACGATACTTATACCTTTAGTATGACCGTCACTGGTTCCAACACGGGCAGCAGCTGGGCGACCACCATTCTTGGTGCTCCGCAAAATGGGCCTTACGGCACGGCGACGCTCATGGGGCCATACCCCATCAACGGCGGCGTCATCAATTTCACCATACAGGACGCCACCAGCGCCACCTGTACCAAGGCCATGACCGTCACACCGCCGAGCGCTTGCAGCAATGGCGGCGGCGGGGCAAGCTACTGTGCCTCCAACAGCGCTTTCCCTTGGCACGACTGGGTGGCCGGGGTAGCTGTCGGTACCTTCAGCCAGACTTCCGGCAAGTTAGCGTACAGTGATTTTACTGGCCTCACGGCCAATGCGACCCAAGGCCAAAGCCAAGCCATCACGCTCACGGCTGGTTTCAGTTGGTACACCTACGAAGAATACTGGAAAATCTGGATTGACTACAACCACGACGGTAGCTTTCAGGAGCCGGGCGAGGTAGCCTTTGTGCAGGCCGTTTCCGCACCACCCAATGGTACCGCCACTTTCAACGTGAACGGCACCATCGCCATACCCGCCACTGCGCTCACCGGGCCTACCCGCATGAGGGTTACGATGAAAAGGGGCACCGCCGCTCCTACACCCTGCGAAACGGTGGCTAATGGCGAGGTGGAAGACTATACAGTGAACATTGCCAGCAGCTTGGACAACGGTGGTACGGGCAGTCGTCAAGCCTCCATCCAACTTGCTGCACAGCCTAATTTGGAAGAAGTGGCCGTCTTCGGCATCCTTGAAACGCCTGCCAATGCTGGCTTTTGGGTGTTGGAAAAATTAGTGGACGGCCAGCCTGCCCAGCCAATGCTGACAGGCATCGCCGAGCCAGTACAATCCGAGCAAATCGCTGTTCAGGCCATTGACCTATCGCCCATTGAAGGCGACAACTTTTACCGACTTACCCTTTACGACCTTGCGGGCAATGTGCTATCCGAGCAGCTTGTATCCGCCCGGTTTGAGTCTGTGACGGCATTTACGCTATTCCCGAACCCAGCGAGTCAAGCGTTTTCCATCGAAATGTCGAAGCTGGAAGGCCGCCAGGTCACGGTGGAAGTGTTCAACCGTTTTGGCCATTTGGTGCACCGGGAGCAACTGAACGAGGTGACAGAGACCATCCACCAAATACGCATGAATGGCTGGAACGACGGCTTGTACTTCGTGCAGGTGACGCCAGCGGGCAAGCGGCCATTTTCGCAGCGGCTGATGGTGGCGAAGTAGCATAGGATTGGGATATATGGTTTTTAAAAAGGGCCATTCGAATCATTGTGGTTCGAATGGCCCTTTTTAATGGGAGCTGAGGTTATTATTGGGCAAATGTTATTCGTAAAGTTAAGCCTTGTTAGGATAGTAAAGTAAAGGATGCCTTGCTCATATTTCTTTCCCAAAATTTTATAGATAGGTTTTGAAGGAGTGGTAGAAATGGGGATGTAGTGGCCGTGGGCGGTGAGCCATAAGAAGTGATATTATTTAAATCTCTGGTAAGTCTCTCACCTTAGTTCTTCAACATATAAATCATTTCTTCAAACCCATGCAAAGGATATGACTTATCAAAATTATCCCCAAGCTGTTCTTTCTCTTTTGCCAAGAATTGCTCAAAATCGGCTTTGAAATCGGTGAAAGGTTTTGATTTTGAATAGTTTTCCTTGAACCACTTCAATGCAAGTTCAACAAGTGTTGCAGTGCCTGCTTTGACAGCGAAAGCAGTTAAAACTCCTGCACCAACTTTTAGTGGAATTGCCTCCGGTGGTATAATAATGCTAGTGATTGTCCCAGAAATGATGCCGAGGGTGCCACCAATTGAATCTTTCATGCCATCTTTCAAACCAGCAAACCAATGTTCGGGGAGTTGGGTTTTAGTCACATTTTGAATGACGGTATAGGTCTCCAACAAGAAATGCTGGTATTCGTCTAAATGCCCTTGGAGATAGTAGTAAGCAATGAGTTGGAAATACTTTTCAGCAGAAAGTGAAAACTCTTGAACATGCTCTGCAAAATATGACTCCAATCTATTTTTAGCAATACCTTTTTCCATTTCTTCTATGAACAAGCGGACTTTGCGAGGCTCCTCCTCTATTTGCTTTTCGAGGGAGTCAAACTGCTCTTGTGTGAGTCGAAAGCGAATGGCTTGTAGCTTTTCCTTTCTGACAGAGAAAAGTTCATCATAGAGATTGCGAAGAATGTATTGCCTTATGAACTCCGAAGCCTTTTCATGGTCAGCGGCGGAAAGTTGCCATAGTTCATAAAATGGCTTGTTCACAGTGATTTCTCCATCCACCAAGTCTCGCATTGTTTCAAGAACAGGTTCAATTTCGAAATAATGGCAAGCATGGCCAAAGACCGCTTCGAAGTCATTATTTTCCAAATCTAATTGATGGGGTTCTATGCCAAGCAGAAATCCATCTTCTGTTTCCTCTTCTTTTTGCAGTATGATATCTAACACCTCGTCTCGCTGTTCGTGCGGACCTTCCTCATGAAGAATACTTAAAGCTATGAAAGCAGCAGGAAGGAAATCATTTGCAATTGGTAACAAACAACTGAGCGAACTATCCTTTTCATCGTCCAAGAGCAAGATTAGCCCAGCATAATATTGTTGCAGCTTTTCATTTTCTGTGGATGGTACTTTGTCGCAATAGGACATAGCCTTATCAAACACACTATCCAAAAAGGGGGCAACATCTTCAGCGAAATGATTACAGCTCAAAATGAGATAGTACCAAGACATCAAGTCGTCAGCTCCGTCATCTTGATTGGTGAGGTTTTTAAGTGTATCAAACGAACTAAGAGGGTCGCCCATCCAGTAGTTAATGACGCCAAACCATTTGTTTAATGAGTACAATTGTGTAGTAGTTGCTGAAATGAATAGACTATGATAAGATTGAAATAATACGAATTGTGTACAGGCTTGAAAGGTTTCATTGATTAGCTTTGCATTCTGAGCATATTTTTCAGGAGGTAGCAATTGAGTAATTACTCTGAATGCAAGCAATGTTGAAGGAGAAGCACGGGTTAAAATTGAAACCAAATTTATAGCATCATTTTTACTTTGCTCTAAATAGAACGCCCTGCAAAATAGTATTTTTGCAGCTTCATAATTTCCTTCTTCAGCTTTCATTCCTGCTTTATATTGCCATGGACTTGCATATTTCGGGTCAATATCAATTGCATTGTCAAAGTCAGCAAGAGATTCTTCTTTACGGTTTAAATCTTTAAAACAGACTCCTCGATTATAATAAGTGACTGCATCTGTTTTTCCTAATTTAATAGCTTTATTATAATGCTCCAAAGCTTTATCCTTTTGGCCTAACTCCATGTATGCTTTCCCTATATTGACATGTGTGTTTGTAGATTCTGAATCAATGTCTAATGCTTTGTTAAAATCTAATAATGCATCTTCCATTCGATTTAACTTTCCAAAGAAAATCCCCCTAGCAACATATGCTAGAACATATTTAGGATTGAGACTAATAGATTTGTTAAAGGCAATCAACGCTTCATCCGTGAGATTTAAATCTTCTAATAGGATGCCCTTTCTACGCCATGCGGGCGCATATTCAGTATTAATTTCAATTGCCTTTGTGCAGGCTTCTAAAGCTTCGATATGTCGGTGTAATTTCCATAAAACAGTTGCTTTTTCAGTCCAGTATTCCACTGAATTTGAGTTTAAGGAAATAGCTTTTTCAAACGACAAGAGAGCAGCTTGGTATTCTTCAGCTTCGTAAAGCTCCTTTCCTTTTTCGAAATGGTCATTTGCTGTCATGTTGGGAATATTTTACTGTACGAATTTGAATGGTTGATTTGTACTTGGCAAAGATAAATCTGAGAATGAAATAATACTTTCTACTATTGGGTATTTCTTCACCCTCCCCTTATCTTTGCGCCCCGTTCCCAAAACCCAACCCCAAAATCCCCGTTCACCTAACCAAAATCTCAATACTCAATTCATGGCAAAAGAATTCCTTTCCAAACTCCACCTCCAAGCCCAAAACCCCGGCACCAGCACCGGACAAGTATCGCATTCCAGCGCCGACTACCTTCAATCCCACAGCCCCGTGGACGGCGAGCTCATCGGCAGCGTGAGCAAGACCACCCGGGAGCAGTACGAAGCCGTGCTGGCCAAGGCGCAGGAGGCCTTCCTCGTTTGGCGGGAAATACCAGCGCCCAAGCGGGGCGAAATCGTGCGGCAGTACGGCGAAGAACTGCGCCGCTACAAAGAACCCCTCGGCCAACTCGTCAGCTACGAGATGGGCAAGAGCCTCCAGGAGGGCCTCGGCGAAGTGCAGGAAATGATTGACATCTGCGATTTTGCCGTCGGCCTCAGCCGCCAGCTCTACGGCCTCACCATGCACTCTGAGCGCCCCAACCACCGCATGTACGAGCAGTGGCATCCGCTCGGCGTGGTCGGCATCATCTCGGCGTTCAACTTTCCCGTGGCCGTTTGGTCGTGGAACGCCATGCTGGCGCTCGTCTGCGGTGACGTCTGCATCTGGAAGCCGTCGGAGAAAACGCCCCTCTGCGGCGTGGCCTGCCAGAATATTTTCCACAAGGTTTTGAAAGAAAACAACGTCCCCGAAGGCGTCGTTAGCCTCATCAACGGCGACTACCGGGTGGGCGAGTGGATGACGAAGGACACCCGTGTACCGCTCATCAGCGCCACGGGCAGCACCCGCATGGGCAAAATCGTCGGGCAAACCGTGGCGGGCCGCCTTGGCCGCAGCCTGTTGGAGCTCGGCGGCAACAACGCCATCATCGTCACCCCCAGCGCCGACCTGAACATCGTGCTCACCGGGGCGCTCTTCGGGGCAGTCGGCACGGCGGGACAACGCTGCACCACCACCCGCAGGCTCATCGTCCATGAGAGCCAGTTCGAGGAAGTGAAAACGAAAATGGCCAAGGCTTACGGCCAACTCCGCATCGGCGACCCCCTCGACCAGCACAACCACGTCGGCCCGCTGATTGACAAGGCGGCGGTGGACGCCTACCTCAGCGCCATAGAGCAATGCAAGGCGCAGGGCGGCACCGTCCTCGTGGAAGGCGGCATGCTGGAAGGCCAAGGCTACGAGAGCGGCTGCTATGTGAAGCCGTGCATTGCGGAAGCAACCAACGATATGGCCATCGTGCAACACGAGACATTTGCACCGATTCTTTACCTGTTGAAATACAAGGACCTCGACGAGGCCATTGCCATCCAGAACGGCGTTCCGCAGGGCCTCAGCTCTGCCATCATGACCAACGACATGCGGGAGGCCGAGCGCTTCTTGGCAGTCAATGGTTCCGATTGCGGCATCGCCAACGTGAACATCGGTACCAGCGGCGCCGAAATCGGCGGGGCATTCGGTGGCGAGAAGGAAACGGGCGGTGGCCGGGAGTCCGGCTCCGATTCCTGGAAGGCATACATGCGCCGCCAGACGAATACCATCAATTACAGCAAGACTTTGCCACTGGCGCAGGGCATCAAGTTTGATTTGTAAGGATTGCTGAATTGTTGGATTGCTCGATTGTTGGGGTGCAGTGCTTCAACAATCGAGCAATCCAACAATCTAACAATGAAGCAATTTAACCATGAAAATAATCTGCATAGGCCGCAACTACGCCGACCACGCCAAGGAACTCAACAACCCAGTGCCAGTGGGCAAGCCCGTGGTATTCATGAAGCCGCCGTCGGCACTGTTGGTGAACGAGAAGCCATTTTACTATCCCGATTTCACCAAAGACCTGCACTACGAGTGCGAGGTGGTGCTGAAAATCTGCAAGAACGGCAAGGCCGTGCAGCCGGAGTTTGCGGACAGCTACTATGAGGAAGTGGCGCTCGGCATTGACTTCACCGCCCGTGACGTGCAAGAAGAACTGAAGAAAAAAGGCCATCCTTGGGAAATCGCCAAGGGCTTCGACAACTCGGCGGTGCTGGGTAAGTTCGTACCGTTGCACCGGGTCAACAGCGGCGGCAATATTGAGTTTTTGCTGCGCAAAAATGGCCAAACCGTGCAGCACGGCAACACCCGTGACGTGCTTTTTTCCTTCGGAAACATCATCACCTACGTTTCCCAATATTTTAAACTGCTGCAAGGTGACCTCATCTTTACCGGCACCCCCGCTGGGGTCGGCCCAGTGCAGATTGGAGATTTATTGGAAGGGTTCGTTAAAACAGTGGATGGGAAGGAGGAACAGTTGCTGAGTTGCGAAGTAAAATAGCCAATGGGTTACACCTGATTTGGGATGGGTTACATGCTCTTTTTAACGGACGCAGCCCCTTTGAATCAATTCATTCAAAGGGGCTGCTGTATTAGATAATGGCTGAGAATTAACGTGCCGCCTTTCCCAATCCCAACAGATTGGCAAACAACCGATAGGCCCCCGGCACCCCCGACGGCAGCTCCCGAAAGAACGACAGCCCCGTGTAAACGTACCAGCCCTCGCCGTATTTAGCTACCAACAGGCTGCCATCACGGGCAGGCTCGCCGGGGTCGTTGCAACTGAGTATGGGCGTGTATTCAGGTGCCCATTCATTGGGGAAGTAGAGGCCCCGTTCCTGCACCCAGCCCTCGAAGTCTTTGGCCGTGATTTTATTAGGCGAGTTCAAAACGGGGTGGTCTGGAGCAAGGAGGCGC